>CANFSZ010000094.1 GCA_947449835.1 Opitutia bacterium
TGGACTTCACGTCGAATTCGTATTTTGGTTTCGCCCGTAGTTCGGAAGCTTGTTCGTCAAAAAACAGCTTCATGCCGGGCTTGAGATGGAATTTTTTTCGCAGCTTGGCCGGGATAGTAATCTGAAATTTGCTGCTAACAGTAGCTTCCATTACAAAATGGTAAGCGAGGCCGCTTGGTGGTCAAGCTTGGTGTCCATTGTGCTCCTCAACCGACCCAAGTGCGTGCGTTGTAAAAGAGCTTCATCCAAGGTGAATCTTCGCCCCAGGTCTTCGGCGTCCAGCTCATGCAGGCGCTGCGGAAGACGCGCTCGGGGTGGGGCATCATAATCGTCACGCGGCCGCTCGTCGTGGTGAGCGCGGTGAGGCCGAGGGGCGAGCCGTTTGGGTTGAGCGGATAACGTTCCGTGGGTTGGTGGTGGTTATCGACGAAGCGGGCGGCGACCAGGCCGGAGGTGGCGCAGCGTGAGAGCGTTGCGGCGTCTTTGAACTCGGTAAAGCCTTCGCCGTGGGCGACGGCGATCGGGAGGACGGAGCCCTCCATGCCGGCAAAAAGGACGCTCGGGCTGTTGTCGATTTTCACGGAAACGTAGCGGCTTTCGTAGCGCTCGCTCTGGTTTTGCACGAAGCGCGGCCAGTGGTCGGAGCCGGGGATGATGCTATGGAGGTTGCTCATCATCTGGCAGCCGTTGCACACGCCGAGGGCGAAGGCATCGGAGCGTTGAAAGAACGTCGCGAACTCGGTGCGGGCGCGTTCGTTAAACAGGATGCTCTTGGCCCAGCCTTCGCCGGCGCCGAGTACGTCGCCGTAGCTGAAGCCGCCGCACGCAGCGAGACCGAAGAAATCTTTGAGTGAAACGCGGCCGCTCAAAATGTCGGTCATGTGGACATCGATCGCCTTAAAGCCAGCGCGGGTGAAGGCGGCGGCCATCTCGACTTCGCCGTTGACGCCTTGTTCGCGGAGAATGGCCATGGGCGGACGGGCGCCCGTGATAATCGCGGGGGCAGCGGTGACATCGAAGGTAACGACGGGCGTGATGCCGGGGTCGGTGCGGTCGATGCGAATTTGGTGTTCGGATTCGGCGCAGGTGGGATTGTCACGGATCGTCGCGATGCGGCGCGTGACGTCGGACCAGATCGCGCGCAGGGCGAAGAGGTCTTCGTCGAGCAGGACTTTGCCGCCGCGTTTGATACGGAAGCGGTTGTCGCGGTTGAGCGTGCCGATGCGCGTGGTGCAGGCCTTGAAGCCGTGTTGGCGGAGCGATTGGGAAACGTAATCTAGGTCGGCGGCACGGATCTGAAGAATGGCGCCGAGTTCTTCGTTGAAGAGCGTGCTGTCGACGTTGTGGCCGTGGAGTATTTCGAGGTCGACGCCGGTGTGGCCAGCGAAGGCCATCTCGGCGGCCGCGGCGAGGAGACCGCCGTCGGAGCGATCGTGGTAAGCGAGGAGTTTGCCCTCGCGGCCGAGGAGTTGGATGGCGGCCCAAAATTGTTTGAGGTCGTGCGCGCTGTCGACGTCGGGCGGGGCTTCGCCCATCTGGGAAACGACTTGGGCGAGGATTGAGCCACCGAGACGGTTTTTGCCGCGACCGAGATCGAGGAGTAACAGGACGGAGTCTTCGTCGCGCTGGAGTTGCGGTGTGAGCGTGAGGCGAATGTCGGCGACGGGGGCGAAGGCCGAGATGATGAGCGAGGTGGGTGCGGTGACGCGTTTGTGCAGACCTTCTTTGTTACCGATGGCGGGTTCCTTCCACGCCGTGCTCATGCTCATAGAATCTTTGCCGACGGGAATCGTGATACCGAGGGCGGGGCAGAGATCGAGGCCGACGGCGGAAACGGCGGCGTAAAGATCGGCGCCGTCGCCAGCGATGGCGGGCGCTGCCATCCAGTTGGCGGAAAGGTTAACTTTGCCTAGCTCACCAATCTGGGCGGCGGCGAGGTTGGTGAGGGCTTCACCGACGGCGAGGCGGGCGGAAGCGGCGGCGTCGTTGATGGCGACGGGAGTGCGTTCGCCCATTGCCATGGCTTCGCCGGTGTAGACGTCGAAGGCGGCGGCGGTGACGGCGCAATCGGCCACGGGGACCTGCCACGGGCCGACCATTTGGTCGCGGGCAATCAGGCCGCCGAGCGTACGGTCGCCGATGGAAATGAGGAACGTCTTGTCGGCAACCGTCGGGTGCGAGAGGACGCGTTGTACGACTTCGAGAAGCGTGAGTTCACCGAGGTCGAGGGGTTTGCGCGGACGCGTGAGGGTGACGTCGGTGCGGGCCATGCGCGGCGGTTTGCCGAGTAGCACGTCGAGCGGCAGATCGATCGGAGTGTTTTTGAAATGAGAATCTTCGAGGACGAGTTTCTTTTCGGCGGTGGCTTCGCCGACGACGGCGAACGGGCAGCGCTCGCGTTCGCAGAGCGCTTGGAACGTGGCGAGGCGAGCCGCCGGGACGGCGAGGACGTAGCGCTCTTGGGCTTCGTTGCACCAAATCTCGAGAGGCGACAGGCCCGGCTCGGCGTTGGGGACGGAGCGGAGTTGGAATTTGCCGCCGCGGCCGCCGTCGTTGACGAGTTCAGGCAGGGCGTTGGAGATGCCACCGGCGCCGACATCGTGGATGAACGAAATGGGGTTTTCGGCTCCGAGGGCCCAGCAGCGGTCGATGACCTCTTGGCAGCGACGTTCCATTTCCGGGTTGTCGCGTTGGACGCTGGCGAAATCGAGATCTTCGCTGCCGGAGCCGCTGGCCATGGAGCTGGCCGCGCCGCCGCCGAGGCCGATCAACATCGCCGGCCCGCCGAGGACGATGAGCTGATCGCCGGGGTTGATGGCGCCCTTTTGGATGTGTTCGGCCTTAATGTTGCCGAGGCCTCCGGCTAGCATGATGGGTTTATGGTAGCCGCGGAGTTCGGTGCCGCGGGCGTTGGGCACTTCTTGCTCGAACGTGCGGAAATAACCGTTGATGGCGGGACGGCCAAATTCGTTGTTAAAGGCAGCGCCGCCGAGCGGGCCTTCGAGCATGATGTCGAGGGCGGAGACGATGCGGCCGGGTTTGCCGAAATCTTTTTCCCACGGCTGAATGGCGCCGGGAAGTTTGAGGTTGGAGACGGAGAAACCGACGAGGCCGGCTTTGGGTTTCGAGCCGCGGCCCGTGGCGCCCTCGTCGCGGATCTCGCCGCCGGAACCGGTGGCGGCGCCGGGAAACGGGGAAATGGCGGTGGGATGATTGTGCGTCTCGACCTTGCACAGGATGTGGATGTCTTCTTCGTGCGCGGCGTATTCGCCGGTCTGTGGGTCGACGTAAAAACGCCCGCCACGCGTGCCCGCGAGGACGGCGGCGTTGTCCTTATAGGCGGAAAGAATACCCTCGGGATGGAGCGTGTAAGTGTTCTTGATCATCTGGAACAGCGACAGGTCTTGCGGTTGACCGTCGATGGCCCAAGTGGCGTTAAAAATTTTGTGGCGGCAGTGTTCGGAGTTGGCCTGAGCGAACATCATCAGCTCGATGTCGTGGGGATCGCGGCCGAGCGTGGTGAACGCGTTCACGAGGTAGTCGATCTCGTCGTCGGCGAGAGCGAGCCCGAGGGATTGGTTGGCGGCGACGAGCGCGGCGCGGCCGGCGGCGAGGACCGGGATGCTTTGCATCGGGCGCGGCACCTCTTGACGGAACAACGCGGCGCAGGCCTCGAGTTCGCCAAAAACCGTCTCGGTCATGCGATCGTGGAGTTTGGCGCGAAGCGCTTGAAGTTGTGCGGGCGCGAGTGACGTCGGCGTGCTTTTGGTGTTGGGGGCGAGCTCGATCGTGTAAGCGATGACGCGTTCAATGCGGGCGATTTGGCTCAGGCCGCAGATGCGGGCGATGTCGGTGGCCTTGGAAGACCACGGCGAAATCGTGCCCGGACGGGGGGCGACGATTTGCGTGAGACCGGTCACGGTTTGGGCCGCGCGGCGTGGGCCGTAGGTCAACAGTTGCGCAATTACGGCGTGGGCCGCCGGCGTGAGCTCGGCAGTCGTTTCGACGATGTGGACGAACTCCGCGCTGATGGCGCGAATGGGCAGGCCGGCGCCATGGAGGCCGTCCAGAAGTTTTTGCAGGCGAAAGGAAGAAAGGGCGGGGGAGCCGCGGAGAATCAACATGGTCGGAAAATTTGATGTTTCGTGACATCGCGCACGCGGTCAAGGGAGCGCCGCGCGGCGAGAGGATGCGTGGAAAAACGCAGGCCGGAGAAAGCCGTTGACGATTCGTGGCGGAACTTCGAGATGGCCGGCTTTATGAGTAGCGAGCAGCGAACAGCGTTTCCCTACCGTCCCATCTGCGGGGGCGGCGCTGCGCGCGAGATTTGGACCCCGTTATGAGTGACCGGATTACACACGAATGTGGCATCGCGATGGTACGGCTTTTGAAGCCGCTCTCTTATTATCAGGAGAAGTACGGCACGCCGTTATGGGGGTTCACCAAGTTGTTCCTGCTGATGGAAAAACAGCACAACCGCGGCCAAGACGGTGCTGGTGTCTCGTGCGTGAAACTCGATGTGCCCGCCGGTGAGCCGTTCATGTTTCGCGAGCGCTGCGTGAAGAGCAATCCGCTCGATAAAATTTTCAAAACCTTACTCGGTGCCTACAACGAAAAGGTCGCCGGCGGCACGATTCATCCTGAATTCGCCGACACGGTGAAGAAGCATTTCGATTTTGGCGGGGAGTTGCTGATGGGGCATCTGCGCTACGGCACTAGCGGCGGTTACAGTCTCAGCTCCTGCCATCCGTATTTTCGCCGCTCGCCTTGGCCGACGCGCAATTTGGCGCTCTGTGGTAATTTCAACCTCACCAACACGACGGAGTTAAACGAATCGCTGACCGCGATGGGCCAACATCCGATCTTCGCCACGGACACGCAGGCGATCTTGGAGAAAATCGGCTTCTTCTTGGATGAAGAGCACGAGGATATTTATCGCTTCTTGCGCACGCGGAATCTCGCCGGCGACGAACTTTCGCGTCGCATCAGCGAAGACCTCGACGTGGCCCGCGTCATTCGGCGCGCCTCGGAAAAATGGGATGGCGGCTACACGTTGTGCGGGCAGATCGGCAACGGTGACGCCTTCGTCGCGCGCGATCCTTCGGGCATCCGGCCGGCGTTCTATTTTCAAAACGATGAAGTGATCGCTTTCGCCTCGGAGCGTGCGCCCTTGATGACGGTGTTCGATCTTGCGGTGGAGCAGGTGCAAGAAGTCACGCCCGGTCACGTCGTCGTGATGAAACGTCGCGGGACGATTACCTCGACGCAATTCACCGCGTCACTGCCGCGCACCTCGTGCTCGTTTGAGCGGATTTATTTCTCCCGCGGCAACGATTTGGACATCTATCGCGAGCGGCAGGCGCTCGGTGGTGGTTTGGCTAATCAGGTGATCAAGTCCATCCATCACGACTGGGGTAACACTGTTTTTAGTTTCATCCCCAATACGGCGGAAGTCGCGTACTACGGCCTGATGTCGGAGCTACGCACGCGGCGGCGCGACGAGGTCAAAGCGGCTATTCTCCAGGCCAGCGCGACGGGCCAACTCAACGAAGCGCTCCTCGATGACCTGATTTTGCGCAACTGGCCGCGCGGCGAAAAAGTCGTGAGCAAGGATATCAAGATCCGCACGTTTATCGGCCAAGAAGGCATGCGCAACCAGCTCGCGAGCCACGTCTACGACATCACTTACGGTTCCGTAAAACCCGGCGATAATCTGGTCTGCGTGGACGATTCCATCGTGCGCGGGACGACATTGCGGAAATCGATTTTGCGTATCCTCACGCGGCTCAACCCGCGGAAGATCGTGATCGTGTCGACGGCGCCGCAGATTCGTTATCCGGATTGCTACGGCATTGATATGTCGGAGCTCGGCAAGTTCGTCGCCTTCGAGGCGGCGGTGGCGTTGCTCAAAGAACGCGGCCAAGCGGCGGTGCTCGATGAAGTCCACGCCTTGTGCCGCGCCGAAGTCGCGAACCCGACCGGCACCAACCACGTGCGCAAAATTTACGAGTCGTTTACGCCGGAGGAAATCTCGGCGAAGATCGTCGAGCGCGTGCGCCCGCGGGACATCGATTGGCAGGGCGAGATCGAGATCATCTTCCAGACGATTGAAAATCTGCACGCTGCGGTGCCGGAGCATTCCGGCGATTGGTATTTCACGGGTAAATATCCCACGCCCGGTGGTTACCGCGTCGTCAATCAGGCGTACTTGAACTATTTTGAAAAATCCGAGGGCCGGAGCTACTAAGCCGGTCTGAAGTTTTCATCCGACCATGTCGCTTTCCTACGAATCCTCCGGGGTGAATTATGATCAGCTCGATGCTTTCAAGCGGGCGTGTCAGCGCGCGGCGCGCACGACAGCGCCGCTGTTGGCGAAGCACGGTTACGCCGAGCCTGCGTCCACGCGCGGTGAAAGTTGTTACCTCATGGAAGCGGCTGATCATTACCTCGCGCACGTCGAGGAAGGCCTCGGCACCAAGAATCTCGTGGCTGACGCGGTGTACGCACAGACGGGAAAAAATTTTTATCGGGAAATCTCCATCGATACGGTAGCCACGATTGTGAACGACTTAATCACGTGTGGTGCGTTGCCCATCTCGGTGGCGATGCACGCGGCGGTGGGTGAATCGGCGTGGTTTACGGACGAGGCGCGGATGCAGGCGCTGGTCGATGGCTGGGCGGCGGGTTGCCGTAAGGCCGGCGCCGTGTGGGGCGGCGGCGAAACACCGACCCTGCGCGGGATCGTCAACGCCAACGCCATCGTGCTCGCCGGCTCAGCGGTAGGTAAAATTCAGCCCAAATCGCAGCGCATCACAGGCGAGGTGCGCGACGGCGATGCGATCATCTTTTTGGCTTCGACGGGGGTTCAGACCAACGGACTCAGCTTATGCCGTTTGATCGCGGAGAAATTACCGCTCGGTTATCAAACGCCCATCGGTCACGGCGACGCGCGCACGTACGGCGAGGCGCTGCTCGCGGCGTCGGCGATTTACGTGGATTTCGTGGGCCGCTGCCAAGCAGACGGGCTGAAACTCAATTATGTTTCCCACGTGACGGGCCACGGCTGGCGGAAATTAATGCGACTCGATGAGCCGTTTGTTTACGAGATCACGGAGCCACGCGCCGCGCCGGCGTTGTTTAAATTTTTGATGGAGGCTGGGCCGATCACCCTGCGTGAGGCCTACGCGACGTTTAACATGGGCATCGGGTTCGCCGCTTACGTGGCGCCGGAGTTAGCGTCTGCTGTGGTCGCGGCCGCGCAGACTTGCGGTCACGAGGCTTGGGTCGCGGGCAACGTGAAAAAAGTCGGTGACAAAAAAGCCGTCGTGATTCCCTCGCTGGGGTTGGAATACGACGGCTCGACCTTGCAGGTGCGCTGAGGCCGCGGCGGATCAACCGCCGTAGCACTCGAGATATTTCAGGCCCGTGCTCGTGTTGAAGATCACGACGGTGTCGTCGGGCTTCACTTGGTTGGCGGCGAGTAAGGTCTTGAGCGCGGCGTAGCAGGCGCCGCCTTCGGGGGCCGTGAAGACGCCTTCGGTGGAGCCGACTTCTTTCGTGCAGGTGATCATCTGTTCGTCGGAAATAGCGATAGCGCCGCCGCCGGATTGGCGGAGGGCGTTGAGCATGATGAAGTCGCCGATGGCTTTGGGCACGCGTAGGCCGGAGGCGCGGGTGTGCGCGCCCA
>CANFSZ010000095.1 GCA_947449835.1 Opitutia bacterium
CGCTACGGCGAACGCATGGCCGCGGATTGGCTCGATGTCGCCCGCTACGCCGACAGCTACGGTTTCCAAGTCGACCGCGAGCGCGACATGTGGCCATGGCGCGACTGGGTCATCAAGGCCTTCAACCAAAACCTCACGTGGGATAAATTCGTCACCTATCAACTCGCCGGCGACCTCCTGCCTCAGGCCACCGACGAGCAGATCCTCGCGACCGCCTTCAACCGTCTCCACGCGCAAGAGGCCGAGGGTGGCTCAATCGAAGAGGAATACCGCATCAACCACGTCAACGACCGCGTCACCACCTTTGGCACGGCCTTCCTCGGCCTCACTCTCGAGTGCTGCCGTTGTCACGACCACAAGTTCGATCCGATCTCCCAAAAAGATTTCTACGCGCTCTCGGCGTTCTTCCAAAACATCGACGAAGCCGGCCTCTATTCGTATTTCACTCAATCGGTCCCCACGCCCGCGCTCCGTTTGAGCGACACCGCCCAACAGGAGAAATTCACCGCCGCCTCCGTCGCGATTACGCAAGCCGTCAACGAGCTCGCCGCCCTCCGCAACACTCGCCGCGACGCCTTCCAAACTTGGCTGGCTCAACCGTCCGCCCCCCGCACCGTCTTGCGCGACGAACTCGCGCGTTTCGATTTCGATCAACGCGACACCTCGCCGCTTCCACCCAAGCCCGCCGCGACCGACAAACCCAAAGCGCCCGCCCCTGAACCGCTGCCTTCGGAGGACAAGCCGGTCGAGCTCGCGCGCTTCACCAACGCACTCGCTCCCGCCGATTACGCGATGACGGCCGCAGCCAACATCTCTATTCCCGGCCGTCCCGGCGCTGGCCAAGCGCTCAAACTCTCCGGCGACGACGCCGTCAAAACCAAGGTCGGCAACTTCCACCGCCACGAGCCGTTCACGCTTTCGCTCTGGCTGCAAACGCCCGAAGCATCCAACCGCGCCGTCATTCTGCACCGTTCCCGCGCATGGACCGATGCGGGCAGCCGCGGCTACGAACTCCTCCTTGAAGACGGTCGCCCGAAGTGGTCGTTGATTCACTTCTGGCCGGGCGATGCCATTTCCATCCGCGCCGTCGATCCGCTTCCGCTTAACCAATGGGTCCACGTCACCGTATCCAACGACGGCTCCAGTCGCGCCGCCGGCCTGCGCATCTTCATCAACGGCCAACCCGTTCGCACCGAAATCATCCGCGATCATCTCACCAAAGACATCACTGGCGGCGGTGGTGATACCATCGACCTCGGCGAACGTTTCCGCGATCGCGGCTTCAAGGGCGGGCTGATCGACGACCTCCGCGTTTTCGGCCGCGCGCTCACCGCCGTCGAAGTCAGCGCCCTTTACGCGCCCACCAGCAACACCGCGTCGGCCTCCGACGCGTGGTTTGAAACCTATCTCGCCAACCACGACGCGACCTACCGCGCCCAACTCGCTGCACTCACCACCGCCCGCGCGACCGAAACTCAACTCGCCGACGCCGCCAAAGAAATCATGGTCATGCGTGAGCTGCCCACGCCCAAGACCGCCTACATCTTGAAGCGCGGCGAGTACGACCACCGCGGCGCCGCCGTCTCGCCCGATACGCCCGCCGCGCTCCCGCCCTTCCCCGCCGATCAACCGCGCAACCGTCTCGGCCTCGCGCGATGGCTCACCGATGTCCGTCATCCTTTGCTCGCCCGCGTGACGGTGAATCGTTTCTGGCAATCGCTCTTTGGCCAAGGCTTGGTCAAAACCGTCGACGACTTCGGCAACCAAGGCGACCGCGCCGAATACCCCGAGCTCCTCGACTGGCTCGCCGGTGAATTCATCCGCTCCGGCTGGGACGTAAAAGCTCTCCTCAAAACCATCGTCCTCTCCGATACATACCGCCAACGTAGTTTCGCCACGCCCGAGATCATGGCCGACGATCCGGAAAACCTCTGGCTCGCCCGCGGGCCGCGTCATCGTCTCGCCGCCGAGATGATCCGCGATCAAGCGCTCGCCAGCAGCGGCCTGCTCGTGGAAAAAATCGGTGGCCCGCCCGTCTTCACGTACGACATCCCTGAATCGTTCAAGCCCGCCCCCGCCGGCAAAGGGGAACAACTCTACCGCCGCAGCGTGTACACTTTCTGGCGTCGCACCGGCCCCGCGCCGATGCTCGAAGCCTTCGACGTACCCAAGCGCGTCGTCTGCGTCGCCCGTCGCGACACCACCAACACCGCCCTCCAAGCCCTCGTGTTGCTCAACGGTCCGCAATTCGTCGAAGCCGCCCGCGTCCTCGCCGAAAATCTTTACCGCGTGCACGCGGGCCAAACCGACGCCCTGGTCGCCGCCGCTTTCCGCCGCCTGACGTTGCGCACGGCCGATGCCGCCGAGCAGAAAATCCTTGGCCGCCTCTTCGACGAACAACTCACGTGGTTCCGCGCGCATCCCGCCGACGCCGACAAACATCTCGCACTCGGCGACACCCCGCGCGACCCCAAACTGCCCGCGCCCGAGATCGCGGCCCTCGCCACCGTCGTCAACACGCTCATGAACCACGACGCCTTCGCCGTGAAACGCTGATCCGCCATGTCCCAACCTTCCACCCCGCCGCCCCTCTGCACCGGCCACGCTCCGTGGCTCGCGATGAGCCGCCGCGAATGCTTGAACCGCATGGCGCTCGGTCTCGGCGGCATCGCCCTCGCCGATCTGCTTAGCCGTAACGCCTCCGCTGCGCCGGCCGCGGTGGCTCCGCTTCCTGGTCGCCCCGCGTTGCCCGGACTCCCGCACTTCGCCGCCAAGGCCAAGCGCATCATTTATCTGTTTCAATCCGGTGGCCCCTCGCAGCTCGATCTGTACGATTACAAGCCGCTGCTCAACCAGCGCCACGGCGAACAACTCCCCGACAGCGTGCGCGGCAGCCAACGCCTCACCGGCATGTCGAGCAACCAAAGCTCGATCCCGATCGCCGGCTCGCCGTTTAAGTTTTCTCGTTACGGCCAAAGCGGCGCGTGGATCAGCGACCTGCTCCCGTACACCGCGAAGATCGCCGATGACCTCTGCGTGGTGCGCTCGATGCACACCGATTCCATCAACCACGGCCCGGGTGTGACGTTCATGCAAACCGGCTCGCAGATTCCCGGTCGTCCGAGCTTCGGCTCGTGGCTAGACTACGGCCTCGGCAGCACGAGCGACAATCTGCCGTCCTTCGTCGTTCTCCTCACCAAAGACAAACGCGGCCAACCGCTCATGTCGCACCTCTGGGGCTCGGGTTTTCTCCCCGCCAAGCACCAAGGCGTGCGCTTCCGCTCGGGCGCCGATCCCGTACTCTATCTCGGGAACCCCGCCGGCGTCTCGCCCGAAAACCGCCGCCTCGCACTCGACCGGCTCCGCGAGTTGCACGAACACCAATTCGCCGGCACGCCCGACGCCGAAATCTCCACGCGTATCTCAAATTACGAGATGGCGTTCAACCTCCAGACGAGCGTGCCCGAAGTCACCGATCTCAAAGACGAACCCGCGCACGTCGTGGACTCCTACGGTCCCGACGCCCGCAAGCCCGGTTCGTTCGCCGCCAATTGCCTGCTCGCCCGTCGTCTCGCCGAGCGCGGGGTGAAGTTCATCCAGCTCTATCACCAAGATTGGGACCACCATGGCGCACTGCCTGGCAGCATCAAAAAAGAGTGCCTGCAAACCGACCAAGCCGCCGCCGCACTCGTAACCGATCTTAAGAATCGCGGGATGCTCGATGACACGCTCGTAGTCTGGGGCGGCGAGTTTGGCCGGACCAACTACTGCCAAGGCATCATGACGGCGAATAACTTTGGCCGCGACCATCACCCGCGCTGTTTCTCACTTTGGATGGCGGGCGGCGGCGTGAAACCGGGCCTCTCCTACGGAGAGACCGACGAATACGGCTACAACGTCGCCAAGGATCCGGTGCACGTCCACGACCTGCACGCGACGATTTTGCACCTTTTCGGCATCGATCACGAGCGGCTTACCTACAAATTCCAAGGCCGCCGCTACCGTCTCACCGATGTCTACGGCCAAGTCATCAAAGGCCTACTCGCCTGAAGAGGCTATGACAGACGCCCTCGCCCTCGCTCGCGCCCAGGCCCTCACCGCGGAATTGCGCGCACAACTATGGACGGTTATTCTCGGCACCGCCGCAGCGGACGGCACGCCTGATGCCTCCGTCGCCGCCGCGCTTCTCGATAGCGACGGAGCGTTCGTGATCTACGTCAGTGGTCTTGCGGCGCACACGCGCCACCTCCGCGTCAACCCGCGCACTAGTGTGCTTCTACTAACAGCCGAAAATTCAGCCGGCAATGCCTTCGCCCGCCCGCGATTGACCTTCACGTGCACAGCTCAACCCGTCCCTCGCGATGAGGAAAAATACAGCGTCTATGTCGCCGCGTTTCGCGAGAAATTCGGCGCAACGATCGACGTCTTGGCGACGTTGCCCGACTTCCAGTTCTTCCGCCTGCGGCCGCAAAGCGGACGCGTCGTCGCGGGCTTTGGCGCAGCGTTCAACGTCGATCCGCTCGACTGGAGCCAGCTCACGCCCGTCGGCCCGCCGCCCGCGCGTTGAACCGTCCGGCATTTACGCCGGAGGGCTGGATCGAAGCCTGTGGTTACTTGGGATCGAGCCCGAGAAAGTGCAGCGCAAAGGCAAATTTGTCCGCCGCCTCGTCGATGATCTTGGTCGTGGGTTTGCCTGCGCCGTGACCCGCCTTCGTCTCAATGCGCACCAACACCGGACCGGCATCGGGCGCGACGCCCGCCTGCATCGCCGCGGTGTATTTGAACGAGTGGCCGGGATGCACGCGGTCGTCATGATCCGCGGTCGTCACCAACACTGCCGGATAACGCCCACCCTTTTTCACCGTGTGCACAGGCGAATAAGCCGAGAGATAACGAAAACCTTCCGGCGTGTCGCTGGAACCGTAGTCACTCGTCCAAGCGAAACCGACGGTGAATTTGTGAAAACGTAGCATGTCCATGACCCCGACGGCCGGCCAGGCGACGCGGCAGAGATCAGGTCGCTGGTTAATCACCGCCGCGACCAGCAAGCCACCATTACTACCGCCGCTCAACACAAGGTGGGCGGGTGAGGTATAGTGATTCGCCGTGAGCCACTCCGCAGCGGCGATGTAGTCGTCGAATACGTTTTGCTTGCGCTCTTTAGTACCAGCTTGGTGCCAGTCTTTGCCGTACTCGCCGCCGCCGCGCAGGTTGGGCAGCGCGTAAATCCCGCCTTGCTCCAGCCACGCGAGATTGGCCACCGAGAAGGTCGGCGTGAGGGAAATATTAAAACCGCCATACGCGTAGAGCAGCGTTGGCGACGTGCCGTCGAGCTTCAGGCCTTTCTTGTGGGTAATAAACATCGGGATCTGCGTGCCATCTTTTGAGGCATAGAAGATCTGTTTCGTCTCGTAGTTAGCGGGATTGAAAGCAACCTGCGGCGCTTGAAACACGCCCCCTTGGGCTGCCTTGAGGTCGTAGCGATAATTGGTGGTCGGTGTCGTGAAGGAGGAGAAACTATAAAACAGCTCCGTTTCCTCGTCGCGCCCGCTCACGCCCGCGACCGTACCGATGCCGGGCAAATCGATCCCGCCCAGCGCACGTCCATCGCGCGCATAGACGAGCAACCGGCTGCTTGCATCGCGCATAACGCGAACGACAAATTTTCCGCCGATCAAATCGACGGACTCGATCACGTCTTTACTCTCAGGAATCAGCGTCTGCCAATTTGACCGCGCTGGCGCCTTCGTATCAATTTTGATCAACCGATTGCGCGGGGCATCGAGGTTAGTTAGTACAAAAAGATGCGCGCCGTCGCTGCCGATGACGTCGAACTTTGCTTCAAATTTATCCGCCAACGTAAGCACGGGAGCGTCGAGTTTGGGTGCACGCGGGTCGCCGAGATCGATCACGCGCAGTAGATTTTCCGACGAAGAACCACGCCGAATCGAAATCTCTAGCCAACGTCCGTCCTCGGTCGTACCACCGCCAACAAACCACTGGGGCTGATCCGGCACCGCGTGGATGAGCACGTCGCGCTCCTGCGGCGTGCCGAGGCGGTGGTAGTAAAGCTGTTGGTGCTCAAGTTTGCTGAAGGTCTTGCCTGTGCCTTCGGCGATCTGCGGTGCAGGGTAACGAGAGTAGAAAAAGCCCGCGTGGTCGTTAGTCCAAGAGATGCCGGAAAATTTTACCCATTTGATGACATCGCCGGTGTCTTTTCCGGTCTCGACCGAGCGCACGCGAAACTCATTCCAATCCGAGCCCGCGGCGGCGGTACCGTAAGCGACCCATTTACCATCACGCGAAACCGCGGTGGCTGTGAGGGCGACGGTGCCGTCGGAGGCGAGCGTGTTAGGATCGATCAACACGCGGGGCTCGGTAGCCGTCGCATCTTGCACGTAAAACACGGCCTGATTTTGCAAGCCGCTGTTGCGCGAATAAAATACACGCCCGCCTTCTTTGTTGGGCAAACCGATGCGCGGGTAATTCCAGAGCTCGGTGAGGCGGGCCTTAAATTTGGCACGCCAAGGCAACGTCGTGAGCAGGCTGTCCGTAATTTTATTTTGCGCCGCGACCCAAGACTGCGTCGACGGCGAATCGAGTTCCTCCAACCAGCGATAAGGATCAGCGACTGACGTGCCGTGATAATTATCCACCACGGAACCACGTTCCGCAGCAGGATAGTTCCAAGTCGCGGGAGCGGCGGAGACAACAGAGGTCATGAGGGCAAGAGTGAGGAGCGAGGGGATACGCATCCACCCAACCAGCCAAGGAGCGCGCCCCAAGGCAAGGCTGCGCGATCGGTGCTAGTCTGCCTTTGCCGCCCCATGCTTTGCACGATACGTAAACGGGCTGAAACCTGTCTCGCGACGAAATGCGACGCTAAGATAACTCGCATTGTCAAAACCGGCCTGCTCCGCGACCTCGCTGATGGCGACCTTACTCTCCGCGAGCAGATGCTTTGCCCGAGCGATGCGTTGTTGCACAATTTGTCGGTGCGGCGAATGCCCAAGCAAAACCTTAAATTTCTCCTCCAAACGCGTCCGCGACATCGGCACCGCCCGCAACACATCGCCCACGTCCACTCCCGCACACGCGTGTTGCCGGATGAATTTCAACGCCGCAGCCACCTTCGCATCGGCCACGGCTACGACATCAGTCGATTGCCGCTCCACCACGCGCACGGGCTGCACCTGATGAGTCGGAGCCACCGACTTTTTCTCTCCGCGCATTAACCGAGCGAGTAACGCTGCCGCTTCGTAACCGGAGCGCCGCGCATTCGGTTGCACGCTACTGAGCGGTGGATTCGCCAATTCGCACACGAGTTCATCATTATCCACGCCGAGCACCGCGACTTGCTCGGGCACATTTAAGCCGAGCAACTGACACGCTTCGAGCACTTGCAACGCGCGACCATCGTAACACGCAAACACCGCGACCGGTTTCGGGAGGGCTTTTAACCAGCGTGCAATCGCCCGAATCTCCGCGTCGGACCCTGGCCGACCATC
>CANFSZ010000096.1 GCA_947449835.1 Opitutia bacterium
ACAGGGAAGGCCGTGAAAACCGGCCACAGTTGCGCTGCGGTATCGCATCACAAACCCACACCGAACCGTCCGTCAGGCGGACTCGGGCAAAGTCAATCGGGTCGCTCAACCCGGTGAAGGCGAGGGGAGAGGAACCGTCCCGCCGCTCGGGCCGCCAGGCTCGGGCCGCGTCGTGACGACACATGCGGAGTCCGAATATCTGATCCTAGAAAGCTCACGCGTCCGTCGCGATTGCGCGCGATGATCCGCGAAAATCTTCATCGCAAAATGAAGCGTGAGGGTAGATCCGGCCGTGCCGTTTTTTATCAGAAAACGGCTGGGTGCGCCTGCTCTTGTCCGCCGTTTTAACCAGACCGCACCCATGAAATTTTCTATTCCTCGCTCGACGCGGTCCTCGCGTCGGTCCCTGTCCGTGCTCGCGGCCCGTGCGTCTCGTGCGTGTTTTATGTTGTGCGCGCTTAGCGCCGGCTCGCACGGTAGTCTTCGCGCCCAAACCTCGCACACGCAACTCGCCCCCGTAGTCACCCTCGGCACGCGCACGCCCTCCGCTCCGACCACGCTGGGTACCTTCGTTGAAACATTCACCGCGGCCGAGCTCGCGCGTCGCCAACAAACATCACTTAAAGACGCACTCGGCAACGCGAGCGGTACGCCGCTCTTCGCTTCGGGCGCGAACGGCGCGCTCGGATCGCTCTTTATGCGCGGCGCCAACTCCAATCAGACGCTCTTCCTCGTCGACGGCATCCGCCTCAACGATCCTAATACCGATTACCAAGTGTTCCTCGGCGGCGCCTGTGTGAGTGCCTGCGACAGTCTAGAAATCGCCCACGGCCCGCAAAGCACGCTTTATGGCGGCGAAGCCATCGGCGGCGTCATTTCCCTCCGCGCCCAACGCGGCACCGGCGCCCCGAGCACGCGCGTGAGCGCGGAAGTCGGCAGCTTCGGCACGACTCAAGGCGCGGTCTCCGCCCAAGGCACGCGCGGCGCCACCAGCTACGCCTTCGCCACCGCGGGCGGACACACCGACAACGACCGTGCGAATAACACTTTTGATTCCGCCACGACGACGCTCCGGCTTGATCGCACCCTTAACGACCGCTTCTCCATCGGTGCCACCGCGCGTTGGTTTCACGGCGTCTACGGCGATCCGGGCGACCGTTACACCAACGACCCCGACAACACCACGCGCGAAGAAAATCTCCTCGTTACGACTTTCGCCGACGTCAAATGGTCCGATACTTGGACCGCGCACAGTGTCCTCGGTGGACAAGACCGCCGCTTCATCGCTGAGAGCCCGCGCGCCGGTCGCGCTTCCGCGATTACCGTCGTGAAAAATCGCCGCGCCGTCCTCGATACGCAGACGACTTACACCGGCGTCGAACGCCACCGCTGGACCGCCGGCTTCACCGCCGAAGCCAACCACACGCGCAACACCGGCTTCGGCGACATCAACAAAAAACAAGCGCTCCTCGCGCTCTTCGCGCAGGACGAATTCACTCCGCTCGACACCGTGTTTTTCACTGCCGGTTTAAGAAGCGACGACTTCGACACCTATGGCCGCGCCACGACGGGCCGCGCCACGGCCGCCTGGCTCGTCGCACGACGCGCATTGAAACTCCGCGCCAGCTACGGCACGGCGTTTCGCTCCCCGAGTTTTTTGGATCTGTACGGCCAGAGCGCGTTCTACGTCGGCAACCCTGATTTGCTACCCGAACGGGCGCGCGGCTGGGATAGTGGCGTCGATTATTATTTGCCCAATAAAAATGGCACGTTGAGCGCGACCTGGTTTGAGACCGATTTCACCGACCTCATCGCCAGCACGGCAAATTTTCGCAGCGTGGAAAATATCCAGCGCGCCCTCACCCGCGGCGCCGAATTGACCGCGCGCACCACCTTGCCCGCCGCCATCGAAATCCGCGCGAGTTTCACGTACCTCGAAGCGCAAAACCTCACCTCAAATACGCGCCTCCTGCGCCGCCCACGGCAAAGCGGACGCATCGACGCGTGGCATGATTTTGGGGCCGGCGTGTCGGCCGGAGCTGGGATGAATTTTGCCGCGCACCGCCGCGATGTGAATGCCAAGACCTATGCGCCAATCGACCAAGAGGATTACACGGTTACGCGCCTCTACGCCGCCTGGCAGCTCAATCCACATCTCGCGCTCAAACTGAGATTCGAAAATCTGCTCAATGAAAATTACGAGGAAGTTAACGGCTACCCCGCGCTCGGTTTCGGTGCCTTCGGCGGTCTAGAGTGGAAATTCTGATACAAAATTCAGAGCGAAAATCCCAAAGTGTCACCTCATAGGTGACACTTTTATTTAGGCGAAAATGCGTCTCCGGGGCGGGTCTGGGCTTGCGCGGGTATTTAAAACGGGGCGCAGTAAACCCGCGTTTTAAAATCACTATTTTTATGAAATCTGGGGTTAACTTTTTTGTTTTGAGTGGCTTCGTCGGTCTGTTGATGGGCGTCAGTTTAGGCGCGGCACCGGTGGGAGCGGCGAAGCGGCTCATCGACCATTACAAGATGGAAAAAATCCCCGTCGAGGGGGCGTGGTTTCATGTGACCTACGGCAGCGCCGATAAAATCGCAGCCGAGGCGCTGCCGCCGCGTTATGGTTCGCCGCGCTTGGCGGGTACGGCGATTTACGCGCTCGCGACGCGGGAGGATTTTTCCGCGATGCATCGGCTAAAGACCGATGAAATTTGGCATTTTTACGCGGGCGACCCGCTGGAACTGTTGCTCCTGCATCCGGATGGACGCGGCGAGGTCGTGGTGATCGGGCCGGATCCATTAGTGGGGCAATACCCGCAATTCACCGTGCCCGCGGGCGTGTGGATGGGCGGACGGCCTGTGAAAAGCACGCCGGAGGCTTACGCGTTTTTCGGCTGCACGATGGCCCCGGGTTTTGATTACGGCGACTTTGAGGCGGCTTATCGAGACGAGCTCCAAAGGGATTTTCCCAAATGGCGTGATCTAATCGCTCAACTCACGCGCGCGGAACAAGCCACGCGGCCGAAGATGGACTCAGGCAAATCTGCGGCGGCGCCAGCGATTCCTGCTGAAGCCGTGGTTTTTGCTCAGGAAAATGTGTCGGCGGTGACGTTGGCGCCGGGGATGGAGTTGCGCGAACTGATTGGTCGCGTGGGTCCGGCGCGCACGGAGCGCGTGAGCGTCGCGCGTTTTGCGCTCCAGCCTGGCAAGAGTACGGGTGAAAGTTTCTGCAAAGTCGGCGAGGAGTTTTTTTTGATCATCGCGGGACGCGGCACGGCTTTGGTGGCGGGCGAAACGAAGCCCGTGCAGGTGGGCTCGGTCGTGGTGCTGCGGCCGGGCGTGCGGCATGCGCTGACGGCGGCGGCCGATGCGGGGTTAGAGTTTTACGCGATCACGGCGCCGGCGTTTAGTCCGGACGATTATATGCCGGTGAAGTCGGGAAACTG
The DNA here is from genome assembly GCA_947449835.1 of Opitutia bacterium. GTDB lineage: Bacteria > Verrucomicrobiota > Verrucomicrobiia > Opitutales > Opitutaceae > Tous-C4FEB. The sequence goes on from CANFSZ010000096.1 coordinate 3,441, forward strand.
AGCATAGAAGAAAGGATTGTCGCGGCGGTAAGTTTCCGCGCTGATACGGTTTCGTTTTCGATTATGTCCGTCGTTACTTTCAGTTTTCACACCTGCAAAAAACGCGTTCCGCTCACGATCAGTCGCGGGACGTCGACGCATACGACTGTAGGCTGGCTGCGGTGGGCGGAGGAGGGGGTCGAAGGTTGGGGCGAGGCGGTGCCGTTCGCGATCGACGAGCATCCGCAGACCGTGGAGGTACTCACGACAGCGGTGGATACGCACCGCGCGTGGCTCGAGCAAGCTACGGCTTGGGAGCGCATCGAGATCGACCGGCGGTTGCGCGCAGCGGGTGCGCCCTCGGGGTTGATCGCGGCGGTGAATTTGGCGCTTTATGATTGGCTTGGTAAACGCCTCGGTCAGCCGGTGGGGCGATTGCTCGGATTGCCGTCGGTCGACGGACCTTTGACCTCGGTGACGGTCGGTATCGCGGCGCCCGAGGCGGCGGCGCAACGCGTGCGCTTGTGGTTGGCGTCGGGCGATGTTCGCGCGTTCAAAGTGAAACTCGGCTCGAAGGCCGGCGCGGAGGCGGATCGCGCGATGTTCACGGCGGTGCTCGCGGCGATTCCGGCGGGGATGCGCGTGAGCGTCGATGCCAACGGCGGTTGGTCGCTGGCGACGGCGATCGAGATGGCGGCGTGGCTCGCGGAGCGTGGCGTGGATCATCTCGAGCAGCCCTTGCCGCGAGGGCAGGAGAACGATTTGGCGGCGTTGCGGGCGACGATGAAGATGCCGTTGATTGTCGACGAAAGTTGCCGGACCGCGGAGGAACTCGTGCGCATCGCGGGCAGCATTGATGGGATCAACATCAAGCTCATGAAATGCGGCGGACTGGATGGTGCGTTGCGACTCGTGCACACGGCGCGGGCGCATGGGCTGAAGATTTTAGTCGGTTGTTATGGCAACAGCGCGCTCGCCAACACGGCGGCCGCGCAACTCGGCGGGCTCGTGGATTACCTCGATCTCGACAGTCATCTCAATCTGGAGGACGACGTTTTCCAAGGCGCTGCGCTGATCGCCGGTCGGCTGCGCCTTTCGTCTCAACCCGGCTTCGGAGTTTCCCATGTCTAATCCTACGCCTGAAATCGTGAGCCAGCCGCAGCGGTTGGCGATTTTGCAACACGGAGGTTTCTCCACGCGACACGGCAAGACCGGCTTGTCGTTGCTGCGTTATCGCGGTGCTGAAGTCGTCGCGGTGATCGACCGCGAGACGGCGGGACGCTCTTTGCGCGAAGTCAGCAAAATGCCGGATGTGCCGGATATCCGCGTCGTCGCTAGTGCGGAAGAAGCGCTCGCGAGCAAACCCACGGCGCTCGCCATCGGCATCTCGCCGAGCGGCGGTATCGTGCGCGAGGAATGGTGGACGGATTTGCGCACGGCGATTCGCGGCGGGGTTTCACTGTGGAACGGTTGTCACACCCCGCTCTTGTCGGACCCCGTGATCGCGGCGGCGGTGCGTCCGGGCGTTTATGTTTGGGATATGCGGCGCGAGCCGGCGGGACTAAAACCCGGCTCGGCGGCGGCGCGGAAGTTGCCCTGCAAGCGCGTGCTCTTTGTCGGCACCGATATGAACATCGGCAAAATGACCGCGGCCTTGGAGTTTGATCGCGAGGCGCGGGCGCGTGGCGTGAAGTCGGCGTTCATTGGTACGGGCCAGACCGGCATGATGATTTGCGGCTCCGGCATGTGTCTGGATGCGGTCCGCGTGGATTACGCGAGCGGTGCGGTCGAAGCGGAATTGATGCGCCACGGTCCGATGAACGACGTGCTCTGGGTCGAAGGCCAAGGCTCGATGTTGAACCCCGCTTCGACGGCGACGTTGCCGTTGTTGCGCGGCACGCAGCCGACGCACCTTGTGCTCGTGCACAAAGCCGGGATGAAACATCTCCACGCGTTTCCCGACATCACGATCCCGCCGTTGCAGGCTGTAGTGGAATTTTATGAACGCGTGACGACGGCCGCCGGGGCTTTGGCTCCCGCGCGCGTGATGGGCATCGCGCTCAACACCTGGGGCCTCGATGACGCCACCGCGCGAGCGGAGATCGCCGCGGCGGCGGCGGCGACGGGATTGCCGACGACCGATGCCGTGCGCTACGGGACAAAGGCGATACTCGAAGCGATACTCGCGGATTAAACGTCAGCTTTGCAGTGGGTTAAGTGCCTTGGAACCAAGCCTTTATCCACGCCGTGATGCGATCGACCGACCGCTGAAAACACAAAGCCCTCCCGAGCAGAGGGAGGGCTTATAAATTGGGTGCAGGTCTGGATTTGAACCAGCGGTCTTCAGGTTATGACTCTAGTTTCTATTCTGCAATAACTTACGCTCACTCTCAGCGGTATCGGCAGGGGGTGTATGGTCCTGATCTCGTCTCGACCAAGGAAAACATGGCTCTCGCTACAATAGAAAAGCAGGATGATGTTCTTAAATTATTGAAAATTATATATTTAAGACCGGATACTCGTAATATAAATGATATTATTGGGAGCAGTTAGCATCCCACGAAAACTTGGCGCACTTTATCCTATACGGCAGCAATTAACTGACCCACCTCACGTCTTTTCGCCCCCATGGCGAACATGGCCCGGAAGAGGAAATCAAGGGAGACATCAGGCTCCGCCGCTTCCAGCTTGGCAATGCGGGATTGGCTCGAACCCAGGCGGCGAGCTAGGTCTGCTTGGGTAAAATGGAGTGCAATGCGGCGGCGGCGCACATCGTGGGCGAGGGACAGCCGGAGCGTGACCAGCTCACTCTCAGCTGGGGTGAGCTTGAGAAAATCGTCGGCGGTGCCGATTTTGAAGCCGGCAGCTTCGAGGCGTTTTTGTTTGTCGGGTTTCATGGGATGGATTGGTAAAATTTGAGGCGTTTCCGACAGGCCTTGAGCACACTGTCGGGCGTAGTTTGGGTGGTTTTGGCGAAGACCTCGAGGAGGACAATGGCGTCGTGGTCGATAGGGTAGAAAATGCGCCAGGTCCGGTTTTCATCGCGGATGCGTAGCTCGTGGCAGCGGGCCCCGATGTTGGGCATCGGACGGGAATGCGGCAGGCCGATGTTCTCGCCCTGCTGCAAACGCCGGAGCAGCACGCCGGCCTCCAAGCGCGCCTCCGCTGAAAAGGGCGGGGTCTTGATTTCCCCGGCGATCCAGATGAGGGGCTTGTCGGCCATAAGAAAGTGATATGTCAATTCTGACATATGTCAAGTATGACATTATCCCCCAGCGTTTTTAGTGCGTCAAAATGGACGCTTTTGGACACGGAGTAATTCGACTCGTCGGCCAACTCCAAAGAAAAACCCCCGTAAATGCTGATTTACGGGGGTTTAAATTGGGTGCAGGGGCTGGATTTGAACCAGCGACCTTCAGGTTATGAGCCTGACGAGCTACCAGGCTGCTCCACCCTGCAACAACGGGAGGTAGAGAAACGCTCGCCTAGTCGGCACTGTCAACGGCTTTTTCCGCCCGCGCGCAATTCTAGCGGAATTATTTTCGGAATCAACGCGCACGCGGATGCGCTAGGGCCCACTTGCGGTAATGATCGAGGGCGCGCTTCGGGCCGTCGCCAAACCAGGCGTAGCCGTTGCGGCGCTCTTGGGAGATTTCATTCACGTCGTCGTGGATCGTTTTATCGCGGTCGCCGAAAAGGGGGCGATCGCTGCCGATCTCAGCGTAACGCGGCCACAGCGAGGGCGCGCCCGGTGCGGCTTGGAGCCGTCGGCC
>CANFSZ010000097.1 GCA_947449835.1 Opitutia bacterium
CGCCGCTGGCGCTTCCACGGCTGTCTTCTCGAGTCGCGCCGGCCGCGTCTCCGCCAATGTCATGAGCATCGGCCCAGAAAATTCCTTCGTCGTGCTCAACTACGGCTCCATCCGCGGCGCGAGCGTGGACCAACGCTTTTCCGTGCGCAACGGCACCGAAATCCTCGCGATTATCCGCATCAGCGACGTCCGCTCGCAATTTTCCATCGCCCAAGTGGAACCCGATTCTCTACGCGGCGTCTTGCACAAAGGCGATTTGGCCGTACTAACTCCTTAACTCACTCACGATGCACTCCCTCAAAAAACCGCTTCTGCTCATCCTGTTGGCCACCTTTGGCCTCCTCCTCAGCGGCTGCGAAACCCGCCGCCAGAAAGACACCGCGATTCCATGGAGCCGCCCTGCCGGCTGGGAAGGCCAGATTCCCGGCATGGGCCAACAGACCGGCCGCTAAGCTGCCACGCACTTCCCTCTCGCCAAATCCGGCCTCGCGCCGGATTTTTTATGCCTGCGCATGAACGAGCCCGCCGCCAACCCTTCGCTGATCCCCTCGCCCGGCACGCTCTACGTCGTGGCCACGCCCATCGGCAACCTCGCCGATCTCACGGAGCGCGCCCGCGCCATCCTCGGCGCCGTCGATCTCGTCGCTTGCGAAGACACTCGTACCACCGGAGGACTCCTCACGCGCTTCGGCCTGCATCGCCCACTCGTCTCCTACCACGATCACAACGAAACCGAAGCCGCCGAATTCATCGCCGCGAAAATCGCCGCCGGTCAATCCGTCGCCCTCGTGAGCGACGCCGGTACGCCCGCCATCAGTGACCCCGGTTTCCGCTTGGTCCGCGCCTGCCGCCGGCGTGGCTTGCCCGTGATCCCGATCCCCGGCGCCTGCGCGGTCGCCGCCGTCCTCAGCGCCAGCGGCCTGCCCACTAACGGCTTTCTCTTCGCCGGCTTCCTCATCGCCAAAACCTCCGCGCGTACCGCGTTTCTCGAAAAATACCGCGACTTTGAATTCACGCTCGCGCTGTACGAAAGTTGCCACCGCATCGACAAATTTGCCGAAGAGATCGTGGAAAAACTCGGACCCGATCGCGTCATCTGCATCGCCCGTGAAGTCACCAAGCTCCACGAAACCTGGCTCGTCGGCCGCGCTGGCGACGTGCGCGACCGCCTGCTCAAAGGCAGCTTGAAAGGTGAGTTTGTCGTCCTGATCGCTCCCGCCGATTTCATCCTGTGAACCCCGCGCCCGCAGGCTCCGTCGCCGTCATCGATATCGGGTCTAACTCGATCAAAATCCTCGTCGCTGCCCGCGACGCGAGCGGCAGCTTGCGCGCGCAGCATTACCGCACGATCGACTCGCGCATCAGCGCTGGCATCAGCCGCACCGAACCGCGCCTCAGCGAAGAAGGCATGGCTCGCGGCCTCGCCGCCATCACCTCGCTCCTCGTCGATGCCACCGCGCACGCCGCGAGCCGCCTGATTCTCGTCGCCACCAGTGCCGTGCGCGACGCGCGCAATAGCGCGGATTTTATCGCCCGCGTACACGCCGCGACCGGCCACGCCATCCGTCTGCTTTCCGGCGACGAAGAAGCCAACCTCATCGGCCGCGGCCTCACCTGCGATCCAGCGCTCGCCGGTTTGCGCGACTTCTATGTCTTCGATCTCGGCGGCGGCAGCCTGGAGTGCCTCGCCTTCCATGACCGACGCATCACGCAAGCCGTCAGCCTCCCGCTCGGTTGTGTGCGCCTCACGGAAAAATTCATCGCCGATCCAACGGCCCCTTTCACCGCCGCCCAGACCGAAGCGATCGCCGCGCATGTATGCGAGCTCATCGAGCACGCCGGCTTTAGCTTTTCATTGCCAGCCACCGCCACGGCGATTGGCACCGGCGGAACAGTCACAAGCGTGCGTACGATTCAAGCCGCACGCACGGGCCGCCCGCTCGCCGAAACACCCACGCGACTCTCGGTAGCGACGTTACGCTCGCTGCTCAATGAACTGGGCTCGCTCCCGCTCGCGGAGCGTCAGCACATCGCGGGACTCCCGTCCGCGCGCGCCGACGTTTTCCCGACGGCGCTCGCGACGGTCATCACGCTCGCTGAACTCGGCGGCTTCGAAGCGTTCGAGAACTCGCTCTACAATCTGCGTTGGGGCCTCGTCGCCGAAGCCCTCGATCCCGCGAGCGCTTAAACTTCGCGTACGTGCGCGGCCGGAGGCGCGGGCTTGCCCTTACGTTTCACGGGCTCGGCGGCGATCATCTTTCGTTTCTCCTCGGAGCGCGTGAGTTTCCGTAATTGCGCGAGTTGGGCCTCGAAATCCGCCGGCAAAGGCGCCTTCAAGTCGAGCACTTTGCCCGAAATGGGATGCGTCACGACGATGTGTTCGGCGTGCAGCATCACACGCTCGGGTTGCTTGGGGAGACGCGGATCGGGTTTCCAACCGTAAATCTCGTCGCCCAGCACGACGTGCCCGAGCGCCTTCATGTGGACGCGGATTTGATGCGTGCGCCCCGTGTGAATCGTGCAGCGCATGAGCGTCGCGATTTTGCCGAAACTTTCCACGACCGCCCAATCCGTGTGCGCATCGCGCCCGCGACCGCTTTCGTCTTCTTCGTCGATGGCGGTCATCTTGTGACGATGCTGCTGATTGCGGCCGATGGATTTTTTCATGCTGCCGCTCAATAAGCCCGGCGCGCCCGTGACAAGCGCGAGATATTCTTTCTGGAGTTCGCGCTCTTTAAATTGCTCGGCTAATCCGCGGTGCGCGAGATCGCTTTTGGCGACCAAGATTACGCCGGAGGTTTCGCGGTCCAAGCGATGCACGATGCCGGGACGCTCGACGCCGCCGACGCCACTGAGCTTGCCTTTGCAATGCGCAAGCAGCGCGTGGACGAGCGTGTCGTCGCGCGTACCGGCGCCAGGATGCACGACCATGCCGGCGGCCTTGTTAATCGCGAGCATATGCTTGTCCTCGAAAATCACTTCGAGCGGAATCTCCACCGCGCGCACGCCCGACGGAATCAAATCGGGAAAAGCGAACGTGATGGCGGTGTCCGGCAAGAGGCGGAAATCGCGCGGAATCACTTTCCCGTCGACGCGCACTAACCCTGCATCGAACGAACGATGAAACGCCACGCGGCTGTGCTCGGGAAACGCTTTCGCGAGAATTTTATCGGCGCGGGCCGGACGTACGTTGGCGGGGACGGTGTAAGTTTGTTCGATCACAGAGAGGTGGAGCCGAGGGGCTCCACCCCCGACCATGGCGAACGGTTGGGTTTCCGCGAGCCACTTCTGCCGAAGCGGGTTTCTCGCTGGAAAACGCTCACGCTTTACCGAGCAGATAATCCGGATTCAGCTTATTCAACGCCTTGGGCACGAAGAGCCCGTCCTTGCGGATGAGTTTGCCGTCAAACCAGATTTCGCCGCCGCCGTATTCGGGACGTTGGATGCACACCATATCCCAATGGACTTGGGATTTGTTGCCATTGCCGACGCCATCGTAGGCCTGGCCGGGCGTGAAATGGAAGGAACCGGCGATTTTCTCGTCGAAGAGGATATCGCGCATCGGCTCAAGGATGTGCGGATTAAAACCGATCGCGAATTCGCCGATGTAGCGCGCGCCGGCGTCGCTGTTGAGAATTTCGTTGAGGCGTTTCGTGTTGTTGGCCGTGGCCTCGACGATGCGACCCTTTTTGAAAACGAGGCGGATGTTATCAAAGGAGGCGCCGAGATAAACCGTCGGGGCGTTGTACTGGATGACGCCCTCGACCGAATCTTTGACCGGACACGAAAACACTTCGCCATCCGGGATGTTGCGTAGACCGCCGCAAGGTTGGGCGCCGATGCCCTTGATCGAAAACGTGAGGTCGGTGCCCGGGCCTTTGAGGTGCACGCGGTCGGTCTTCGTCATGAGGTCGGCGAGGACTTTCATGCCGGGTACGAGCGTGGCGTAGTCGAGATTACAGACCTTGAAGTAAAAATCCTCAAACGCCTCGGTGCTCATGCCGGCTTGTTGGGCCATGGCGGCGGTCGGCCAACGCAGGACGACCCACTTGGTCTTACCCACGCGATGATCGAGCACGGGCTTCATCAAACGTGAAATGAGCTGGGTGTTGACCGAGGGCACATCAGAGTTTTCGAAAATATTTTCGGAGCCACGGAGCGCGATGTAGGCGTCCATCTTTTGCATGCGGGCCAGTTCCACCTCCGCGTGCGGGGCGTATTGATCCTCGGCGGCGGCGAGCGCCAATTCGCGCGAGATGCGGGCGCGGTGCAGCTGCACATAAGGATGAGCACCGCGCGCCCGCGTCGCCCGCACGAGCGCGATGACCATCGCGTCTGGCACGTCGAAGGCGTCGATAAGCACGCGTTCGCCGAGTTTCAAGGCGGTGGAAAAACCAGTCAAGCCGGCGGCAAGTTGCGTATAGCGTGGGTCGATGATCATGGAAAGAAAGCTCCAGCTAACCCGACGCCGGCCGGCACCTGCAAGCGAAAGCTCGCGGCATCCGTGGCTGCGCCATCAGCGCGCGCCGCTCTGAGGGAAGCAGATGCGGCCGACCGCTTCGTCAAAGTCAGCCGCGCCGCGGATGATATCAATTTCCAGCCGCAGGTAAAACAACGGCAGCGGGCAAAGCCGCGTCTCGGCGATGCGCACCGCGTCTTTTTCCGTCGTGATGAGGCATTCGGCGCCTTCGCGCTGCGCCGCCGCAAAGAGCTCGGCTAAATCTTCCTCCTCGTAGCGGTAGTGATCTAAGAAGCGTTCGCGGCCCATCACCAAAGCCCCAAGATCGCGGAGAAATTTTTCAAAACTTTCCGGCGTGGCGATGCCGCTGAACGCAAACACGCGCCGGCCCTTGAGCCAGGAGAGTGATTCACGCGCGTCCATGGCCGTGACGGGCACGCCGAAACGCTGGAGGTACTGCGGCCGGTGCGCGCACTCGATGATGTCGACGTTGGGATTGTGCTCGCGGATGAGCGCCTCGAGGTCGTTGTCGCGTTCGCCGTTGGATTTGGTGAGAAAAACGTAGCTCGCGCGACTGAGATGTTTGATCGGCTCGCGGAGGACGCCGCGGGGCAACATGTGGCCGTTGCCAAAGGGATTCGTTTTATCCACGAGCAACAGATTCAAGCGGCCCTTGAGCGGCAGGTATTGAAAACCGTCGTCGAGGATGAGAGTGTCGCAGCCGAATTTCTTGATCGCGTAGGCGCCGGCTTTGACGCGGTTTTTGTCCACGAGGACAACCACACCGGGGAGATTTTTCGCAAGCATGTAAGGCTCGTCGCCGGCGGTTTCAGAATCCAGCAACACACGAGTGCCGTCGCTAACGATACGGGGTGGCGGCTCGGCGGTGTGCGTGAGTAAAAACCACCATTTCTGCCAGAACGGCGGGGCCTTGCTCTTATAACCGCGGCTCAGAATCGCGACTTTGCGACCGCGGTCATGCAGCGCCCTCGCAAATTTTTCCACGACGGGCGTCTTGCCCGTGCCCCCGACGGTGAGGTTGCCCACGACGACCACGAGGCAACCCAAAGGATGATCGTGCAACACCCGGTGACGATACAACCAGAGCCGCAATTGCACGATCCCGCTAAACAACCACGAGAGCGCCTGCAAAAACGCCCCGTACACTGTAGCCCCGGCATCCGCCCGGCGACCCAGCACGATATCTACAGTGTAGAGCTCGAACGCCCGGAATTTCCTTTTTAACCAGGACAACGACATGGGTTTTGCGGACGGGACATGATAGATTTGCTGACCGCGATGAAGGTTGACGGCCTCCGAAGCGTAAACTGTTTTCTCATCGGCTACGCGCCCACACTTATGAGCTACAAACTCTTCATCCCTGGCCCCATCGCCGTCTCTGAAAAAACGCTCCGCGCCATGGCGCAGCCGATGATCGGCCATCGCAGCACCGATTTCGTCGCCCTCTACAATTCGATCCAGCCCGAGCTGCAAGCTCTCGCCTGCACCCAAGATCCCGTTTACATCTCCACCAGCTCCGCTTGGGGCGTGATGGAAGGCGCCCTGCGCAACGTCTGCCAGAAAAAGGTGCTCAACTGCATGAACGGAGCCTTCTCCGACAAGTGGTACGACGTCGCCCTGCGCTGCGGCAAAGCCGCCACCGCCCTCAAATTCGAATGGGGTCAACCCGTCGATCCCGAGGCTGTCCGCCGCGAACTCGCCACCGGCGCATACGATGCGATCACGTTGATCCATAACGAAACCTCCTGCGGCTGCATGAGCGACCTGCCCGCGATCATGGCGGTGCTCCGTGAATTTCCCGAGGTCATCTCCATCATCGACACCGTCAGCTCCTTCAGCGCGGTGCCGATCAAGAAAGACGAACTCGGCATCGACGTGCTCATCACCGGCTCCCAAAAGGCCCTTGCGCTCCCGCCGGGCCTCTCGCTCGTATCCGTCTCGAAACGCGCCCTCGAGCGTGCCGCCAAGGCCGCCGACCGCGGTTATTATTTCGATTTCATCGAATTCCAGAAAAACCACGAAAACGGCATGACCCCCAGCACTCCGGTCATCCCGCTGATTTACGCGCTGAAATCCAAACTCGACGACATCAAGGCCGAGGGCCTCGCCGCGCGCTACGCCCGCCACGCCCGACTCAACGCCACCGTCCGCGCCTTCGTCCTCGCCAAAGGTTTTAAGCTTTTCCCCAAAGAAGGCTACGGCTCCGTCTCGCTCAACTGCTTCGCCAACACGCTCAACCTCGACCTCGGCGCGCTAAATAAAATCCTCAAATCCAAACACCAACTCGTGATCGACGGCGGCTACGGAAAATTGAAGGGCAAAACCTTCCGTATTTCCAACATGGGCGACGAGACCGATGAAACCATCGCCGCCATGCTGAAATCGCTCGAATCGGCCCTCGCCGAAACCCCGAAAGCCGCGGCCTGATTTTTGCGCGACTCTCATTTCAAAAAAGGCCGGTTTTTGACCGGCCTTTTTTATGTCCCTGAACAGGCGTCGCCAAAACTAAGCCTTGAAATTACCGCGCGCGCCCCGTAACCGCTCGCGGCTTAAATGAAGACACTCATCATCGCGGAGAAGCCGTCTGTGGCGGCCGATCTCGCCCGTTCCCTTGGCAAAGTCCCGAAATCCGGCGACCACTACGAAAATGATGAATACGTGATTTCCTCGGCC
>CANFSZ010000098.1 GCA_947449835.1 Opitutia bacterium
GCCAACCCATCTGCTGCGAACCGTTGCGCAAGACCGCCATGATCAAGGCCCCGATCATCGAACCCAAAATGGTGCCGACCCCGCCATTCAAACTCGCACCGCCGATGATCACCGAAGCGATGATGTCCAACTCGAGTCCCACGGCGACCGTCGGATCGCCTTGGCGCAAGCGAGAGAGTTGAAAAAGTCCGGCCAAGCCGAAGAACGCTCCGGCGAGCGTGTAGATCGATATTTTCAAACGCGTCGTGGCGATACCGCATAGACGCGCCGTGGCTTCATTTGAACCCAGAGCGAAAATATGACGGCCGAAGACAGTGTTGCGCAGCACCAGCGCCGTGAGCATCGCGAGCCCGAGGGCAACCCAGACACCAGTGGGCAACGCACGGCTAAAAGGGTCGACCGTCGTCATCCATCCGTTGATGGGAGAACTGTCGTAATTAACGGTCTGATTATCTGCGAGCCACTTGGCCGAGCCACGCGCCACTCCCAACGAGCCGAGCGTAATAATAAAAGGCGTCATGCGGAGCCCGGCGATGGCCGCCCCATTCAAAAGTCCGATTAAAGCCCCCGCCCCCACCGTGGCCAGCAGCACCGGCAATGGCGCCCATCCGCGCTGAATCAACATCGCCCCGGTCACACTCGTGAGCGCGATGCTCGATCCGACCGATAGATCAATGCCACCACTCACAATAATCATCGTCATCCCGAGCGCACCGATGGCCACGATCACGGTCTGCGTAAAAATAATTTTGAAATTATTATACGTCAGGAAGAACTCGCGCGTCTCGGCCGGAATCGAGAACAACACGATCACAAGAATGAGACCGATAAACGGGCCGCCTTGGGCGAGGGTTTTTTTAAAAACAGCTTTCATCAGAAAATTTAGCCCGCACTGCCGGTGGCCACGCGCATGATCTCGGCCTCGGTCCATTCACCACGCGGCCGCACCGCCAGCAATTCCCCGCGGCACATCACGCCAATCGTATCGCACAGACCGAGCAATTCAGGCAAATACGAGCTCACGACGACCACCGCTTTACCCGCCGCAGCGAGCTCGCTCACGAGTTGGTAAATTTGCGCTTTGCTGCCGACGTCGATGCCGCGCGTGGGTTCATCGAGCAGGAAAATTCGAGCGGGGTGTTCCAGCAAGCGCGCCAACGCCACTTTTTGTTGGTTGCCGCCCGAGAGTTGACCGATCGTTTGCCCGGCGTCCTGACATTTAACGCGCAATGCTTCGACCCAGCGTTGAGCGACGGCGCGCTGACGCGGGCCATTGATCCAACCCCAGCGACCCAAGCGATTCATCTTCGTGAGCGTGAGGTTGTCGGCGATGGATTGATTCAACATGAGCCCCTCCTCTTTGCGATTCTCGCTGAGGAAGCCGATGCCCTGCGACCAACGCTCACGCGGCCCGTTCTCACTTTCGGGCGCACCCACGACGCAGACTTCGCCGGCGGCCAATTCATCCAAACCAAAAATCGCGCGCAATAAATCCGTGCGCCCCGCGCCAATTAAACCCCCGAGCCCGAAAACTTCGCCGGCGCGAATTTGCAACGTGGCGCGTTTCAAACGGGGTTCACTCGCTGCTGATTTTACTTCGAGTACAACCGCACCCGGCGCGTGCGCGGTGCGTGGATAAAGATCTTTAACTTCTCGACCCGTCATGAGCGTCACAAGGTGATCGAGACTCGCCTCGGCCATGAGGCCACTGCCGACGGTTTCACCATCTTTGAGCACGGTAAAACGATCCGCAATCTGGCGGCATTCCTCCAGAAAATGACTGATGTAGATCACGCTCACGCCTTGTTGGTGGAGGCGCTGGATCGTGGCGAAAAGTTTCGCCGTATCCGCCTGCGTGAGGCTGCTGGTCGGCTCATCCATAATGAGCACTTGGGGCTGAATCAGCAGGGCGCGAGCGATCTCGATGATCTGTTGCTCGGCGATTGAAAATTCGCCCGCGGCCCGATCGAGATCAAGTCCTTCGTGGCCGAGTTGAGCGAGCGCAGCCTGGGCGCGGGCTCGCGAGGAACGTCCATCCACCCAACCGAGTCGCGTGGACTCAGCCCCGAGCAGAATATTTTCCTGCGCGCTGAGATGCAGAGCGAGGTTGAGCTCTTGGTAAATCATCGCGACGCCTTTGAGACGCGCGTCGTGAGGATTTTCCGGTTCGTAAGCCACGCCGCTCAACTGCATCGTACCTGCGTCGGCCCGGTGGGCGCCGCTGAGCACTTTCATGAGCGTACTTTTACCCGCGCCGTTTTCGCCGATCAACGCATGAACTTCACCGGGCGCGATCTCCAGCGAGACGTGTTTTAAGGCGCGGGTGGCGCCAAATGATTTCTGGATACCGTCGAGGCGGAGGCGTACGGCAGACATCAGGACAGAGCGGATTCCAAGAGGTTTTTTAAATTGCAGCGAGGGCCAAGAAGGCGCGGTTGCGGGAGTTTGCCCGCGCCGCGCCCAGCCGATTACTTAAGATATTTGCTCAAAGGTGGGTTCACGATCTCGGCCATGGCGGGATCGTTAAAATTGGCCTTGGTGACAAAGCCCACGCCCGTGTCGATCTGCACCGGAACTTTTTCACCACGGATCGCCGCTACGACGGTCTTCACGCCGAGGTAGCCCATGTTCATAGGATTTTGAACGACGAGACCATCGATGTCGCCGGACTTGAGGCCAGCATTGAGGGTTTCACCCGAGTCGAAGCCGACGAATTTAACTTTGCCCGCCAGCCCGGCATCGCGGAGGGCGAGCAACATGCCCGCGGTGGTGGATTCGTTGCAGGTATAAACGCCGGTGACTTCGCGGCCGTAGCGACTGATCAAATTTTCCGAGACTTGTTTGGCGGTGTCTCGCGTGACGCCGGCGTGTTGATCGGTCGAGAGGAGACGCACAGCGGGAAAATCTTTTTTCATGACTTCGAGGAAGCCTTCCTCGCGTTCCTCGGTGCTGGCGGAGCCGACGGCGAGCCGGAGCATGATGACGTTGCCCTTGCCGCCGATAAGGCGGCCGAGATTGCGTGCGGCGATGCGGCCGCCTTCCCGATTGTCAGTCGAGACGTAGCTCGTAATCGCTTTGCTCGCGAGGGCGGAGTCGATGATGACGACGGGGATTTTGCCGCGGCGCGCGGTTTCAACGGGCGCGACGAGCGCTTTATTGTCGAGCGGCGCGAGCACGATGCCATCGACGCGGCGGCCGACGAAGTTTTCCACGACTTGGATTTGTTGCTCGCGGTCATCTTCCTTCAGCGGACCTTTCCAGATGATGTTTACGGCGATGCCTTGATCGGCGAGTTCGACCTTAGCCTTTTCGGCGCCCGCGTGGATAGATTTCCAAAATTCATGGGTCGTGCCTTTGGGGATGACGGCGATCTGATAGGTATCGGCCGCCGAGGCCAAAGCAGCGGCAGCGAGAAAGGCGAGACTAGCGAACAGGGGTTTTTTCATGGGGGAGAATGAACGATTAAAACAGGAGATAACTTGGGGCGGGGCGATGCCGAATTTCGGGAAAATCAAAAAAATTAGTCAAAACTAGAACGGCGCATGGATATTCTCGACCTAGATGGCGTAAATCGCGGCCTAAGTTGGTTTGTTTGAAAAAACTAAGGCGCAACGCTCCGAGCTCGCCGTTAACAGCACGGAGACTTTGCTCGTGGCATGTTTGAGTTAAAGAAATTCATTTCGTTTTGGCTGATGCCGCTGCCTTTTTGTCTGACGCTGCTCACCGTGGGCTTGATTTTATTAATGGGTACGCGGCGCGCCCGACTTGCGCGCGGGTTTTTGGTCGCGGGCGTGGGCTTGCTGGGGTTGTTCGGCAATAAAATGGTGAGCGTGGCGCTCGTGCGCCCGATCGAGTCCACGTTCCCCCCGATTCCGGAATTGATGGTAGGCCAAAGTCCGCCAGCCGATCTCGCGCGCTGTCGGTACGTGGTGGTGCTGGGTAGCGGTCATAGCGACACGCCTGGGTTCTCGGCCAACAATCAACTCTCATCCGCTGGCCTAGCTCGTATCGTCGAGGGCGTGCGATTGTTAAAAATTTTACCCGAAGCGCGGCTCGTGGTGTCTGGCGGCGGAGAACCGGGATATCCGACCCACGCAGCCGTGCTAGGACGCGTCGCAGCTCAACTTGGGGTCGAACCGGAGCGAATTCTCCGCATCGAAAACGTACGCGACACCGAGGACGAAGCGAAGGCGCTCCGTGAACTTATCGGGCCGGCTCCGATAGCCCTAGTGACCACCGCGTGGCACTTGCCGCGCGCGACCGCGTTATTCCGCACCGTGGGCTTTGAAGTTCTCCCCTGCCCGACGGCGTTTACAGCGCGACCCCATCCCAACGCATCTTGGAACGAATACAGTTGGAGCGTCGAATCATTGGAGCGTAGTACCGCGGCAGTGCGTGAGCGCATCGGTTTTATTTGGCTGCGGTTGCGCGGGAAGGTTTAGACGAGCACATGACTTCAACCAATTCGCAGTCGGAAGGATGGCTACCATGTTGAATTGTTTACGATCGATAAATCCAACTTGCAAAAAACCAGCGAAATGTGACGTTAACGCATAGTTAACTTCAATATATGCGAAACTGTTTAACCCCTTAAACAGATTTTCAATCCCCACCTGCCGCCATGAAAATGACCCCTGATCTTCGGTGCTGCCGCGCTAAATTATCCATCATTTCAGCACTCGTTTTGAACTTTGCCTTCAGCCTGTGCGTTGTCCGCGCCGGCGCACCGGCGACGACGACTCCGGCAGAGCCGACTCCACCTCCCACGGCCGCCTACACCAACCAACCCGTCTACAACGAGCGCGTCGAGTACTACCCCAATTACAATTCATCGAACTACAATGGTAGCTTCAGCAACCCAAGTTTCAGCACGACCAGTTATTACTACGCCCCGTTAGCGACCTTCTTTTTTCCGCCCACGCCCCCTCCTCTCGGTGGCCCCATTTTACTCTTCCGCCGCTACGGCCTTAGCCAGCCCGAGACCCAGCTACCGCAACTTCTCCCTTACGTCGGCGAGCCTTTCTACGCGCCCCTGAGCGCCCATTTGCACCGCGAGGATCTATCGAAAAAACAACGCACTCGCCTCGACGCCTATCAAGCCACCCGCTCCGCCCAACTGATCGAACTCCGCTCCAAACTTACCGCCGTGCGCGACGCCGAACCCGCCGCACGCACCCGCATCCTCCAAGCATTCGCCGCGCAACAAACTCCCATCCTCGCCGCCCTCGAACTCGAAGCCGAGGCCTTCCGCGAAAATCTCGTCAACGGCACCTTCTTCCAGAGTGGCGCCGACTGGAACGACAACCGCACTTGGGCGCTAGGCGACGATCTCCGCTACGAATCGCGCATCGATGAATTCAAAGTCATCCGCGCCTCCGCTTTTTTCGCCCCCGGGCTTTCTCCCGCCCAACGCCGCCTCCTCCGCGAACTCGCCATGGAACTGGATCAACCTCTCACCGAGCCCACCGCCGACTTAAGCCTGGATGCACCCAAGCGCTATTTTTTCTTCACCCCCGAGACCGCTCGTATTCGCCTGCCCGACGACCTTTCGCCGGAAATCACCGCCAAGATCGACGCCTATCAAACCGCCAAGACCCAACTCAAATCCGCCCTGCGCACCGCGATCTATAAAAACGACCGCGCCTTCTTCAGTTTCAATCGCACCAAAGCCTTCCGCGCCCTCGCCGGGGAACAAGCACCCGCCCTCGCCCAAATCGAAATTCAGGCCGAGGAAATCCGCACACTGCTCGCTCCCTATCCCCGCGACTCACGCCCCGCCGTCCCCGTCATCTCCGAAGCGCTCAACACCCGCATCGCCGGTTTTCTCCGCGAAAAACAATCCCTTCAGCGCACGCTCGTAGAAAAATTCGCCGCGATCAAAACCTCCTTCCCCGAAAACCGCGTCGAATACATCCGCCTCGGCGATTCCTACGGCATCGAAATCGTCTCTAACCGACGTTCTTCGCGCGCCCAAGAAAGCAAAGTCACCGCCATCCGCGCCGAACTCGCTCCGTTTAACGCCGATCAATCCCGCCGTGTCGCCGCGCTCAACCGCGAGAAAGACATGATTCAAAAATCCTTACTCGAGGTCGCCAAAACCAAACTCAAAGCCGACGCTACCGCCGCCGACGTCAATGGACTCATCGAGCATTTCGCCAAAAAATTCGCCGAGCAAGAAGGCTGGCAACGTTACCGCGACTATGACACCGCCGTGTTCGAACCCGGCCTGAGTCCCGAGCAACGCCGACTCCTTTTCGCCGACGCGCTCGTGCAGCTGGATCTGCCCCTGCCCCGCGGTTCCCGCGACCCGTAAAGCCGCGCGCCGGCGCCGCATAGGCTCCAGCTCGACATTGCGCGAGTCTCTCGTTGCGCAACGCTTGCAGAGACGCGAGGCTGACAAGTCCGCGCGCCGCTCTTCGGTTTACCGCTTACCCAGTTTCAAACCGAGGAACGCTAACTGCGCCCTTAAAGCGCCCGTTCGCATCTTGTTCTCCGCCGTCACGTCTTTAACTTTCGCTCACCCTTAACCACGCCCTCAGGCTTCGCTTTTTCTTATGCCTCCACGCCCTCGTTTGTACCGCAACCTAATCATCCTGAGCGTTGCGCTTGCCTGCCGCAGTTTCGCCAGTGCCGCCAACGTCGATTATTTTTCCGACAACGGCTACGGTAACCCCGTCAGCACACTCCAGCATCCGGCCGCCGAACATTACCAAGGCGTGACCTACGTCGCCTATTCCGGCCCACACGAAGACCCCTACATTGCCGCGTACCATCATGATTCGGGCAAGTGGATCGGTCCGGTCCACGCCGGCGTGAATCCCATGGGCAAATCCCCTGACCAGGTCGATCCCGGTGAACTCGATAACCACGGTCGCCCCGCGCTCATCGTCGACCGCCAAGGCTACATTCATCTCATCTTCGGTGGCCACGGCGGCGAAGCCAAGTTCGGCGAAAACAACTTCGGCACTCCTGGCAAAGGCCGCCAGATCCACATCGTCTCCAAAAAACCCGGCGATATTTCCGCGTGGGAGACTTTGGAAAACA
>CANFSZ010000099.1 GCA_947449835.1 Opitutia bacterium
GGGGGGGGGGGGGTAAAAGTAAGAAGCGGGCAGGGGACTAAGAAACGAAGATCACGGCGCACAGCTACGGCGTGGGGCGCGGGAGCGCGCGGGTGTCGTTCACGGAAACGCCGCCATCGATGAGCAGCGTTTGCCCCGTGATGTAGGCGCTCGCATCGCTCGACAGAAAAAGCAGCGCGCCCGTTAGGTCGTCGATCGCGCCGGGACGCCGCAGCGGAATTTTCGCGCTGAGGTACGAAACCCATTCGGTATTTTCGTACATGACCGCGTTCTGCGCGGTTTTGAACCAACCCGGAGCTAGGCAATTAACGGTGACCCCCGCTGGGCCCCAATCGGCGGCGAGACTCATCGTGAGTTGTTTGATGCCGCCGCGACTGGCGCCGTAAGGCGCGAGTCCGGCGTAACCGGCCACACACGTGACGGACCCTAGGTTGATGATACGACCGCGTCCGGCCGGCACCATGTAACGCGCGGCGGCTTGCGCGACAAAAAATGGGCCACGCAGATTAGTATCGAGCACAGTGTTCCAATCCTCCCAGGAAATATCAGCGGCGGGTTTACGGATGTTGCAACCGGCGTTGTTGATGAGGATGTCGAGGCTACCAAGTGCGGTGTGTGCGGCATCGACGGCGGCGGTTATCGCCGCGTGATCGCGTACGTCGAGGACTAGCGGCATGGCACGGCGACCAAGCGCGCGAATCGCCTCGACCGTGGGCTCAAGCGAATCAAGCGCGCGGGCCGTTACGGCGACATCGACGCCGGCACGAGCGAGCTCAATGGCGAAATGTTTACCGAGGCCGCGGCTGGCGCCGGTGACGAGCGCTGTTTTTCCGGTGAGATCGAACGTGGCGGGGAGATTCATGGCGTGAGGATCACTTTCATGGTTTGCGCGCCGCCGGGGGCCGAAAGTTTTTTAAACCACGCGGCGCCATCGGCGAGCGGGGCGACGGCGCTGATCATCGGTTCGACGCGGATTACGCCGCGAGCGATGAGATCGAGACAGAGCGGATATTCGCCGGCTGAGGCGCAAGTGCCGTGGAGCGTGAGCTCGCGGGTGACGACGGCTTGCAGTGGGAAATCGGTTTTTGCGGAGAGGTTGCCGACCAGGACGACGGAGCCGCCGCGGCGGACGGATGCGATTGCGAGGTTGAGCGTGGCGGAGACGCCGACGACTTCGAGGGCGACATCGGCGCCGTGTCCGCCCGTGAGGCGGGCGACTTCAGCGGGCACGTCGCAACGATCGGAGCGCAGCGTGTCCGTGGCGCCGAGTTCGCGTGCGAGAGCGAGACGGTTGTCGGCGAGATCGACGGCGATGATGCGCGTGGCCCCGGCCCAGCGCAGAGCCTGGATGACGAAAAGCCCGATCATGCCGGCGCCCACGACAACGGCCGTGGCGTTGGACGCGAGACGTACGCGCTGGACGGCATGAATCGCAATGGAGACGGGCTCGACCATGGCGGCCTGTTGATACGAGAGGGCGGCAGGGATCGCGTAGAGGATGCGTGCGGGCACCGCGAGGAATTCGGCGAAGGCACCGTGTTGTCGGTATTCGGCGGGAGCGACGCCGACGACGCGGCGATTATCGCACAAGTTGACCTCGCCGCGCGCGCAGTACGGACAAGCGCCGCAAGAAATCGTGGAATCAAACGTCACGCGATCGCCCGGTCGCCAGCGCTCGACGTGCGGACCGATGGCGACGATTTCGCCCGCCGCTTCGTGCCCCATGATGAGCGGTGGCCGGCGGCGGCCAGTCGAGCCATCCCAGCCGTGAATATCGCTGCCGCAGATCCCGCAGGCGTGGATGCGTAGCAGCACCTCGTCATCGGCGGGGATGGGCGCGGGAAAATCGGTGAACTCGAGCTGGGACGGAGCGGTGAGGACGAGCGCTTTCACGGTGGAGCGTGGGCGAAGACAGAGGCAAACGGGGCGGGGTGAACGTTCGCGAGCTTGGGGCCCGGTGCGCCTGTGCCGATCTAAAAAAACTTAACGCCGCTCGATGCGCAAAAAAAGCCACACGCCGAGGCTGAGAAAGACCGCGTTGGGCAACCAGAACAGCAGATCCGGGTGATACTCCGGGTGACGATCGAGCCAGCTCACCGCGACCGTGAGCATGTAGTAACCCAACGCGAGCAAGACGGCGACGCCGAGGTTGGCGCTGGTCTCGCGCCGCGAGACTTTGATGCCGAGGGGCACGCCAATCAGGGCAAACGAGAGGATCGCTAGCGCGGTGTTGAATTTTTCCTGAACGGTTAGCCGGACTTTCATGACGGCGCGGTCGTGATCGGCGGCAGTTGCATGAGTGAAGGGTAGGGCGGCAACGCGAGTCTCTTCTTTGCGAAGCTCGGCGTAAGTCATCCATTGAAGTTTTTGTCGAAGAACCGGCGGGCCAAAGAGACTGGCGAGCGAGAGGCGCTGGGGTTCGGATTTTTCGAACGATACGATGCGGGGCGACTCGGTGAAATTTTCGGGCTGCTTCGGATTGCGCTCTTCGACTTGGGCTCGGGCGAGGGTGAGAATCAGCTCGTTGGTCGCGGCGTCGTAATCGAAGCGACCTGATTCGGCGCGGACGAGCTGGGTCGTGCGGCCCTCGCGGTCGAGTTGCCAGAGCCAGAAATCGCGCATGACTGAGCCCTGTTTGTCGCCGACGTAGATAACGAAGCCCTTGAAATTACGGATGAACGTTTTCGGGACGATGAAACTGAGAGGGTTGGCGGCGACGGCGGCGTCGAGGTCTTTGTGGTACTGTACGCGCGCGGCGGGCATGGACTGAAAATTGACGTAAAGGCCGAGTGCGGTGCCGAGAAATCCCAAGATCAGCACGGGCCGGGCGATGCGCGCGAGGCTGAGTCCGGCGGCGCGCATCGCAGTGATCTCGCTATCAGCGGAGAGCCGACCGAGCGTCAGAAGCACGCCCGTGAGCATGCCCATCGGCAGCGCGTAGATGGCGACGGCCGGAATCAACATGCCGACCAACCGCACAAACGTCGTGACCGACAACTGGCCCGAAAGGAGAAACGGCAACAGATCGCGGATGAGGTTGCCCAACATCAGCACGAACGCGAAGAGCCCGACCGCGCCCGCGCAGGTGAGGAGCACGCTCTTAAAGATGTGGCGGTCGAGAAGGTTCACGCAGGATTTCGGGAGAAAGGGACGCAGAGTGATCGCAGACAGACCGCCGGCGGACAAGACGGTTCGTCATGAGGGCGGAAAACCTACGGCAACTTAGAAACCGAGCGAAAGCTGCGGCGCGGAGCCATCGTCGTCGGGGCCAGCGGGCGTGAGGCAAGCGGGGTCGTCGTGGCGGACGTTGCTCACGTGCTTGCTCAGCGCGGTAGCGGTAAGCGCAGCGTTGGGCGCGGGCTGAAGGAGCGGGATGAGATCGCGTTCGAGGTGAGCGTCGGGATCGAGCCACGCGCGGGTGGTATCCGGCGCGAGCAAGACCGGCATCCGGTCGTGGATCGGCCGCGTGACAGCGTTGGGCGTCGTGGTGATGATCGCGCAGGATTCAATGACGTCGCCCGCGGGCGAGCGCCATGTTTCCCAAAGCCCGGCGAAAAAGAAAACGGCCGCGTCAGGGCGTTGAAAGAGCCAAGGTTTTCGCGCGCGTCCATGAATCGCCCATTCGTAAAAACCGCCCGCGGGCACGAGGCAACGCCGGTGACGGAAGGCGTCGCGAAACGAAGGTTTGGCGGTGAGTGTCTCGGCTCGGGCGTTGACGAGCGGCGCGGAGGCATCGACGGATTTAGCCCAAGACGGGACGAGGCCCCAGCGCAATGTGGCGCGCTCCGGCGCGGCGGCGCCGTTGGAGCGGCGAAACGCGGTGAGCGCGGTGCTCGGGGCGATGTTGTAACGGGAGGCGAGTTCGGCGGGTGCGGCCACGCCGAGCGCTACGTAGGCGGCGTGGAGTTGGTCTTTTAACAGGACGAACCGCGTGCACATGACTTTAAAGCGAGGCGGACCACGTCGCGAGGACGGCGGGGAGTTCGCGGACGTTTTTGAGTTGGAAAAAACGGCCGTTGGCGGGCGGCGGCGTTTCGACGTGCTCGGCGGCCCACGTGATGCGGTACGGCACGTGAACGCCCGCGCCGCCGAGGGCGAGCACAGGCAGGATGTCGGATTTGAGGGAATTGCCGACCATCAGAAAACGCTGCGGGTCGATTGCGTGACGGCGGAAGATCGCCGCGTAAGAGGACGTGTCTTTTTCGGATAAAATCTCGACGTGGCGAAAGTGCGCGGCGAGGCCGGAGCGAGCGAGTTTGCGCTCTTGGTCGCGGAGATCGCCCTTGGTGATGACGAGGAGACGATGGTGGCCGGAGAGAGCGGAGAGGGTTTCCACGACGCCGTCGAGCAGATCGACGGGGTGGGCGAGCATGTCCTGGCCGAGAGCGATGAGTTGTTGGATTTCTTCGGCGCCGATTTTGCCGGCGCTGAGCTGGATGGCCGTCTCGATCGAGGAAAGCATGAACCCCTTCACGCCGTAGCCGTAGCGCTCGAGGTTGCGCATCTCGGTCGCGAAGAGAGTGCGGTCGACGGTGGCGGCATCGTGGTAACGGGCAAGGAGCGCGCGGTAGCGTTCGTGGACCTTTTCGAAAATGTTTTCGTTGTGCCAGAGGGTGTCGTCGGCGTCGAAGCCGAGCGTGAGAGCGGAGGAAGCCATGGTCGAAGTCGTAAAGCGAAAGATAACCCCAAAGAGGTCGGTTCCACGACCAAAGCTCAACTGTTTGCGTGAGTTTTTGCGCGTTCGGCTGCAGCGGATGGCGCGGTTGTGGATTTACGCCGGCACATTGACCCGATGAACTGGTCGCATGGTTTCCTGCATGAAACGCTTTTTTTTAATCCTCAGTCTGTCGCTCGCGCTTCCCCTCGCGGCGGCAGAGAGCGAATCGCTCGCCCAACGCACCCTGCGCCAGATCGCCGAGCGTCAACGCACCTTGCTCGAAACGGCCGCTAAACAGGGCGATAAGCTCGATGAAGAAGCGTTTCGTACCCAACTCCAGGAGCTCACCCACAGTTACGAACGGCTCCTCCAAGACAGCCCGAACAACGCCGAGGTTTTCGCGGCCTACGGTTATCTTCTGCGCAAAGTCGATATGCGCAAACAAGCCGCCGCGATGCTCCTCAAAGCCAACCAGCTCGACAGCGACATTCCGCTCGTGAAAAACCAGCTCGGCAACCTACTCGCGGAAGATGGCCGGCCGCTCGATGCGCTCCCGTATTTCATGGCGGCGATCAAGCTCTCGCCGAAGGAACCGCTTTATCATTATCAAGTCGGCACGCTCTTGCACGAAGCGCAGGATGATTTTCTCAAGAGCGGCGAGTGGACGCGGACCGCGCTCGACCACGCCACGCACGGGGCGTTCAAAACCGCCGCCGAGCTGGCGCCGGACCGTTTTGAATTTGGTTACCGGTACGCCGAGTCGTTTTACGATTTGGCGGAGCCGCAGTGGGAAGAGGCGCTCAAAGTCTGGGCCGCGCTCGAAGAAAAAGCCGGCTCACCCATCGAGCGCCAGACGCTCCGGCTCCACGCGGCTAATATTTTGCTCAAGCAGGGCCACGCCGACCGCGCCAAGCTGTTATTGGATACCGTGACGGAGCCGGAATTACAGGGGCAGAAACAAAAGCTGATTGCCCCGCCGGCCGAGACTCCGAAACAGTAGCGGGCTATGAATACCGGCTTCGACCTCGCGATGCTGCGCGAGGGTCTCATGTTCTACATCGTGCTCGTCGTGAGCCTGTGCATTCACGAATGGGCGCACGCTTTCGTGGCCGACCGCCTCGGCGACGATACGCCGCGAAACGATGGCCGCGTGACACTCAACCCGTTGGCGCACATGGATCTTTTTGGTTCGGTGATTTTCCCGCTCGTGTGCATCTTTATGTTTCCCGGCGGACTGCTTTTTGGTTGGGGCCGCCCGGTGATGATTAACCCGTCCAATTTCCCGCATCGTAAACGCGACGAAGTCCTCACGACACTAGCGGGCCCGGCGTCAAATCTCGGTCTCGCGCTGCTTGCGGCGGTGATCGGTGGATTCGCGTTTCGCTACGAGCCACGCGTGATCGAACTCGTGAAACTCGTGCTCTCGCTCAATGTCGCGCTGGCCGTTTTTAATCTCATTCCTCTCCCCCCGCTCGACGGTGGCACTGTGTTGAAACACGCGGTTGGCATGAGCGAGGAGACGTTTTTCAACATCGCCCGCTGGAGCATGCTTGTCCTGTTGATCGCGATTAATATCCCGCCTGTGCGCCAATTACTCGGGCTGGCGATGGGCTTGGTGAGCTGGCCGTTTGCGTCGTTGTTTCAGGCGATCGCCGGATGAAATCGCGCGACCTCTTCGCGAACGCGAGCCGATGGACGACGTTCGGCGACTGGCTGCGCGGCGTGGAAAAACTCTACGCCAAAACCGGCGCCACCCTCGGTCAAGTGGCTGCGAGCGCCCACGACGAAGCTCTTTATCTGCTCCTACGCACGCTCGACCTCCCGCTCGACAGCGATGCGCGCGTACTGGCGAAGAAACTCACGGCCGCCGAACGCGCGAAAATCGAAGTGGTGTTTAGTCGCCGGCTGGTCGATCATGTTCCTGCCGGTTATCTCACGCGCGAAGCGTGGTTGGGCGAACATCAATTTTATGTGGATGAACGCGTGATCATCCCGCGCTCGTATTTTTTGGAAATTATCCCAGAGCAACTCGACGGTTGGTTGCCCGATCCGAAGAAAGTCACGCACGTCGTCGATGTGTGCACGGGCTCCGGCTGTCTCGCGATTTTGTTGGCGAAACATTTTCCGAAGGCGGCGGTGGACGCCGTGGATCTCTCGCCCGATGCGCTTGCGGTGGCGGCGATCAACGTGAAAGCGCACCGGCTCACGAAGCGCGTGACGCTCCACCGCAGCGACGTTTTCGACGCCGTGCCGGCGGTGAA
>CANFSZ010000100.1 GCA_947449835.1 Opitutia bacterium
AGAGCTAACGTCGCGCAAAAACTTAAATGCGCCTCACCTCGTACAACCAAACCGGAAACACCCCCTGCGCCGAGAAAATACGCCAGCCCGAGCGATCCCACCTTTTGCGCGCAGCCGATTCATTTTGTGAGCTGCGGCGTTTGACTCGGAGAGTTAAAATTTTCCTCTAGTCTCATGCCTTCCGCCGCTGTTTCCCCTGCACCCGCGCTCACCTTGGCCGATGGCGGCCGTTTCCCCTCGGTCGGTCTCGGGATGTGGAAAATGCCGAAGCCGGAACTCCCCGGGCTCGTGCGCGAGGCGATCCGGCTCGGGTACCGTCATCTCGATTGCGCGTGCGACTACGGCAACGAGCCGGAAGTCGGCGCAGGTTTGAGCGCAGCGTTGCGCGACGGCCTTTGTCGCCGCGACGAACTCTGGGTGACCTCCAAACTCTGGAACACCTACCACGAACCGAAACACGTGCGCGCCGCCTGCGAACGCTCCTTGCGCGATCTCAAGCTCGACGTGCTCGATCTGTACTTGGTGCAT
Organism: Opitutia bacterium; assembly: GCA_947449835.1. Taxonomy (GTDB): domain Bacteria; phylum Verrucomicrobiota; class Verrucomicrobiia; order Opitutales; family Opitutaceae; genus Tous-C4FEB. The sequence goes on from CANFSZ010000100.1 coordinate 529, forward strand.
TTCCCCATCGCGCTCGCGTACGTGCCGTTCGATGTGCGTTACCCGCCAGAATGGTTCCACGATCCCAAGGCCGCCCAACCCGCGATGAAACCCATCGCCGTGCCCTACGCCGACACCTGGGGCGCCATGGAAGAGCTCCAACGCGCCGGTCTCGTGAAGCGCATCGGCGTCTGCAATCTCAACATCTCCGCGCTGCGCGACGTGCTCGCTTCGTGCTCGATTCGCCCCGCCGTGCACCAGATCGAGTTGCACCCCTACCTCACGCAGCCACGCCAACTGCGTTACTGCGCGCAGGAAAATATCGCCGTCACCGCATTTTCGCCGCTCGGCGCGCCATCGTATTTACCGCTCGGCATGGCGACACCCGCGGAAAACGTCCTCTCCGATCCCGTGCTCACGCGCATCGCTACGGCCCACGACCGCACGCCCGCGCAGATCGCGCTCCGCTGGGGTGTGCAACGCGGTTGCGCCGTCATTCCGAAAACCGCTTCGCCCGCGCGGCTCGCGGAAAATCTCGCGCTCTTTGATTTCACACTCAGCGCCGCCGACATGGCCGCGATCGACGGCCTCGACCGCCACCGCCGTTTCAACGATCCCGGTCACTTCGGCGAAAAAGCATTTAATACTTTTTTCCCGATCTTCGATTAACCGCCGCCGTTGAGCCGTGACGAAAAAAATCGGGCTCAAACCGACGGTTGACCTCGCGTTGCTCCCCTCAACTTTAACCACATGCCCCCGACCCCTACTTCACCCACCCCGTTGCTCAATCCTCGCCGTGAATTTTTGAAATCCGGCGCCCAGTTCGCCGCCGTCTCCGCACTCGCCGGCGTGACCTTGCCCCACGTCCACGCGCAAGGCACCGACACAATCCAGGTCGCCTTGATCGGCTGCGGCGGTCGCGGCGCTGGCGCGGCGTCCAACGCCCTCTCCGTCAATACCGGCCCCGTCAAACTCGTCGCCATGGCCGATGTCTTCGCGCCGCGCTTGAAGACCGCCTACGACGCGTTGAAACGCAAACACGGCGCGAGCGTCGACGTCCCGGCCGAGCGCCAATTCATCGGCTTCGATGCGTACAAAAACGCCATGGACTGCCTAAGGCCCGGCGACATCGCCATCTTCACGACGCCACTCGCGTTTCGCTGGGTGCATTTCGCGTACGCGATCGAGAAAAACCTCAACGTGTTCATGGAAAAGCCGCTCACGGCCGACGGCCCAACCTCTCGTCGGATGATCGACCTCGCCGCGCAAGCCACCGCCAAAAATCTCAAAGTTGGAGTCGGTCTGATGTCACGCCACAGCCGCGCGATGCAAGAGCTCCACCAACGCATCGGCGACGGCCAGATCGGCGATGTCATCCTCATGCGCGGTTACCGCATGGCTGGCCCGCTCGCCTCCGCCTTCTCGGAAGCTAACCCCGGTCCACTCACCGATCTGATGTACCAAATCAAACGCTTCCACAGCTTCATCTGGCTGAGCGGTGGTTGCTACAGCGATTTCTACATTCACCATATCGATCACCTCTGCTGGATGAAAAACGCCTGGCCGGTCAAAGCCCAGGCGCTCGGCGGCCGCCACTATCGCCAAAGTCCCAAGGGCCAGCGCTACATCGACCAAAATTTCGATTCCTACGCTGTTGAGTACACCTTCGCCGACGGCGGTAAAATGCTAATGGACGGCCGCTGCGTCACCGGCTGCAACGATATGTATTTCAGTCACGTCCAAGGCAGCAAAGGCATGGCCGTCGCCGCGAAAAACGGCGACTGCGGTCTGCCGTCTTCGATTTACTCAGGTCAACTTCCGGTGCCCGAGCGCATGCTGTGGACCTCCGAGGTCGCACCCGCCGAGCGCGACCCTTACCAAAACGAGTGGAACGCCCTCACGCACGCCATCCGCCACGACACGCCGTTTAACGAAGTGAAACGCGGCGTCGAAGCCAGCGTCGCCACCTCAATGGGCCGCTTCGCCGCACACACCGGCCAAGAGATCACTTGGGATGCGTTTTTCAACAGCACCGTCGAGCTCGCGCCGGGCGTCGACAAACTCACGCTCGACAGCGCCTCGCCGCTCATGCCCGACGCGCAGGGAATTTATCCGATTCCTGAGCCCGGCCGGAAACGCGACCGCGAATACTAAACCGCCGGCGCGAAAACTTGTTACCCCTTAAATTACCCCACCATGAATCTTCCCCAAACCAACCGCCGCGCGTTTCTCAAAACCTCGGCCGTGCTGTTTTCCGCCCCGCTGATTTTACCGAGCCGCGTCTGGTCCGCCGAGAGCGCCCCGAGCAAGCGCCTCACGGTCGGTTGCATCGGCATGGGTAAACAAATGGGCGGCCACCTCGGCAGCTGTCTCAACCGCGACGACGTTGAAGTCCTCGCGGTGTGCGACGTCGATACGACCCGCCGCGAGCACGCCAAAAAACGCGTCGATACCGCGTACACCGCCAAAGCTGGCGCCGACTACAAAGGCTGCGCCGCGTACAACGATTTCCGCGAAGTAATCGCGCGCAAAGACATCGACCTCGTCATCATCGCCACGCCCGACCATTGGCACGCCTACATCGCCATCGCGGCCGTCCGCGCCGGCAAAGACGTGTATTGCGAAAAACCGCTCACCTACAATGTCCACGAAGCCGTCGAGCTCGTAAAAGAGGTGCGCAAGGCCGACCGCGTTTTCCAAGTCGGCTCCCAACAACGCTCGTCGAAAGAGTTCCGCATCGCCGCCGAGCTCGTGCGCAACGGCGTCCTCGGTCGCGTCGATGCCATCCACGTTTCCTTCGGCGATCCCGCCAAACCGTACACGTTGCCCGCCGAACCGATGGAGCCTGGCCTCGACTGGGATCGTTGGTGCGGCCCCGGCCCGCTCGTCCCTTACAACCCGTCGCTCAGCCCGCGCGGCATCCACAATAATTATCCCGACTGGCGCCTCACGTGGGAATTTGGCGGCGGCATGATCACCGACTGGGGCGCGCACCATATCGACATCTCTCAATGGGCGCTCAACGCCGACGCCAGCGGCCCCGTCGAAGTCCGCGCCCCGCAAAATTGGGCCACCGCCAAACGCGGCGCGCAACTCGTCTACGCCGACGGCACCGTGCTCACGCACGTCCGCGGCAAAGGCGTCTCGTTTTACGGCACCGAGGGCGTCTGCCACGTGAACCGCGGCAAATTCGAGCTCATCATGGACGACAAGACGGTCCATAAATTCTGGGACAAAGAAACCGACAAGGGCACGTCGATGGAACGCGAAGTCACGCTCACCGAGCGCGAGTTCCTAGCGAATGCGAAAGTGAAACTCTACAACAGCAAGAGCCACTTCGAGGATTTCATCAGCTGCGTCCGGTCGCGCCAGCGCCCGATCTGCGACGTCGAGATCGGCGCCCGCAGCGCGATCGCGTGTCACGTAATGAATTTCGCCTACCACTACGGCGCCAACGCCAAGTGGAATCCCGCGAAAAATAAATTCGCCAGCGGCGGCAGTTCGAAATGGCTCACGCGCGATAACTATCGCGGCGGCTGGGTCGTGTGATGTAGCCGCCGAGCGCGACCGGCGGAAGCGCCGAATCGGTGCGAGCAAAGCCGAATCGCTCGGCTCGCACCCGAGCCGCGACATTTTTAGAAACTGACCGTGGTCGAAAGCGTGTAAGCGCGCGGTTGATTGTCCAAGGTCGCGATCATCGGGCCGTTGAAGCCGGTGGTCGGATTCGGCATCACGAGCACGTTGTAGGTGTTGAACACGTTGCTCACGTTGAGCTGCACCGAGACGGGGAAACGACCTTGTTTCCAGCTGTAGCCAGCGACGGGGTGGAACTGAAGCAGATCGGGGCGATAATAAATCTCGCGGGTCGCGCCGACGGCGACGCCGGTGGGGAAATAATAATACGCGGCATTTTTCCAGGTGCGCGTGACCGTGCCGCCGACGCGCAAGCCCTTCAGGCGACCCGTGCTGAACGTATACATCTGCGTGAAGTTAAAATTAAACTTCGGATACCCGACCGTCTGTTCGCCCGCCACCGCGACCGGAATCGAGCCGGGAAGCGCGAAGCCTGGGTTGATCTGCATCGCGGAAATCGGGAGGCCGGTGGCGCCGGTCAAGATCGGCCCGCCGACCGGATCGGAGCTGCGGAGAACGAGCGCGACATTGGAGGCGGAGTTGATCGCGCCGGTGATGACGGCGGGGTTAGCGTAGTAAGTGTTATTGCGGTCGCTCATCATGGCGATCGTCAGCGGTGTCGCGCCCGTAGCCGTCGAAGCGACAACCGGGGTGGCTTTGTTGAACACCGGCAAAACGTAGACTGGGGTGCCGTTTTTGTAGGTCACTTGGCCGGCGCTGTTGGCGTAGAATTGGTCGTTGTAGAGTTGGCCGTAGCTCTTACTCGTGCCGATCGTACCGAGGGTCTCGGAGGCGGAGAAACGCATGCGCCAGTTTTTCGTGGGCGCGGCGGTGAGGGCGAGTTGCACGCCCTCGCTCTTGCGGTCGACGTTGATCCAGACGCTCGAGTAATTGTATTGGCCGTTGAGGCCGGTGGGGTTGATCGCGAGTTGGAGCGTGCTGGTGATCGCGTATTGTTCGTTTTTGGAACTGGTGCGGTAATACGCGAGCGTGCCGGAGAGCGTGCCGGTGGCGTTGGTGAGTTTCAGGCCAGTTTCGCTGCCGAGGCCGTGGGCGACCTTGGGTCCGGCGCCGTAGGGGTCGTTGGCTTGCGAGGCAGGCGGGTTGTAGGAATCGGAGACGTTGGCATAGGCGCGAAGTGCTGAAGTGAGCGCGTAGTTAGCTCCCACGCTGAAGCTGGCCGCGGTCTTTTTGATCAGCGCGGTCGTCTGGTAGTCGCCGTTGATCGGTGTGGCGACGCCTTGATTATATTGGACGCGGTAAACGGGAGCGATGCGGAAGCCGCTCAGCAATTCGAGACGGCTCTTGAAAAGCGAGAGCGTGTTGGCGCCGAAGATGCCTTTGTTGATCGTGTGACGGTTCAAGTATTGGCGACCACCGAGACGCAGACCAAGGGGGTTGCTGGGGGAGATGAGCGCGGGGTCGGAGAAATTGGCGAGGCCCTTGGCCCAGTTGGCGCCGTTATAGGAAACGTGCGTCGCGAACGGTTGCCAGAATGGGTTGCGCTTCGGGCCATCGCCTACAGCCCAAGTCAAACGCGTCGGCGTGCCGAGCACGGTGCGGCCGAATTCGAGATTGGAAGCGGTGGCGGGGTTGATGATGGTCTGGCCGGAAGCGTCGGTTTGATAGTAATAGTAATCGATGGAAGCGTCGTCGCGGCGGTTGAAGTCGGCGCCGACGATGGTGTCGCTCTTCACGGCGCCTTTGAACAGGAGGTTACTGGCAATGAGCGAAGCGCGGACGGATTTGATGCGCGCGGGGCCGTCGGTGGTGCGGTCGTTGAGGGAGGTGGCCTGGGTCATGGCCCAATCGCCCGTCGTGTTGGTAGCGTTATTGGGAGCGAGCATGGTGCTGCCGGCGCTGGCGCGCAGGGTGCGGCGCTCGTCGCGATAGCCGACGGCCACTTCGCTCGAGAGCCATTTGTTCCAACGGCTCTCGGCCATGAGCGTGACGAAATGTCCGATGGTGCGCTCGGCTTTGAGGTCGCCTTCGTAGGAGTTGAGCGTCTGCCAATTCAGTTTGCCGTTGCCGATAAAACCGCCGCCGCTGACGCCGGTGGCTGATTTCGCGAGTTGGTTGGTAGCGAGCAGGTAGCTGAGGTATTGGCCGTTGCGCACGTCATCGGTCGCGCTCTTGGCGGTGTAGGTGGTGGCGGCGCCGGAGATGAGGCGGTTGTAATCGGCGTGTTCGGCGCTGAGACGGAAAACGGTGCCGCCCGCGCGGAGGGCGAATTGAGCGTAGACGGCGTTGAGGTCGCCGTAGACGTTGTCGCGGCGGCCGCCGACGCGTTCGCGCGTAACGGCGACGCGGACAGCGAGGTTTTTATTACCCGCGCCAAAATCGAGCTGGCCCATGGCGTTACCGAATTCATCGGAGCGCACGGAGATCGAGCCGGAGGGTTTGCGGCCGAAACGGGCCTGTTTTGAAATCGTGTTAATGACACCGCCAGCGCCGCCGTTGCCGTAGAGGAGGGATTGGGGACCGTTAATGACCTCGACGCGCTCGACATCGAAGGTGCTGCTCACGCCGGTGCCGATACCGCTGTTGGGCATGAAGGCATCGCGTTGGAGCGTGGGCGTGGACAAGCCGCGGAGTTTGATGTTGGAGTTGGCGTTGCGGTCGCCGGGCTGGGTGTTGCCGACGGTGGTGTTGTTTTCGGAATCGAAACCGGCTCCGGCGACGTAGTTCATCACCATGTCTTCGATCGTGCGGGCGCCGATATCAGCCATGAACGCCTCGGTGAAAATATCCGCCGAGATCGGCATGCGCGAGAGATC
>CANFSZ010000101.1 GCA_947449835.1 Opitutia bacterium
AAGCAACAGGCCTTGTGGCGTGTGGCGCTGGAATTTGGTTTTGTCTTTGAGGCCGATAATTTCATCGGCGCGCTCGCGACGTCGCGTTGAATCCGATTTGAAACCAAGATGAACGCTGAACTTCGTCCCCGTCCTGTGCCTGGTCTTGGTCTCGCCGCCATCGGCGCAGAAGAAGAGGCGCTCGTCCTCGAGGTCCTGCGGAGTAAGGCGTTGTTTCGCTACGCTGGGCTCGATCCCGCGGTGCCGCCCGCGATGACGGCGCGCCTTGAAAAAGAATTTCGCGAAGCCATCGGTACCGATTACGCGTTGGCGGTGAGTAGCGGCACGGGCGCATTGGAAGTCGCGATGGCGGCCGCGGGCATCGGGCCGGGCGACGAGGTGATTGTGACGGCGTGGAGTTGGATCGCGTGCTTCACGGCGATTGTGCGCGTCGGTGCGCGGCCGGTGTTGGCGGAGATCGATGACACGCTCAATCTTGATCCGTCGGAGATCGCGCGCCTGACGACGCCGCGTACGCGAGCGGTGCTGGTGATTCACTACCAAGGCGTGCCCGCCGACATGGAACGCATCCAACTCGAAGCGCACCGCCGCGGTTTGTTCGTGATCGAAGATTGCGCGCAGTCGATCGGCTCAAGTTACCGTGGCCGCAACGTCGGCACGTGGAGCGATATCGCGACCTTCAGTTTTCAGGCGAATAAAACCATGACGTCGGGTGAAGGCGGCATGGTCGTCACACGCGACGGTTGGCTCTACGAACGCGCCGTCCGGTTTCACGATCTGGGCAACTACCGGCCTTACCACGTGGCGACTCGCCCCGCTACCAGCGAGGCTTTTGCGGGCGGACAATTTCGGATGTCGGAACTCACCGCAGCGGTCGCGCTCGGCCAGCTGCGCAAGCTTGAGACGCTGCGCGCGCATTGTCGGGCGTTGCACGAGCGGATCACGACGCGTGTCGCGAGTTTGCGCGGACTCACGTTGCGGCGCAGTCCGGATCCGGCGGGCAATTTTGGCTTCGAGTTGTATTTGTTTTTGGCTGATGCCGCTCAGGCCACGGCGTTCCGGGAAAAGCTCGACGCGCGCAATGTGAACTGCGGTCAACGCACCGGTACTTATCCGCAGTACCACCGCGATTACGTGAAGAACGGCCGCGCGCATGCGCCCGGTGCGTCACCGTTTCGTGGGCTCGAACCTTGGCCCGCGCCCGGTTACCGCTCCGAAGATTTCCCGCGCACCGAGCAACTCACGCGGCGCTTCGTCGCCATTCCGCTCGGCTGGCTCTACACCATTGAGGACGCCGATCACATCGCCGCCTCGATAAGCGCCGTGCACCAGGAGCTGTTTCCCGCTTTATAATTCCATGTTTAACCCCGTGCCTTCGCTTCGCCCCATTTTAGTTTTCAGTTTCGCAATGGCCACCGCGACTGCCGCGGGTGTGGCAGGGGCGCAGGAAAAAATTTCGTTCAACGAGCACATCCGGCCCATTCTCGCGGACAACTGTTTCGCTTGCCACGGCTCCGATGCCGGCCACCGCAAAGCTAAACTCCGTCTCGATCAAGGCGCCGAGGCGCTCGCGTCGCGTGAGGGTGTTCGCGCCTTTGCGCCCGGCGACCTTGCTCAATCGGAAGCGTGGCAACGTATCCTGAGCGACGACCCTGAAGAAGTCATGCCGCCGCCCGACTCGCACAAGCTCCCGCTCAAGCCCGAGCAACGCGCCTTGATCAAGCGCTGGATCGAGCAAGGCGCCGTCTATCAAAACCACTGGGCCTACGAACCCGTCACTCGTCCTGAATTGCCCAAGGCCGCCGGCGGCGCGAAAACCAAAGACGGCGCGATCGATCGCTTCATCGGCGCCAAGCTCGCCGATAAAAAACTTAAGCTCGCGCCCGAGGCTTCGCGCGAGGTGTTGCTGCGCCGTCTCACGCTCGATCTCACGGGTCTGCCGCCGACGCCGCAGGAATTGGATGCGTTTCTCGCCGACCGCGCGCCCGATGCCTACGACCGCGTCGTCACGCGTCTGCTCGCCTCGCCGCGCTACGGCGAACACTTCGCTCGCTACTGGCTCGACGTCGTGCGCTACGCCGACACCCACGGCCTCCACCTCGACAACGTTCGCAACCTCTGGCCTTACCGCGATTGGGTCGTGTCCGCTTTTAATCGCAATTTATCCTACGACCAATTCACCCTCGAGCAACTCGCCGGCGATCTGCTCCCGCAGCCGCGCATCGATCAACTCGTCGCGACCGGCTACAACCGCTCGCATCTCACGACTTCCGAAGGCGGCGCCATCGAAGCCGAAGCTGAGGCGCGCAACACCGGGGACCGCGCCGACACCACCGCCGCCGTGTGGCTCGGCCTCACGGCTAACTGTGCATCGTGCCACGACCATAAATTTGATCCGCTCACCCAGCGCGAATACTACGAGTTAGGCGCGTTCTTCAAAGGTCTCGCCGACCGTTGTTGGGATGGAAACATCCCCAAACCCGGCCCGATTGTTCTGCTCGCCAACGCCGAGCAACAAGCGCGCATCGAGGCGATCGCCCGCGAACTACCGCCGTTGCAGGCGGCGCTTTCCGCGCGGGCCCAGACGTTGCCGATGACGTTGCCTGCTCCCGTCGCCGTCGCCGAAAAACCCGCGACGCCCAATAACGCTTCCGCGGATAAAACGGAGAAAAAATCCGAGCCCGCGCCGATTACCTACGAAGTCGTTTGGGCCGAGGATGGCGATATGCCGGTGGCGGCGAATTTTGGCGCGCCCGCGCCCGCCGGCGAATGGCGCTCCGGTCCGGCCGTCCCCGTGGTCGGCGGCCAACGCGCCTTGCGCCTCGAGGGCGCGGTGAATGAGCGCGTCTTCACGTTTGCCACGGGCGAAACTCCGCTCGTGGTCAATCAAGAGGCGGTCGCGTTCGTGCACTTTAACGCCGATCCCGCCCGGTCGCCGCGCGCGGTGAGTCTTGAATTTGTCTCGGCTGAAAAAACTAAGCGCTACGTCTGGGGTGATCCCGCTGCGCTGCGCCCAGCGGCTGACGGCGACGTTGTCGTGGGGCCGCTGCCAGCGGCCGGAGCTTATGCGCGACTGGAGATTCCCGCGCTCGCCGCGGGTCTCGCGAGTAAAAAGGCTTACCGCGGTCTACGGCTCACTCAAAGCGATGGCGCGGCGTGGTGGGATCACGTGGGCACGACGTGCACGAGCGCCAAGGCCCTCGACGATCCGCTCCTCACCAAGAGCGCGTGGGTGCGCTTCATGCAGTCGAATGCCCGCGATGTCACCACGGTGCCGTTGCCCAACGACATCGTTTTCCTCCTCGGTCTTTCCGCCACTCAGCAAAACGACGCCGAGAAAAAGCGGCTCGAGGATTTTTATCGCGACTACATCTACGGCCCGACGCGGGGCGCGCTGGAGCCCGAGGCCCACGCTGTGCGTCGCCTCCTCGCTGAGCAGGTTCACTACGAACTCACCCTCGATGCCTCGTTGATCGCGCGCGAGCTCCCCGAGCCGCTCCCCGCGCACATCCTCATCCGCGGCCAGTACGACAAACCCGGCGAACGCGTCCAACCGGCCACGCCGGCGTTTCTGCCGCCGCTCGTCGCGAGTGGCCCGCGAGCCAGCCGACTCGATCTCGCTCGCTGGCTCATCGACCCGAAAAACCCGTTGCCCTCGCGCGTGACGGTGAATCGTTTTTGGCAACAACTCCTCGGCGCCGGGCTCGTGCGCACGCCGGGCGATTTTGGCGCGCAGGGCGATCCACCCACGCACCCCGAATTGCTCGACTGGCTCGCGAGCGAATTCATGTCGAGCGGCTGGGATGTAAAACACCTCGTCCGCCTCATCGTGACGTCGCGCACGTATCGACAAGATTCCCGGCTCGATCCCGCGCTCCTCGAACTCGATCCCGCCAATAAACTCCTCGCCCGCGGGCCACGTCTCCGCCTCGACGGCGAAGTGCTCCGCGATCAAGCCCTCGCCGTCAGCGGCCTGCTGCGTCCGGAAATCGGCGGCGCACCCGTGCGGCCTTACCAACCGATCAACATCTGGGAACCTGTCGCTTTCGGCGGCAGCAACACGAAGACCTACGTCCAAGACCACGGCGACGCCTTGTATCGCCGCAGTCTCTACACGTTTTGGAAACGCACCGCGCCCGCTCCGTCGATCTCGACCTTCGATGCGCCTTCGCGCGAAAATCTCTGCGTCGTCCGCGGTCGTTCCAACACGCCGCTCCAAGCCCTCGCGCTCATGAACGACGTGCAACACTTCGAGGCCGCGCGCGCCTTCGCCGAGCGTCTGCTCGCGCAGCCGGGCGACGACGCCCAGCGCCTCGCGCTCGCGTTTCGCTCGGTCACGGCCCGCGCTCCCGATCGCACCGAGCGCGCCTTGCTCGCCGAAGCCCTCGCCACGCACCGCACGCACTTCGCCGCCGATCCATCGGTCGCTGATAAAATCCTCACCAACGGCGAAAGCCAAGCCGCCGCCGCGCAGCCCGCCCCCGAAATCGCCGCGTGGACCTTGGTCGCCAATCTCATCCTTAATCTCGACGAAGCCGTCACCCGCAACTGAGCCCGCCATGAATCCCTGCCACGATTACTTGAACCAACTCACGCGCCGGCAATTTTTCGCCGGCGCCGGTCTCGCCATGGGTGGCGTCGCCCTCAACTTGCTCGCGCCTCGCTTGCGCGGCGCCGTCACGGCGGAGGCCGGCGCGCGCATTCATCCGGCGTTGCCAGGCTTGCCGCATTTCGCGCCCAAGGCGAAGCGCGTCATTTACCTGCACATGAACGGCGGGCCTTCGCAGCTCGACACGTTTGACTACAAGCCCGGCCTCCAGTCGCAGTTCAACGTCGAGCTGCCCGACTCGATTCGCGCCGGCCAACGCATCACGACGATGACGAGCGGGCAGGCCAAGTTTCCCGTCGCGCCTTCGATTTTTAAATTCGCGCAACACGGCCGCAGCGGCGCGTGGGTCAGCGATTTGCTCCCGTGGACCGCGAAGCTCGTGGACGACATCGCCATCGTGCGCTCCGTCCACACCAACGCCATCAACCACGATCCGGCCTGCACGTTTCTCATGACCGGCAGCGAAATCCCCGGCAAAGCCAGCATCGGCTCGTGGATCTCCTACGGCCTCGGCAGCGAGAACAACGACTTGCCGGCCTTCGTCGTACTCACACCGAAATTTTCTTCCAAGGTCTCCGCGCAGGCGTTGTTCACGCGCATGTGGAGCAGCGGGTTTCTCCCCGGCGGGCACAACGGCGTCGCGCTGCGCGCCCAGGGCGATCCGGTGTTGTTTTTGGAAAACCCCAACGGCGTCGATGCCAGCACGCGTCGCGCGATGCTCGATGGCCTCGCCAAGTTCAACCACCACGCGCAGGCGCGCCACGGCGATCCCGAGACGCTCAACCGCATCGCTCAATACGAGATGGCGTTTCGCATGCAGACGAGCGTGCCCGATCTCACCAACTTCGCCGACGAATCGCCCGCGACGCTCGATCTCTACGGGCCCGACGTGAAGACGCCCGGCTCGTTTGCCGCGAGTTGCTTGCTCGCGCGCCGCATGGCCGAGCGCAACGTGCGCGTCGTGCAAATCCTTCATCGCGGCTGGGACCAACACGGCAACTTGCCCGGCGATCATCGCCTCCAGTGCCTCGACACCGATCAAGCCTGCTACGCGCTCGTCACCGATCTTAAGCAACGCGGCTTGCTCGACGACACGCTCGTCGTCTGGGCCGGCGAATTTGGCCGTACGGTTTATTCGCAGGGCACGCTCACCTCGACCAACTACGGCCGCGATCATCACCCGCGTTGCTTCAGCGTGTGGGTCGCTGGCGGGGGCGTGAAAGGCGGCGTCGTCCACGGCGAGACCGACGATTTTTCCTACAACATCGTGCGCGACCCCGTGAGTCTCTACGACCTCAACGCCACGCTGCTTCACTGCCTCGGCGTCGATCACAGTCGCTTTACGTTCAAAGCCCAAGGCCTCGACCAACGTCTCACCGGCGTCGAGCCCGCCCGCGTCGTGCGCGAGATTTTGGCGTGAGTTAAACTAAAAATCTCCGCGGCAACGTTGCACGTCGGTGATCGCCGTTCAAGTCGCGGGGCGCTCCGCCCAGACTTGCGCGAGGTGGACGAGGACTTCGGCGGATTTTTCCATGTCTTGGAGGCTGACCCATTCGCGCGGGCTGTGGACTTCGTGCATCCCGACAAATAGATTGGGCGTGGGCAGGCCTCGGGCGGTGAGGTTGGAGCCATCGGTGCCGCCGCGGATGGGATTCGAGACGGGCGTGAGGCCGGCGCGACGCAGGGCGGTGCGCGCGTGGGTGAGGGGACGCGGATCTTTTTCGAGGCCGTAGCGGAGGTTGCGGTATTGCTCGGTAAACGTGAGGGCGCAGCGCGCGCGGGGTTCGTCGGCGCGAAGCTCGGCGGTGAGTGTTTCGAGGAGCGCGCGCTGGGCGGCGAGGCCAGAGAGTTCGAAGTCGCGGAGGATGAGGCGCACCGTGGCGAGTTCGGCGGTGCCGGTGACTTCGACAGGATGAATGAAGCCCGCGCGGCCCGTGGTGCGCTCGGGAGAGAGTTCAGCGGGCAGGGCGGCGAGCCAGCGCGCTGCGAGGCGGAGCGCGTTGACCATGACGTCCTTCGCCCAGCCGGGGTGCGAGGCGACGCCGTGGATCTCGAGGGTGGCGGCGTCGGCGTTGAAGGTTTCGTCGTCGATCTCGCCAGGCGATTCACCGTCGAGCGTATACGCGACCTCGGCGCCGAGTTGGTCGAGGTCGAGGTGGTTCATGCCGGTGGCGATTTCTTCGTCGGGGCTGAAGCAGAGACGAATTTTCCCGTGTGGGATTGCGGGATGGAGCAACAGATGGCGCGCGGTTGCGAGGATCACGGCGACACCAGCTTTATCGTCGGCGCCG
>CANFSZ010000102.1 GCA_947449835.1 Opitutia bacterium
ACGCCGGTCACGGAGTCGATGACGACCTGTTTCTCCGAAGGGAAGCGTCGGCCGATCTGAGCGGAGCTCGGAGCGGAGCCGAGCGTTAAATATAAAAAGCAGAGAACTGGCAGAGCGAAGCGGGAGAACTTGGGGTGCATGATGGGAGGAGGATTGATGGGATGAGAAAGGTAGGCAGACGGGTGGACGGTTGTAGCGCGGCTGAAAATTTAAGACTTAAGGCAGGGCGACATCCCAGATTTTGGAGCGTCGGGACGTGCCGGTGGGGTTGGTGACGTGGAGATTGACGATGTAGCGATCGGCTTTGGCGTAAGTGTGGAGCGGGTGTTGCGTGTCGGAGGTGGTGCCGTCGCCGAAGTCCCAGCGCCAAGTGGTCACGGGGCCGACGGATTCGTCTTGGAAGGCGACGAGGCGGCGCGCTGGGTCGAGGACCTTGAAAGACCAGCGGGCATCGAGCGCCGGTGCGAGTGACGGTTCGAGCGGCATGAGGCGGAAGGCGCGTAATTCGGAGGCGTTGCCGTACATCGTGTGCTTGCTTGAAAGATTCCAGAAGCCGGCGGAGCCCTTGGCGTTGACGTCGTCGTAGTCGATTACGGCCCAGCTGAGGCCTATGAGTTTGTTTTCGCGAAGGACGGACTCGACGGCGCGCGCGGGGCCTTCGGGGCCGGCGTAATCGAAGGGCGTGATCCAAAATTCGAGTGTGTAATGGCCGGACTCGCCAGGCTTGAAGGTGAAATGTTGCGCGGCGTTGGCCCAAGGGAGTTCTTTGATCCAGGGCTGCGAGCCCCAGGCGAGGCACCAGTCTTTGCCGACGTGCGGAGTGAAAATATGGTAATTCTGCGCCTGCACGCCGTGGAAGGGGAAATACGTGTCCGCTGGCGGCAGCGTGTCTTTATGCGGATGCTGGCGGTCGATGAGCGGGCCGCCAGAAGCGTCGCCGTCGACGACGAGTTCAAAGGTGTCGTTGTGGAGATCGGCGCGGGAAAAATCCCAATAGTTGTCAGTGGCTTCGTAGAGAAAGTAGAGCCGGTTGAGGCCTTTGACCCAGCCGACGCGGACGCGCACGTCGAGGTTGCGGGCATCGAATTTTAGTTTGCGGGCGGAGTCGTCGGTGAGCTGATCGGAGCCGATGACGTAGCTGGCTGGAACGAGCGCCCAATCAGAGGCGTCGCCGTCGATGCGTGGAATTTTATCCGCCGGGAATTGAAAAATTTGGAAGACGGTCTCGGGGCGATCAAAGGCGAAGGTGCGGGATGCGGCGACGAGACTCACGATGCATGCGAGCAGCGATCGCGCGTGGGATATTGGAAAGAGTGAAAACATGTTGGCGATGGGCGGGAGTAACTAAGTGGATAACCGGGTTACGTGCTGATTGGGGCTAAATGAGCGAGGGTCGCGGTTGGGCTTGGGCGGTAGCGCGAATGTTTTATTAGGGTGAAATCTAGCCTGAGCCTTGAACGCACACAATGCCAGTGGCGTACTCGGGGTTGCGGAGCATCAACGTCTGACAGTTCGACGTCGTGGGCGCATGATTGAATCCGCTTTCGGCGAATCACCGGTCCCGCGCCGCGTGCTTAGGCGTGTGTCACGGGCAGATTGGGCTTGGCGCTGTGCAGCGGTAGTGTCGCGACGAATTCGGTGCACTCCGTGTTCGAAGCGATCAACGCGAGATCGCCGCCGTGAGCCCTGAGGATTTCTCGCGATAAACTCAGCCCGAGCCCGATGCCGGCGACACGGCCCTGGCGTCGCGCGGGATCGCCGCGATAAAAGCGCTCAAAAATGCGCGGGTGATCCGCCGCGGGGATGACGGGGCCGGTGTTGCGCACGGTCACGTTGGCGCGGCCCCCAGTCGTGGTCAAAGTGACGTGCACACGGCCTTGCGGGCGGTTATACTTGAGTGCGTTGGTGGTGAGATTTTGGAGGGCTTGCTCGAGCAAAATAGCGTCAGCGGGCACGATCACGCCATTGGGGATTTCCGATTGGAATTGGAGGTCGGGTGCGAGAGCGGCGCTGTCTTCGACAATGTTGGTGAGGATCGCAGAGAGATCGACGGGATGGCGTTCGAGCCCGAGGTGACCGCTGTCGGCCAATGACAATAGTAAGAGTTTTTCGAGGATCGCTTTGAGGTGATGGATTTCTTCGAGCAAGCTCGTGTACGTCTGTTGCTGGGCCGATCCAGGTGGAGCGGCATGAAGGGCGTTTTCCAGCTCGGCTTGTAGGAGTGCGAGGGGAGTTTTGAGTTCGTGCGAGGCATCTGCGCTGAAACGGCGAGCTTGGTGAAATCCGGTCTCAAGCCGGTCGAGCATCGCGTTAAAAACCGAGACGAGACGGCGAAACTCGCGGTCGTGCGCGGGCGCAGCGATGCGTTGATCAAGGCCGCGGGCGGTGATGTTTTCGGCGGCGCGGGTGAGGGCGGCAACGGGGCGCAGGGCGCGGGCCGCAAGCCACCAAGCGCCCGCTCCCACGAGTACGAGCACCAGCGGTAGCACGCTGAGGTAACGCCGGCGCAATTGCCGCAGGTCGAGGTTGAGTTCGTCGATATTGGCGGCGAGGACGAGGGTCGTGTAAGGGTTGCCGGTGACTGCGACGCGCCAGGTGCTGTCCGCGGCTGCCAACGTCGAGCTGGCGGTTTCGCGGATGGGAAGCGCGGGATTGGTGGGGGAGAGGCCGAGGCGTTGCGGCGGCGGCGGCGGACGGTCAAAGGTTACGCCGTTTTCGTAGGTGGGAAGTACGCGAAGTCTTTCTGGATCGATGCCGGCAGGCCAATTTTTTGATCGGAATACGATGTGGTCATTGTTCTTTACCCAAAGTATGTAGGTGGGCGGACGATCGCTGCCGGCGACGAAGGCTAGGGCGATATCGAGCCGTTCCCAGTGGCTGCCGTCGTTGACGCGTTCCAGGTTGGTTTTCGCGAGGTGGTGGAGCTCGCGGTCGAGACGATCGAGGTTGAAACGTGAGGTGAGTTCCCAAGCGATAAAACCCGCGGCGAGCAATATCGCCACGGTGAGGAGTCCTACAAGTAGTGCTAGACGCAGGCGGAAGGAATTCACGAGGGCTTACTGGTATGAGAAAGTGGCCGGGCGCGATAGCCTACGCCGCGAATCGTCTCGATGGGCGAGTGGTCTTCGTCGGCGTAGAGTTTGCGTCGGAGGCGTTGGACGTAAACGTCGACGAGATTCGTGCCGGGATCGAAGTGGTAGTTCCACACGTGCTCACAAATTTGAGCTCGGGTAAACGTCTGGCCAGGTGAGCGCAGGAGATAAGTGAGGAGGGAAAATTCGCGGGTGGTGAGCGCGATCGCCGTCTCGGCAAAGCGCACTTCGCGCGTAACGAGATTGACGGAGAGTTCACCGTGTTGGAGTAGTGTGAGCGTGTGACCCGAGGCGCGGCGGGCGACGGCGTGTAGCCGCGCGATAAGTTCGTCGACGTAAAAGGGTTTGGTGAGGTAATCGTCGGCGCCGAGGTTTAGGCCTTCTAGTCGCTCATTGAGTGCGCTACGGGCGGTGATGAGCACTACCGGCGTGGTGATGCGGCGCTCGCGAAGATTGCGCACAATACTGAGACCGTCGCGTCCCGGGACCATGATATCGAGCACGAGGGCGTCGTAAGCGCGGGTGATGGCCATCGTGAACGCTTCATCACCATGCGTGCAGAAATCGACGGTGAAGCCCTGGGCTTCGAGCCCTTTGCGCACGAGGCTCGCGAGCTTCGGGTCGTCTTCGAGCATCAAGAGTTTCACGTCTCTCGATGAGCCGACGCGGTGGCGGGAACGTCAAGCGGGCAAAGATGACAGAATTTTAATCTATCCCCCGGTGCGCGATTAATGTTCGCCGGGCAGGCTTGGGCGGTGAATTTTTATCGCGTGAGCAATACATGGGACTGGAAAAACATAAGACTGCTGGGCCTAGCGATTATGGGCGGCGCAGCTCTGTCGGTGTCCTTGCAGGCAGAGGGAAACAAAATGCCACCGCCGCAGGCTGCGCCTTTTACGGTATTCGCACCCGCGGTAGCACTACGTTGGGATCAGGATTTCCTCTACGTTGAAAGTAACGGCCTGCCTGCGCATGGCATGATGGTCGGCATCACGGCGTGGCAACAACAGGTGCCGCTGCCTCAATCATATCGCGGGGAAAACGCTTGGCGCATTCCGCTGCGCCCAGTTCCCGCCAAAGTGCCCTTATCCATCAAGGGTCGTTTTCTTCGTGGAGCCATCGCGCTCGCGGCCAATGGTATTCCGATTTTCAATCCCCAAAATAATCGCGGTGAGGTTTCCCAAGAAATCGGTGAGCTTGATCAGTGGGGCGGACATTGTGGGCGTTCCGATGACTACCATTATCACATCGCGCCGCTGCATTTGCAGGCGCAACTCGGGGCCGATCGGCCGGTCGCCTACGCCCTCGATGGATATCCCATCTATGGGCTCAACGAACCCGACGGATCAACGCCCCCTCAACTCGATTCCTTTAATGGTCACGACGCGGTTGGCCTAGGGTATCATTATCACGCCTCGTTGAAATATCCTTATCTCAATGGTGGTTTTCACGGCGAGGTGGTTGAACGTGAAGGTCAGGTCGATCCCCAGCCGCGGGCGCACGGCTTGCGGCCTGCGCTCACGGCGCTTCGTGGCGCTAGGATCACGGGCTTCAAATCATCGAGCGAAAATCACTACGAATTAAGGTACGTTGTGCGGGATGAGACGCGCTTGATTCGCTACATTGTTGGTGGCGATGGTGGAGCTGATTTTGAATTCCAAGAAAACGGTGAGTCGCGATTCGAATCGTACAAACGTCGCTCGGGCGGCGGAGGTGGCGAACGTAGTCGCGGCGGCGGTGGTGCAGCCGATGGCGCCCGAGCAGAGCGTCCACCTCGGCCTCAAGCTGAAGAAAAAATCGAACCTGTGACCGCTCCCGAACCTTCGAAGCCTCTGGCCGGTTTTACATTAAAAAGTCCGGTCGTCTCTACTGATGGTATCTTGCCCGTTGAATTTACCGGCGACGGTAAAAGTATCTCACCGCCTTTGGAGTGGGCGGGGGCGCCGGCGGCCACTCAGAGCTACGCTCTGATTATGCATCACCTCGATCCTAGCGGGCAGACGAAGTGGTATTGGACGCTCTACAATCTCCCGGCTGACACCCACTCGCTTTCCAAGGACACGCGAGGTGTCGGCTCAATGGGTAACAATAGCGTTAATCGCCGAGCCGGTTACGCTCCGCCACATTCTAAGGGGCCGGGTGCAAAAACCTATGTCCTCACGCTCTACGCTTTATCGGCGCCCTTGCAAATTGCGACTCCGCCCGAGCAGACCAACCGCAACGTGCTCCTCGCCGCGATGAAGGACCGCGTGCTCGCGACCGCGGAGTTCAAAGTCGTTTATACGCGTGCCGGTTCGGACTCTGAGGACGAGCCGCGCCGCGAACTCCCAGCGGAAAAATCCAAAGCTAAACGGAAATAATGAAAATTTTAATGTTAAAGTTCGTTGTGCTCATCGCTGTGGTCGGTCGTATCGCGGCGGCTGACACCCACGCGCCGAATTTTGTCGTCATCATGGCGGAGGCGCAGGGTTGGCCGAACACCTCGGTGATGATGGACGATAAGTTGCCCGCTTCTAAGAGTGCGGTTTTTCAAACCCCCGCGCTCGAGCGACTCGCGCGCGAGGGAATGCGTTTCGCGTATGGTTATGCGTTGTCGCCGCGTTGCACACCGTCGCGTGCGGCCATGTTTACGGGGATCGGTCCGGCGGCGTTGCACATGACCTACGTCGGCCTCGGTCGCGTCGAAGGCGCGCCCCGCACGACCTTGCTCCCGCCGGAGCCAGTCATGGAATTACCCAAATCCCTCACTACGGTAGCCGAACTGCTGAAAGGCGCGGGGTACACTACGGCTCATTTTGGCAAATGGCACGTAGGTCGGGTCGATCCGGCGCAACACGGATTCGACGCGAGCGACGGTGCCACGGGCAACGGTGGCCCCGATAACGTCGCCAGTCCTAATCCTAAACAAGCCTACGGAATGACCGAGCGCGGCATCGCCTTCATGCAAGCCGCCCAAAAAGCCGGAAAATCATTTTATCTGCAGCTCTCGCATTATCCCAACCAAGAGCGCAAGGCCGGCGGCGGCGGTGGTGGGCGTGGCCGCGACACGGAACGCAATGACGCGGACGAAATTGATAAAACCGTCACACGGGTGCTCGCCGCAATCGACCGTCTCGGTCTCACGGAGCGCACTTATGTGATTTATACCTCCGATCACGGCGGCCAAGGGCGCAGCGGCAACGAACCGCTCTCTGGCGGCAAAGGCTCGGTGCTTGAAGGCGGTTTACGCGTGCCGTTTTTGATTCGTGGTCCCGGTGTGACGGCGAATGTTTGTTCGCGGGTACCGGTGACGGCTTGTGATATTCTGCCCACGATTGCGGCGCTGGCGGGATTGCCCGCGCCGCCTGCGGCCGTCGAAGGTGGGAGCTTGGTCAACGTGCTGCGTGATCCCGCGGGTCAAGGTGTGGTCGTGCGTAAACGCGAGGAGCTCGTCTTTCATTTTCCGCACTATGATCTCGGCAATGGCGGACCTGCGACGGCGATCATTTTAGGGAAATATAAGTTGATTCGAAATTACGAAAAAAACTCCCGCCGACTTTACGATCTCGAGCGTGATCCGAGCGAAGCCCACGATTTAG
>CANFSZ010000103.1 GCA_947449835.1 Opitutia bacterium
CTTGTGCGAGCCGGTGTTCACGTCGACGGCGATGAGGGCCTCGGTCTCGTCGATGATGATTTCGCCGCCGGAGGGAAGCGGAACCTTGCGCTGGCCGGTCTGCTCGATTTGGCGCTCGATGTTGAAGCGTTCGAAGATCGGGATGCTGTCTTTGTAGAGTGCGATCTTGCTGGCGGAGCGCTTGGAGATCTGGGCGACGAGTTTCTGGGTGCGCTCGTGGTCGTCTTTGCTGTCGATGAGGACGCGGTCAACTTCCTCGGTGAGGAAATCGCGCACGGTGCGCTCGACGACGTCGGGCTCCTGGTAGAGGCAGCACGGGGCTTTGTCGTTGAGCATCTTGTGCTGGATGTTCTCCCAGGTCTTGAGGAGCAGGTGGAGATCGCGGACGAAGTAGCGCGATTTCTTGCCCTCGCCGGCGGTGCGGACGATCACGCCCACGCCTTCTGGGAGGGTGAGTTCGTTGATGAGGGTTTTGAGGCGTTTGCGTTCTTGCGGGTCTTCGATTTTGCGGGAGATGCCGCAGCCATCGGAGAACGGCGTGAGGATGAGGTAACGGCCGGGGATAGACAGGTTGGTCGTGGTGCGCGGGCCTTTGGTGCCGATGGGGCCTTTGGTGACCTGGATCACGATCTCGGAGCCCGGGGGATACATCGACGGGATGTCTTTGACCGTGGGCTCAGCGGGGCGGGGGGCGGCGTTTTTCTTTTTGTTAACGCGGACGACCTCGATGTTGGAATCGGTCGCAGCGGGGAGCATGTCCCAGTAATGAAGAAACGCGTTCTTGGAGTAGCCGATGTCGACGAAGGCGGCTTTGAGGCCGGGATCGAGGTTCTTGATGCGGCCCTTGTAGATGCCGCCGACCATGCGGTCGTCGGACTCGCGCTCGATTTCGAATTTTTCGAGGCGGCCGTCAATGAGGAGCGCGACGCGCTTCTCGAGCGGCTCGGAATTGATGATGAGTTCGCGGTAGGTGCTCTTTTCCTTTTGGAAAACCGCGAGGATTTTCTGGAGGAGGGGGCGGTCCTTGGCGCGTTCGGCGGCGCCGGCTTTTAAGTCACTGGCGTTGACGCCGGTGACTTCTTCGACCGGAGGCGGGTTGGCCAGCTCGGCGTCATACTTTTGGGAGATGTCCGTGGACGGAGCATCGGGTTTGGGGAATTGCGATTGATCGCTCATGGTGGGTGCTATGCGGGTTAAGCCCGGGGCACCGATGTGTGGGGGTCGCGGCGCAGGAAATTCCGGCAGAGCGGTCGATAACGCGGAGAGGAAGTTGCATGGAGTTCATGCGAAATCCTTTCGGAAGCGATAGACGCTCTGGACCAGTCCTTGCAGCAAGCAGCAACTGAGCACAAAGGAGCCACCGTAGCTGATGAAGGGAAGCGGTATGCCCGTGATGGGCACGAGCCCGATGGTCATGGCGATGTTCACAAACACATGCACCAAAAACAGCACCGTCACGCCGAGGGCGAGGAGGGTGCCGAATCGGTCTCTTGCGAGACCGGCGATGCGGATGCCGTTGAACAGTACCAGCCCAAACAGGCCGAGAACCGTGATGCTTCCCAGGAAACCGAGTTCTTCGGAAATGACAGAAAAGATAAAGTCGTTGTGCGCGATGGAGCGCGGCAGATAGCCGAGTTGGGCTTGGGTGCCTTCTTGCCAGCCGCGACCGGTCAAACCGCCGGAGCCGACGGAAATGAGTGATTGGGTGCGGTTGTACGTGATGCCGATGCCGCTCGGATCGACTTTTTCCGGGGCGGCGAAGGCTAGGATGCGGTTGCGCTGATAATCGTGAAGGGGTACCCAGGAGAGCGCCTCGTATTTACCTCGGTCCTTCTTCTCGACGTAGGAATAGCCGTGGCTATCCATAAACCGCACATAGTTATAACTATCCCAAGCGACGATGCTCACGAGCAACACGAACGCGCCCAGCGCCGCCGCATAAAAGCGCACGGACAACTTGGAAACGTAAAGCATGGAAAACACCATCGGGGGCAGGACAATCGCCGACTTTAAATCCGGCTGCAACAACACCAAAAGCATGGGCAAGCCCACCGCAAGGGCCAATTTCCCCAAGACGCCCAAAGACTGCTGAATCGTCCCGATTTCGTTACGGATCAACGTGCTCGCCGTGATCAACAACACCGCGACTTTGGCTGTTTCTGAGGGTTGAAAGGAGAAGAACCCTAGATTGATCCAGCGCTGTGAGCCATAGACTTCGCTGCCGATACCCGGAACCAGCACCAATACCAGCGGCACCATGGCCAAAAAATAGATCCAATGCGCGATCCCCAGCCAAAATCGGTAATCAATCATCGCCACCCCCGCATAAACCAGCGCCCCGAGGCCCAAGAAAACCACCTGTTTGACCCAATCCGAACCGTGCACCGAAAGCTGCGCCGAATAGATGAAGGCGATACCGAAGCCACTGAGTGCCAAAATCGCCAACGGGTTCAGCCAATCCCAACGCCCCCGCGTCGTGGTCTTAAAGACCCCGAGGGTATCGAGCGGTGAGGCGAGATTCATGGTTTTAGGCTAAACGTCGGGCGTGGGCGTGACTTTGTGGTGAATAATACGTGATAACGTTTCACGTCCGCGCTGCAAGAGCGCCGAAGCATCCCGGCCCTATTTGACGGTTAATTTGCCTCGGTCGGAGCTAAAATTACTCCGTAAAATCGAGGTTAACTCGCTCATGAAATAAACGTTAGTGGGCCATGGCGCTGCTTCGCCTACGGCCCGAGCTGGCCCGAAAAATTTCAAGCGACCTATTAGAAAGGCTTGAGCTCACGAGTAGGAGCCACCTAGGGTGCGCGCCTCTTGACGACAGTTAGCGCCGCCGACTTCGCTTTCTTGATCGCCGAGGGCGACTCTTTTGATTGGTCGCTCTCGCTATCTATTGTCGTGGGCATGTTGCTCGGGTTTTTCGGCGTGTGGGCTTTACGCCGCCATACGTGGCGCATCGCGCAGGAACAGGCGACCGAGTTAATCGAGGTCGCTCGCCGCGAAGCCGCCGTGGCCGCCGAAGAGCTCAAACAGAAAGCCGATCTCGAAATTCAGGAGAAACGCGCCGAGTTAAACCGCGATTACGATCGCCGCGAGATCGAGATGGATGTGCGCCTGCGCGAGATCCGTGCCCACGAAGAATCCCTGGGGCTCCTCGATTACCAGTTGGAACAACGCCAGGAACGCATCAATCGCGAGACCGCCGCCGTTAAACAAGCTCGCGACGCGATTCGTGCCCTCTCCAAAAACGTCCGCAAGCGCCTCGAAGGTGTTTCCCAAATGGATGCCGAGGAAATCCGCCGCGCCCTGCGCGAGGAAGTCACGCTCGAGTGTCAGGATGAACTGCGCTCCATGCGGCGCCAGATGATCGAGAAATCTGAACAAGAACTCCAGACCGACGCGCGCCGCATTCTGATCGCCGCCATGCAGCGCATCGCGAGCAAACCCAACAACGACCTCACCGCCACGCTCGTGCCTTTGCCGAGCGAGGAAATGAAGGGCCGCATCATCGGTCGCGAAGGCCGCAACATCAAATCCTTCGAAGCCGTCACCGGCGTCACGTTGCTGATCGATGAGTCGCCGCAGCTGGTTTTAATTTCGTCCTTCGATCCGATCCGCCGCGAGATCGCGCGCTCGGCGCTCGATGCGTTGGTGAAAGACGGCCGCATCCATCCGGCCAGCATCGAAGAATTCGTCCAACGCGCCCGCGACGAGATCGATCTCGTCACGACCCAAGCCGGCGAAGACGCCGTCACCAAGCTCAACATTAACGGCCTCCACCCCGAGATCATTAAGCTGCTCGGCAAACTGAAATACCGTTTCTCCTACAACCAAAACGTCCTCGATCATTCCGTGGAGACGGCGTTTCTCGCCTCCTTGATCGCGAGTGAGATCGGCCTCGATCCCAACCTCGCGAAACGCGCCGGTCTGCTCCACGACATCGGCAAGGCCGCCTCCGGCGAACTCGAGGGTTCGCACGCCCACATCGGCGCTGAATTTATCAAGCGCTACGGCGAGACGCCGATCGTCACCAACGCCGTCGCCGCCCATCACGAAGAGGTCAAACCCGAGACGATCTACGCCGGCATCGTGATCCTCGCCGACACGATCTCCGCCACTCGTCCGGGCGCGCGCGCCGAATCCATCGCCGGCTACGTCCAACGACTCGATCGCCTCGAGAAACTCGCGCTCTCGCTCGAAGGCGTGCAACAGGCCTTTGCGATTCAAGCTGGCCGCGAGATTCGCGTCGTGGTTTCGCCGCAACACGTCACCGATGACCGCGCCCGCGACATCGCCAAAGAACTCCGCGCCCGGATCGAGTCCGAGCTCCAATACCCGAGCACGATCAAAATCACTGTCATCCGCGAAGCGCGCTTCACGGAAACAGCCACGTAAACGCGTCTGCGTCGTTTGCTCCCAGCGGGCGCAGCGGAGGCCGGTGTTTGGCGCCTTTACTTGGCCGCTTCGTTTTTCTTAAACCTCATTTCCGCTTAAAACTCTTTCACCACCATGGCCGATCCTAAGATCCTCGAAATGTTTCCCAATCCCGCGCCGCACCGCGACTATGTCATCGCGCACACGCAGCATGAATTCACTTCGATGTGCCCGATCACCGGCCACCCGGATTTCGCTGCGATCACGGTGCGTTACGTCGCCGATAAAACCTGCGTCGAACTCAAGTCGCTCAAGCTCTACCTCCACGCGTTTCGCAACGCCGGCATCTTCTTCGAAGCCGTGACCAATAAAATCTGTGACGACCTCGGCGGCGCCTTAAAGCCCCGCGCATTGACGATCATCGCCGACTGGAAAGGCCGCGGCGGTATCAGCTCCGTCGTGACGTGCGAGTGGTCGGCGAAAAAAGCCCCGCAGGCCAAGAAACGCTGAGGCATTTACCCGCGTCCGATCCTCGGCTCCGCGCGCGAAAATTTACCGAGCCGAAAGCACCGCCAGCGCAGCCACGTGTAATTCCGGCGTGGCGGCGGCGAGCGTGGAATCAGCGGGATAAGCCGCGCCGCCGCGCCAATCACTGATCACGCCGCCCGCGCCGCGGATCACGGGCACGAGCGCGGCGATATCCCACGGGTTCATGATCGGGTCGCACATCACATCGGCGTGGCCCGAAGCGACGAGCAGGTAACCGTAGCAATCACCCCAGGTGCGCACGAGTTTCGCGGCCGCGAGCAAGCGATCGCACGCGGGACCGTTTTGATATTTGGCGAGGTTCAGCGGATCGCTCGTGAGCACGGTGGCGTCGGCGATACGCCTGGTCGGCCGGCAACGCACGGGGCGGCCGTTGAGTGTCGTCGTCGTGCCGTCGCCGATCATGAGTTGGCGGAGAATCGGCTGGTGGATGCAACCGAGCACGGGTTGGCCCTCGTGGAGCAGCGCGATCAACGTGCCGAAAAGCGGGACGCCACTGATGAATGATTTCGTGCCGTCGATGGGATCGAGCACCCAGACGAAGGGCGCATCGGCGCGCTCGTTGCCGAGTTCCTCGCCGATGATGCCATGCGTGGGAAATTTTTTCGCGATGAGCTGGCGGAGGAGTTCTTCGGCGCCGCGGTCGGCGATGGTGACGGGGGACGCATCGGCTTTCGTCTCGACGGCGAGCGCGGGGTTCGTGAAGTGCGGGCGGATAAAATCGCCGCTGCGCTCGGCGAGCTCGGTCAGGAAAAAGCGGTAAGGCGTGAGGTCCACGCGGGCAGAGTGGCGCACGAACCCGCCGAAATACACGGAAAAAATCACGAAAGGCAGGATTGGATTCATCGCCGGTTCCGTGTTGGGTGACGGGAATGTCTTGGACCGAGCAGCCGATTTTCTTTGTCGATTTTGAAGGCAGCCGCGTGTCGGGCGTGCTGGAATATGGCGTCGCGACGTTGCTGGGTGGACGCGTGGTCGAGGCCGCGACGCGCTTGTGCGCGGCAACGGGCCGCGTGCGGGCGGAGGACGTAGCGGTCCACGGTTTGAGCGAGCCCGAGCTGGCCGGACGCGCGCCGTTTGCGGACGAGTGGGAGTATTTTGCGGGCTTGCGCGAGCGCGGACCGCTGGCGGCGCATTATGCGGGCGTGGAAAACGCGCTGCTCAAAGGTGTGTGGCCGTACCCGCGGCCATCGCCGGATTTCGCGCGGCCCGGCGAACGCATCGTCGAGTGGGGGCCGTGGCTCGATTCGGCGCGGATTTACGGGCAACTTTATCCGCAACTCGCCTCGGGAAAACTGGAAGACGTGATCGCGGCGTGCGGTTTGCAGGGTGAATTGGACGGGCTCGCGACGCAATTTTGCCCCGTGGAACGGCGACGTTATCACGCGGCTTTGTACGATGCGTTGGCGGGTGCGGTGTTGTTGGCCTCGCTTGCGCGGGAGCCGGCGGTGGCGGGGATGAGTGTGATGCAGTTGCTGGCCTTGAGCACGCTCGACGGGGCGAAGCGCGACGCGCTCACGCAGCGCGAGTTGTTTTAAATTTGGAGGCGCGCGCAGGGAAGTTCGCGGGCGTGTAAGGCGAGCCTTGCTCTGGTCGGCGTGGGTCGGCACGTTGGCGGGTTCTTATGGCTATTGTGAGTCTTCTCGATGTCAGCTTGAGCTTCGGCGGTGCGCCGTTGCTGGATCGCGTCAATCTTCAGATCGACCGCGGCGAGCGGGTCTGTTTGGTCGGACGCAATGGCGCGGGCA
>CANFSZ010000104.1 GCA_947449835.1 Opitutia bacterium
GGCAACTCCGTTCGCCCCTTCGAAGTCGTCCGCACCATGGAAATCGAGGCCAATAAAAAATATCAGGAAAAACTCACCGCCCTCGAATCCCGCCTCCAACAAGTCCAAACCAAGCTTAGCGAACTCCAGGGCAAAAAAGGCGAAGCCAATAAACTCGTCGCTTCCCCCGAAATCACCAAAGCCATCGGCGATTTCCAAAAGCAACAAGCGACCCTGCAAAGCGAACGCCGCGAGATCCGTCGCGCCCTCCGCGAAGATATCGACGCCCTCGAAAACCGCCTGCTCTTCATCAACCTATTAGCCAGTCCGCTGCTCATCGGCGCCTTCGGCATCTGGTTCGCCCGAGCCCGCAAAATCTCGCGCTGATTGTCTCTCCTTTCACCGATGAAACTCAAGCAACTCCTCCTCATCGTCGCCCTCCTCGCCGCGGTTTCCGCCCTCGTCTTTATCGTTCGCCGCCCCGCGCCCGCTCCTTCGGCCGACGCCCGCCTCGGCCAACCCCTCCTCACCATCGCCACCGCCGAAAACATCGCCGAAATTCGGCTCACCGAGGCCGGGAAATCTCTCACCCTAAATCGTGACCCCGCCGGCTTGTGGTACGTCCCTTCGTATTACGACTTCCCCGCTGATTTCCCTAAAATCGCCCGCTTTGTCACAGAACTCGCCGAGACTAAGCTAACACGCCTCGTCACCACCAACCCCGACCGAATCGAGCGGCTTGAGTTCAAGGACACGCACATCACTGTCCTCAATGCATCCGCCAAAGAGCTTACAGCCATTGCACTCGGTAAAACCTCCGAAACCGGCGGTCGCTTCCTGCGCTTCGGTAAAGAAAGCAAAGCCTACCTCGCCGCTTTAAATACCTACCTAGACCTGGAACCTAAAAATTGGGCCCAAACCGAACTCCTCACCCTCAAGCCCGACGACATTGCTCACATCGAAATCTCCTTTTCCGCCGACGAGCGCATCACGTTTAAGCGCGCCAAAAAAGAAGATCCTTGGACCGCCTCCGCCACTCCTGCTGGGCAAAAATTAAAACCTGACGCCCTCGCCCCGACGCTCAACACCCTCACCAGCCTCCGCTTCACCGAGACCACCGACCTCGCCGACGCCAACGCGCTCGCCGCCAAGCCCCACGCGCGCTGTTTCCAAATCGAAACCTTCGATAAAAAAATCCTAAAAATTTCCCTCGGCCGTAAGCCCGAGGAAAAAAAAATCAAGCCCCCCGTCGCCGACGCCAAGACAGGACTCGCCGCCCTCGGTTCAGCGACGGAGCTGGCCCAAAAATCCGCCACCGGGACCCCCGTCGAACCCGCCAAACCGCTGGCACCCGAATTCGAAACGATCCCCGCCGGCCCAGTCTTCGTCACCCTCAGCCACAGCGACTCGACCGCCCCCATCAACACCCTCATGGCCAAGCGCGCCTTCCAGATCGCCGAATATTCGTTCACGAGCCTCCCGCAAAAATCCGCCGATTTATTTGAAGCGGCCCCACCAACGCCTTCCGCCGCTAAACCCTAGCCGATAAACTCGATCCTTTACACGTATCAACACTTACCTATGCGTTGATACGTTATGTCAAACGAGCCCAAGAGCACCGCGTCCGCCTCCTTCCCTGCCGCATCGGCGGATCGCCCGATTTCCGAGCTGTTCGCTCTTGGTCGGCCGTTGCGCTCTCTAGAGTTTTTTCCGCCTAAAGACGACGCGGGCGTCGAAGCGCTCCGCGCCACCGCCACCGCGCTGAAGCGCATGAACCCCGACTTCGTGTCGGTCACCTACGGCGCCGGCGGCACGACCCGCGACCGCACCGCGCAAGTCTGCGATTTTCTCAAGCGCGATTTCGGCTTCACCGTCATGCCGCACCTCACGTGCGTCGGCCACTCGCGCGAAGAACTCTCCACGGTTGCCGACCGCATTCACGCCAGCGGCTTCCGCAACATCATGACGCTACGGGGCGATCCGCCCAAGGGCGAAACTTCGTTCACGCCTTACAAAGACGGCCTCCGCTACGCCAGTGACCTCATCGAACTCCTTAAATCGCGGCACAGCGATTTCTGTCTCGGCGTCGGCGGTTATCCCGAGAAACACCCCGAAGCCCCCTCGCTCGAAATCGACCTCGCCCACCTCAAGCGCAAAGTCGACGCCGGCGCCGCCTTCATCACGACCCAGCTGTTTTTCGACAACACCATCTACTACCGCTTCGTCGAAAAATGCCGCGCCGCCGGAATCAACGTTCCGATCGTCCCCGGTATCATGCCCGTGCTTTCGCTGAAACAAATCCAGCGTTTCACCGCGATGTGCGGCACGACCTTACCGCAGAAACTCATCACCCGCCTGGAAGTCGCTGCCGAAAACACCGATGTCGTTGAAACGATCGGCATCGACTGGGCCCTCTCACAGATTCGCGACCTTTTAGCGCAAGGAGCCTCAGGCTACCATCTGTACATCCTCAATCGCGCCAAAGGCGCCCTCGCCCTCACTGCCGGCCTCGCAGCTTAAGATTAGGAGCTGGCGCAACACTGAGAACAGAGGAGCGATTCAGCTCTTCGCACTTTGAGCGCTAAGAGCTTAATCGGAGTTAACCTCCAGCCATCACGGCGCGAAAACCCGCTTCGCTTAAAATGCGCGCGATGGTTTCGCGTTGATCGCCCTGAATCTCGATGCGGCCTTCCTTGACGGTGCCGCCGCAACCGCACGCGCCGCGAATTTTTTTGCAGAGCTGTTCTTTTTCGGGCAGCCCGATCCCGATGAAACCGTCGACCACGGTGACGGTCTTGCCGCCGCGTCCGCCGGTCTCGCGTCGCACATCGACGCGGCCGCGATTTTTTTCGGGCTTGCTCGGGGTTGCGGACGTCACCGCGCCGACCGCGACGGGTCGCAACGGCACATTCGGCAAACCAGCACCACTCAGCGCCGCAAAGGGATTTTGCGCCAAAGACCCGCCGCCATCCGTCGCTACTTTATCACCGCGTGCCATGATTAAGCCCCCGCCTTTCGCGCCGCTCGTCCGCCACACGAGCCGACAGGGATATCGGTCTCGCCGCCCAAAAACATCAGGGCCTTGGCGTAGCTCCGATTCTCCAAAAAATGCACCAACTGCGGATGCAGCGCGAGCCGCCCTTGGGCCAGAAAATCATCCAAACGCGCCATTTCCTCGGCCACCGATTGCCCGTCTCCGGCCTTAATAGCGGACAGTAGCGCGACGATCGCGGCTTTGATTTGAATTTCCATGATGTTTTAAAAGTTATAGTTACGAAATTTTTACCCTGCGTCGACGCCCATGCTCTTAGATGGGTTACTAATCCGTCTGCTACCTACCTTAAGCGGGATTGCAATCACTCAAAGCCACCCCCCACGCGCTTGTCTAGCCGATCGAGGCCTGCTTTGGTTAAACCCTATCTCTTATTGGCGAGATCGCGCGCGCCGGTTCAACTCCAGCACGCTGCGCTCAAGTCATCTTAAAACCCAAACTCTTCTTCCATGAATTCCATGTCCGTCCCGACCCACGCCAACGCCGCCGTGATCGAGCAAATGTATCAAGCCTGGCTCGACCAACCCGATTCCGTCGACCCCACCTGGCGCGCCTTCTTCCAAGGTTTCAGCCTCGGCAACAACAACGGCACGCTCGCCTCCGCCCTAAATGGTCCCACTGACGCCGCCGCCAACGTCAACATCATCGACAGCCTCAAGCAGGCCCGCGTCCACTACCTCATCAACGCCTACCGTTCGATCGGCCACCTCCAAGCACACCTAGATCCGCTCAGCGCCGCGCCTGCGCCGCTCGCCAAACTTTCCCTCAATCAATTCAATCTCTCCGACGCCGATCTCGACACGTCGTTTGACACGGGCACGTATCTCAACGGCGGCCAGATGAAGCTGCGCGACATCGTCGCCTCGCTCCAACAAACCTACTGCGGCCACGTCGGCGTGGAATACGCGCACATCCAAGACACCGATTGCCGCCGCTGGCTGCAGGATCGGATCGAGTCCACGCGCCTCCAACCGAAATTTACCCAACCCCAGAAAGTCCGCATCCTGCGCCGCGTCCACAAGGCAGAGTTGTTCGAACGTTTTCTTCACACCAAATACGTCGGCCAAAAACGTTTCTCGCTCGAAGGCGGCGAGACGATCATCGCCGCGCTCGATGCGATCATCGACCACAGCCCGGATGTGGGCGTCGAAGAAATCGTCATGGGCATGGCCCATCGCGGTCGCCTCAACGTTCTCTGTTCGGTCATGCGCAAATCGTTCGACCAACTCTTCGAACAATTTTCCGAAAATTACCTGCCCGACACGGTCGCCGGCGATGGCGACGTGAAATACCACCTCGGTTACGAGTCCATCCTGACGACGACTTCCGGCGCCAAGGTCGAAGTCCGTCTCGCCGCCAATCCTTCCCACCTCGAGATCGTAAATCCCGTCGTCGAAGGCAAAGCCCGCGCCCGCCAACGCATTCGCGGCGACACCGAGACGCGCTCCAAAGTCCTCCCGTTGCTCATCCACGGTGACGCCGCTGTCGCCGGCCAAGGCGTCGTCGCCGAGACGCTCAACTTCTCCCAACTCCCCGGTTACCGCACCGGTGGCACGCTGCATTTTGTCATCAACAACCAGATCGGTTTCACCACCGACCCGCGCGATTCCCGCTCGACGCGCTACTGCACCGACATCGCGAAGATGATCGAGGCCCCGATTTTCCACGTCAACGGCGACGACCCCGAAGCCGTCTGCATGGTCTCGCAACTCGCCCTCGAGTTCCGTGAACAATTCCACCGCGACGTGTTCATCGACATGTATTGCTTCCGTCGCCGCGGCCACAACGAGACCGACGAGCCCGCTTTTACCCAGCCCATTCTTTACAAAAAAATCGCCGAGCATCCCCTAGTATCCGCCATTTACACGGGGCAACTCGTCGGCGCCGGCACGATCACCGCCGCGGAAGGCGACGCCATCACCGCCGAATACTCCGCCGCTTTCGAAGAGAATCTCGCCAAAGCCAAAGAACGCGAAGCCGCCAAAATCGCCAAACGCGCCAAAGCCAAACCCGCCGACGCCTTCAAGGGCTCGACCGCCGTTTTCCAACCGGGCTACAACCACACCGCCGTCCCGACCGGCGTGGACCGTGCCGTCCTCGACCGCGTCGTCCAAGGCCTCACCACGGTCCCCGCTACGTTTAAGGTTAACCCCAAAGTCCAACGCTTCCTCGAAGCCCGGATCGCCGCCCACAAAGACAGCGGCTCGATCGACTGGGGTTTCGGCGAAGCCCTCGCCTTCGGCTCCCTCCTCGCCGAGGGCACGCCCGTCCGCCTCAGTGGTCAGGATTGCGAACGCGGCACCTTCACCCACCGCCACGCCGTCCTCAACGACGCCGAGACCGCCGAGAAATACACGCCGCTCAAAAACATCCCCGGCGCGACCGCCCGCTTCTGCGTTTATAATTCCCTGCTCTCCGAAGTCGCCGTCCTCGGGTTCGACTACGGCTACTCGCTCGATTACCCCGAGATGCTCTGCATCTGGGAAGCCCAATTCGGCGACTTCGCCAACGGAGCCCAGGTCATGATCGACCAGTTCATCAGCTCCGGTGAATCCAAGTGGCAACGCACCAGCGGCATCGTCCTGCTCTTGCCCCACGGCTACGAAGGCCAAGGCCCCGAACACTCCTCGGCCCGCCTCGAACGCTTCCTCCAAGCCTGCGCCGAGGACAACATGCAGGTCGCCAACATCACGACCCCAGCGAACTTCTTCCATGCGCTCCGCCGCCAAGTGAAACGCGATTTCCGCAAACCGCTCGTCGTGATGTCGCCAAAATCCCTCCTGCGCCATCCGGCCGCCGTCTCCAAACTCGAAGACTTCACCACCGGCTCCTTCCAAGAAATCATCGACGATCCCGCCGCCCCGAAAAAGACCGAGCGCCTCATCCTCTGCTCCGGCAAAGTCTACTACGATCTCGTCGATTACCGCGCGAAAAACAAAATCACCGACACCGCCATCGTCCGCGTTGAGCAGCTGTATCCGCTCCACCGCGACGCCCTCTCCAAACTCTCCGATGCCTACGGCCACCGCGCCCGCCTCATCTGGGCGCAAGAAGAGTCGCAGAACATGGGCGCTTGGTCTTACATCGCTCCGCAGCTCGAAGAAATCTTCGGCCGCAAACCCACCTACGCCGGTCGCGGCGCCTCGGCCTCCCCCGCCGTTGGCAACCTCGCCCTCCACCGCCTCGAACTCACCGCCTTCCTCAACGAAGCCTTCACGCTCTGATCCGCGCTCAACTCACCCACGCCTCGATTTTTTAAACCACTCGACCCCTCCCGACCATGTCCCTCCTCGAAGTCAAAATCCCGCCCATGGGCGAATCCATCAGCTCCGGTGTCCTCGCCAAATGGCACGTCAAAGACGGCGACATCGTCAAAAAAGACCAACCGCTCTTCGAACTCGAGACCGACAAAATCACC
>CANFSZ010000105.1 GCA_947449835.1 Opitutia bacterium
CTTATGGCTATTGTGAGTCTTCTCGATGTCAGCTTGAGCTTCGGCGGTGCGCCGTTGCTGGATCGCGTCAATCTTCAGATCGACCGCGGCGAGCGGGTCTGTTTGGTCGGACGCAATGGCGCGGGCAAGTCCACGCTCATGAAGGTGATCTCGGGCGAACTCGAAGCGGATAAAGGCCAAGTGTTTCGCCAAGCGGGCGCGGTGTTTTCGACGTTGAAACAAGAAGTCCCCGCCGGCCTCGCGGGCACGGTGCGCACCGTCGTCGAAGGCGAGGGCGGCAGCTACGAAGAACACAACGACTGGGAACGCCACGATCGCGTCGAGCGCTTGCTCGAGCAGATGGGTTTGCCGTCGGATCAAGATTTCGCGGCGCTCTCGGCCGGACAAAAACGTCGCGTCTTGCTCGCGCGCGGCCTCGTCGAAGCGCCGCAACTGCTGCTCTTGGACGAGCCGACGAACCATCTCGATCTCGCGTCGATTCAGTGGCTCGAAGAATTTCTCCTCGAATGGGGCGGGGCCTTGCTCTTCGTGACGCACGATCGCGCTTTTTTGCGTAAACTGGCGACGCGCATCGTCGAAGTGGATCGCGGTCAACTCATCGGTTGGGCGTGCGACTACGACACGTTTCTCGTGCGCAAACAGGCCGTGCTCGAAGCCGAAGAAGTCGAGCGCGCCCAGTTCGATAAAAAACTCGCGCAGGAAGAAGTTTGGATTCGCCGCGGCGTGAAAGCCCAGCGCTCACGCGCCAACAACCGCATCCACGCACTCGAGAAAATGCGCGCTGAACGCGCCGACCGGCGTGATCGTCAGGGCAAAGCCACGATGACGGCGCAGGAAGCGGATCGCAGCGGCTTCAAGGTTATCACCTGTGAAGACGCGGGTTTTCGCTACGCCGACGACGGCCCGTGGATCGTGCGCGACGTCACCACGCGCATCGAGCGCGGCGACAAGATCGGTATCGTCGGCCCCAACGGTGCGGGCAAAACTACGCTGTTGAAATTGTTGCTCGGGCAATTGAAACCGAAGGTCGGCCTCGTCGAGCAAGGCACGCAATTGGAGATCGTTTACTTCGATCAACTCCGCGCGCAGCTCGATGAAACGATGCGCGTGCAAGACGCCGTGGCCGACGGCAACACTATGATCACGATCAACGGCCGCACGCGGCACGTGATTTCCTACTTGGAAGATTTTCTCTTCGAGCCCACGCGCGCCCGCACGCCGATCAAAGCGCTCTCCGGCGGCGAACGTAACCGACTTCTCCTCGCCCGGCTTTTCACCAAGCCCGCCAACGTCCTCGTGCTCGACGAACCGACCAACGATCTCGACGCCGAGACGCTCGAACTTCTCGAGGATTTGCTCGTGGAATTTGGCGGCACCGTGCTGCTCGTCAGTCACGATCGCGCGTTCTTGAACGAAGTCTGCACGAGCTTGCTCGTGTTTGAAGGCGAAGGCCGCGTCGTCGATTACATCGGCGGCTACGATGATTGGCAGAAAGAAAAAGCCCGCAAAGCCGCCGCGCTCGCCGCCGCCGAGGAACTCGCGAAACGCGCCGCGAAAGCCGCCGCCAGTGGTGGCGCCGGTTCACCCGCCGCCAAGGCGCGCAAGCTCACCAACAAAGAGCGCGCCGAGTTGGACGCGATGCCGGCGTTGATCGAGAAGCTCGAAAACGAACAGACCGCACTCACCGCCAAGCTCGCCGATCCGTTGTTTTTCAAAAAACCGCCCCTCGAAGTGACGCAGGCCACGGGACGCCTGCACGAACTCGAGGCGCAGATCGCGACGACTTACAAACGCTGGGAAGAACTCGGCGGTTAAGCGCCGCGCGGCGCAACGAAGCGCGCGCGCAAGTTCGTCAGCGTTATCTCGGCGAGCGAGTTCACGCGCAGATCGACGTGCGCGAAATCGTGGTGCTGCGTCGAAGGCCCGGGCGCGGCGACGGTGAACAGCCCCGCGCGTTTGGCGGCGATGCTGCCCGTGTGCGAGTCTTCGAACGCGACCGCTTCGTGCGCGCGTAGGCCGAATTGGTTGAGCACGAGTTTGTAGAGATCGGGCTCGGGCTTGGGCGAGGGCGCGTCTTCGCGGCAGGCGACGAAGGTGAACCATTCCAAGAGCCCGAGACGCGCAAGGTGCGGCTCGACCCACGTGTGTTCGGAGTTGGAAGCGATGGCGAGCGGCAGGCCGGCGGCGTGGGCTTCGTCGAGGAGCGCGACGACGCCAGGCAACGGCGCGAGTTGTTCGAGGCGGCCTTTTTTAGTGTGTTGGCGTTGGGCCTCGAGTTCCGCCTGGACCGCGCTCGGTCCAAAGGCGGCCCAGGGATCGAATTTGAAATCAACGTGCCCCACGGCGCGGATAAACAGCGCTTCGTCGAAAGCCACGCCGTGCGCCGCGTGCACATCCGCGTACGAACGGATGAGCGCGGACTCGGTGTCGAGAATCAGGCCGTCGAAATCAAAAATGAGCGCGCGGAGCATGGCGGCGTTTTCGGCTAATGGCGCCGCTTATAATCCCTGCGTGTCGATGAGCCAGATGAGCGAGGCGAGGGCGCCGGCGCCCAGGTGGAGTTCGCGCGGGTTCACTTGCTCGAGGTTGTCGGCGGTCGTGTGGTGGATGTCGAAGTAGCGTTGTGAGTCGGGGAGGATTTCGCCCGTCGTGGCGCCGAGCAGATACAGCGGGGCGACATCGGCGCCACCGCGGCCGGCGACGAGCAAGGGCAGGCCGTAGGGTTCGAAAAGTTTGGTCCAACGCGCGGCGCGGGCGATGGCGTCGAATTGCGAACTGGCGAGCTCGAAGCCGCGGGGTTGAAAGCCACCGTTGTCGGATTCGAGGGCGAGGATATGTTTTTCGCCGGCCTTGCGCGCGAGGTCGGCGTAGGTGGTAGCGCCGCGGAGGCCGTTTTCTTCGTTGGTGAAGAGGACGGCGCGGAGGGTGTGGCGCGGTTTGATTCCGAGGGTTTTGAAGAGGCGGAGAACTTCCATGGCTTGGACGACGCCGGAGCCGTCGTCGTGCGCGCCGGGCGCGACGTCCCAAGAATCAAGGTGGCCGCCGACGACCATGATGTGGTCGGGAAATTCGGAGCCGCGGATCTCGCCGATGACGTTATGCGAAAGGGCGTCGGGGTAACGGGAGGCGTGGGACTTGAGCTCGACGCGGATTTTGGGATCGGCGGCGAGGGCGGCGCTCAGGCGGTCGGCGGCGACCGTGGAGAGGGCGCACGCGGGGATGTTAGGGCCTTCGGGCAGAAACGTGGTGGCGCCGGTGTGCGGGAGGTTGTTGAGCGCGTGCGTGAGGGAGCGCGTGAGAGCGCCGATGGCACCGTATTTGGCGGCCGTGATCGGGCCGCGGCCGCGTTGGTCGCCGGCGGCTCCGTAGGCGCGACCGGGGAGGACGATCGCGGGGTCCATCGGACGATTAAAGAAGACGATCTTGCCGGAGATTTTATCACGGCCGAGCGCTTCGACTTCGGCGAGGGATTTTACTTCGATGACTTCGGCGGTGATACCGGCGGGCGGCGTGCCGATGGAGTTGCCGAGGGCGAGGGCGGCGAGGTTGATGGCGGGGCCAGTCGCGGGCAGGAGCCGCACGGATTCGCGTGAGCCGCGTTCCCAGTGCGGGACCATCACCTCTTGCGTGGACACGCGATCGAGGCCGAGGGCGGTGAGTTGTTTCTGCGACCACGTGACGGCGCCTTCGAGGGCTTTGGAACCGGCGAGCCGGCCCGGATAACGCGAGGTGAGAGCGCGGAGATTTTCGTAGGCGGTGCCGCGGGCGAGGGCCTCGGTGAAGATGCGCTCCAGCATCACGGCCTCGGGCGAGGCGGGTGCGTTGGCGGCGGGGGCAGTGGAAGCGGCGGGCGCAGGCGTTTGGGCTTCCAAACGGGGGAGAGCGAGCAGGGCGGCGAACAGGAGGCGGCGCATAGGGTAGGTTTTCGTGGCCCGCCCGGGGCCGCAAGCGGCGATTACACGATTGAGAGCCGTGCGCAAACGGGCAGTGCGCGCTCGGCTGGAGGGAGGCTTCGTGGGTTGCGGGTGGGGAGTGGCGGCTCACTCAAAAGCCAGCGAACCGTGAATCCATCGGCTTAGGATTAGGTGGGGACTCCTCCTATCCGAGTTGGGAGGGAGTTTAACTCAATAAAACTCCTCCGACTCGAAGTTTTGATGCGTTTCCTCAAGAAGTTGACGCGTCTTCTTAAGGAGTTGATGCGTCAACTCGAGCAGTTGCTGCGTCAACTCGAGCAGTTGATGCGTTTCCTCAAGCAGTTGTTGCGTCTCCCCGAGCAGTTGATGCGTTTTCTTAAGGAGTTGACGCGTTTTCCTAAGGTTTCGACGGGTTTTCCTGAAGTTGCCATGCATCCCCCTAAAGTTTGGCGCACGGAATCCAAAGGAGGCTGGCGGGCTTGGTTGGTTTCGGTAGGTTCCCTCCTCGCGTTTAACCTCTGGCTAGGCTGGCGGTGTGCCCAGCGGTCGCGTCCACTTTTACGGTTGATTCATCCGGGACGCTGGCTGCGAGCCATCATTCTGCTGGGCGGGGGTTGCAGCGGATGCGCAGTCGAGGCATACTGGTGCGCATGAATTCACCTTCCCTCGCGCAACGGCTCGCAGAGCGCGCACGGCCGGCGGGCGCGCCGGTCATGCGGCAGCGTTGGGCGCAGTTGTTGTTTCTGCATTGGGCGTGGGATCCGGCGGAGATTCAACGCACGTTGCCGCCGGGTTTGACGGTCGACGTCTATGAGGGGCGCGCGTGGCTCGGGCTGGTGCCGTTTGCGATGGAGCGGGTGCGGCCGCGCGGGTTGCCGGCGGTGCGGGGGCTTTCGGATTTCTTGGAGTTGAATGTGCGGACGTATGTCCACGATGCGCAGGGGCGGCCGGGCGTGTGGTTTTACTCGCTCGATGCGAACCAGTGGCTCGCGGTGAAGATCGCGCGGGCGTTGTTTCATCTGCCTTATCAACATGCGACGATGGCGGCGACGGTGGACGCGCGCACGCAGGCAGTGGATTACCGGTCGCGGCGGCAGGGGCAGGCCATGGAGAGTCGGTTTTGCTATCGGCCCGTGGGGGTGGCGCGGCCGGCGGTGGCGGGGACGTTGGAATTTTTCTTGGTGGAGCGTTACCGGTTGTTTGCGTGGGATGCGCGCGGGGAGCGGTTGTTCACGGGGCGGGTGCATCATGCGCCGTACGAGATCGGCGCGGCGGAGGTGTCGGTGTGGAACGACGCGGGGTTGCGGCTGGCGGGATTTGATCGCGAGGGGCGCGCGCCGGAGCACGTGAGCGTGGCGCGGTCGGTGGAGGTGGGCGTGTGGCCGATGGAGCGCGTGACGGCTCGGGCGGGCGCGCGGTGCGAACGCGGGGAAGGTTTGGGCGGGGCGATGCCGGCGCCGGGTTGAGCCGCGGATTCAACTCCCGCCACCTCTACCATTTTTATAACCCATCGTGCCCGTTCGCGCCGATGGAGTTGCTTAACGTACTAGGCGTGCGACCGAGGATGAGATCGCGGGCGGGCAGCGGATGGGTGGCGAGGAAAGTTGCGGCACTTCATAGATCTTGATGAGTGCCGCAATGCATCAAGAGAGCCTCCTACCTCGGTTCGGGCTTCGGCAAAGATCGGATGGGTAACTCAACGTAATTCCCGGAGGACAAAGCCGCCACTGCTTGAACGACGGAATCAGCGTCTTGTCGGATGCGCCGCCAATCCGTGGTGAGCAAGACAAGTATCGCTAGTCGTCGGCTGGGCAGGTGCTGCTGATAGCGAAGATTTTGATCCGTCGTAATGATGGCGGCAAAGCCATCCTCCTCCGCTGCGCGCAATAAATCACCATTTTGTAGTTCGCCCCAGCCGCGGTCAAAAGCTGTCACCACCTCGTGTGAAGCCAGAAAGCTGCGCAGCGGCACAGGTGTGCCTTGATCGAAAAGTATCTTCACTCCTTTAAGCCTCAACGAGGCTGCGCTGCGCGTGGTCCAACACGGCCTCGATTTGTTCCCGACTCACTCCAGGAAACCATTCCAAAAAATCTTCTATCGTGGCTCCGCTTTCAAGATTCTCGAAAAGTGCCTTTACCGGAACACGCGTGCCCTTGAAAAGCCAGGCGCCGCTGACTTTTCCGGGCGCCCGATCGACGGCGGAACATTCTGACCAGTGAAGCATTATCCACGGTGGCCAAATACGCGTCGCAACGCAAGGATGTTGAGAAGATCTCAGCCGACACGACCTAACGCCAGATAACCACTACCGGAAATCGCGGATCTCAAGATTAAGGGCACGTGGATTTAGAACCAGCGTTTGCGCTTGAGGTAGACGACCATCAAGAGCGTCGAGACGAGAGTGAGGCCGCAGGCGTAGTAATAACCGTGGGGCGACTTGAGCTCGGGCATGTGCTCGAAGTTCATGCCATACCAACC
>CANFSZ010000106.1 GCA_947449835.1 Opitutia bacterium
GGCGGAGAGGCGCGCGAGGGTGGCGTTGTGCGCGGCGGCGCTGGCTTGGGCGGCGCTGAGCGTTAAATGAGGCGCCGGGCTGAGCAGGATGAGACGCGCGGTCGGGGCGAGTTTAGCGAGAGTGTCGAGTAGGCGGTTGTAATCGGCGCGGAATTTCTCGTGGCCGGCGGAGCCGTCGAAGGAGTTGGCCATGCCGTAGCCTACAAAGATGACGGTGGGCTTGGCGTCGGTGATCTGTTGCTGGAGTTGGATCCAGCCCTCGTCGGCGGGCTCGCGGCCGGCTTGGAGGAGGCTGAGGCCGGCGCGGGAGGTGCCGGTGGGGGTGTCGGCGCTCCAGCCAAGGTTGCGGAAGGTGACGGTGCGGTCGGCGGCGCGGGCGGTGAGCATGAGCTCGAGCCAGCCGTGGTATTGTTCGCGCTCGACGAGGGTGTCGCCGAGGAAGACGACGCGGTCGCCGTCACGGAGTTCAAAGCGCGGGGCCGGCGTGGCGGCGTGGACGGCGGCGAGAGCGAGGAAAGCGAGCAGGGCGGAGCGGAGGAGCGAGCGCATCAGGGAAGGCATGACGGGGTGCCACCAGCGAGGTTTTCGCGGCCAGCAGTAGCGAGCACAAATTTGGTCTCTTTTGGATTTCAGGGATGACAGGTCCCCCGCGGGCACGCGAATCAGCGGAAAGGAATCGGGTCGTCCTCCGAGATGGGGCGACCTTCCCAAGTGGCGCGGCGCGTGGCGGGATCGTACGTGAGGACGCGTTGGGCGCTGGCGGGGGCGGCCGGCGCATCGACTTTGGGCAGCCAGCGACGGTGTTCGGCGAGGAGGGCGGCGGAGGTGGGGCGGTTGGCGAGGTTGGTCCACTCGTGCGGGTCGTTGCGGAGATCGTAAAGTTCTTCGCTGCCATCGGCGTAACGGATGTAGCGGTGGTGTTCGCTGCGGATGCCATGGTTGCCCTTATTGTGCGTGGTGATGGCGGGGTGTTCGCGCGGGGCGGTGGCGTCGCGGAGTTGCGGGACGAGACTGAGGCCCTCGAGGCCGGCGAGGGCGGGAAGACCGGCGAGGGCGTTGAGGGTCGGATAGATATCGAGCAACTCGGCGGGGCGGGTCACGAGGGCGCCGGCGGCGATGCCGGGGCCGGCCATGAAGAACGGGACGCGGGTGGAGCGTTCCCAGAGCGTGTTTTTGCCGCTGATTTCTTTTTCGCCGAGGTGATAGCCGTGATCGCCGGCGAGGACGATGATCGTGTGCTCGCGTTGGCCGGAGGCGTCGAGGGCGGCGAGCACGCGACCGATCTGGGCGTCGACGAAGCTGATGCTCGCCAGATAGCTGCGGCAGAGGTTGCGCCATTGGTTGCGCTCGCGGAGCCAAGAGAGGCGAGGCTCGGGGAGCGACCAGTGGAGATACCAAGAGAAACGCGAGAGTCCGGCGCGTTCTTCTGGGCGCACGGGCGGCAGGACCCGGTCATCGTCGGGGTAAAGATCGAACCACGGTTGGGTCACATAGCACGGGACGTGCGGAAGAAAAAAACCGACGCTGAGAAAAAACGGTTGGTCGCGCGGCAAAGCGGCGAGTTGTTGGCCGGCCCAGTCGGCGACTTTCCAATCGCCCTTGTCCTCATCGCGGTGGGGAAACGTGCCCCAATCCATGAGGGGGTTGTTGCCGGCGGGAGTGGAGCCGATGAGTTTGGCGGGCGGGCGGGCGCCGACGCCACCGGCGTTGCCCACGAGGTCAAACTCGGTTGCGCGAAGCTTGGGGGTGAGGCTGTGCCAGACCTTACCGACTGAAAGGGTGCGGTAGCCGTGGCGTTGAAAATACTGGGGCAGCGAAGGACGGTCACGCCACGTAGGCAGCGTGCGGATTGAAGGCTCAAGACCGTGGATTCCCGTGGTGCTGGGGCGCAGGCCCATGAGCAAACTGGTGCGGGAAGGGTTGCAGAGCGGGGCTTGCGCGTGGGCGTTGAGAAAGGTGGTGCCGCAGCGCGCGAGGGCGTCGAGGTGAGGCGTCTGAGCGAGCGGATGGCCGCCGAGCGGAGCCACCCAGTCGTTCAGATCGTCGACGAGGATGAGGAGGATGTTGGGTTTCGCCGGAGCTGAGCCTTTGGCGGTTTCAGCGGCGAAACCGGTGGCCATCGTGGCGACGCAGATCGAGAGCAGGCGGATGGAAGTCACGGTGAATAGAGCGAAAGGGAAAAGCCCGCTAAAGCGAGGCAGCCTAGGCCCGGCTCCACGTTTCCCAAGCGGCGGTGAGATCGGCCAAGCAGGCGGGTTCGCGGGTGGCGAAATGGTTGGTTTCGCCCAAGGGCCGGGTTGGTCGCGTGCGGGCTCGCGCAGGGGTTTCTCAGTACCTTGGCGCAGGGTGGCGCGGTGGCCGTCGGGTTTATGCAATGGCGGAGCGTATCGATCTCGGCCGTTTTTCTCTTCAGCGTTTTCGTTTGGCGGCGATGACAAGGAGTTCCACGGCCGTGAGCTTGTCTTTGCCGCGTCCCATCGCCTCTTTTCCTGCAATGAGGTCTGGCAGTGAAATCACCCAGCAAACACGTCCGTCCACCTCGAATTTCTCCGCCGTAGATTTCAACCGTGCGAAATCACCGACGCCTAGCACCGATGAGAGAATGTCCACGACCCCGACGTCTGTTTCCAGATAGAGATTATTTACCGGCTCACCGGCCTTGGGGAATTTCAGAAACGAAAGCCGGTCCGGGGTCATGCGATGACGCGGATTCCAGTCCGCGAGGGTGCGACGCAACAACTCAATGTTTTCGTTAGTCAGGACGGCGCAGATATCCAAGTCGCGCGTGACTTGAGATGAACCGTAAGTGACCGCTGCGTAGCCGCCAATCATGACAAACTCGAATCCCGAGTCCGTTAACTTAGCGATCAGCTGGCTGAAGTCCGGTGTCATGGGCAGCTTTAGCTTGCTGTAATTTTAAAATGAATCGCAACGCGCCGTCGTGCTGCCGCCAACGATCCTCCACTCGGAGCGCGAGATTGGTATCGATCAAGTCGAGATCGATCCCTGCCTCCCGCGCCTGTTTGAGTAATTCGTTGTCCAGCACCATATCCTCACGAAAACCGGATCGTCACCGCCCGCAACGCGAAACCTCGGCTTTCGCCAAGCCTGCGCGATTTACTTAAAGAGCTCGGGCTCGAAGTCGCTGGCATTGACCCAATTGGTTTTTAATTTTTCGCCGCGCATGTAGCGTTCGTAAAAACCGACGTGCTCGGGGTTGGAATGCGGGTAGCGGTCGAAGCTGTCGCCTTCGCCAAACATGCGCGGATCGCCTTGGGCTTTGAGTTCGGCGTAGAGCGCGGTTTGGAGGTTTTCGCGGGTCGCACGCAGGGCGGGATCGGCGGCGAGGTTTTTCACGCAGTCGGGATCGGTGGTTAAGCGGTAAAATTCGGTCGCGGGGCGGCGGCCGAAACAGAGGGCCCAATACGGATCGGCGGGATTCGCGCGATGGGCCTCGAGGATGAAGGACTTGGTGGCGCCGCCGTCGACGTTAAGGTAGCCGGTCTCGGGGTTGCAGGCAGGCCAGCGGGTGGGTTCGAAATTTTCGAGATAAAGGTGATCATCGCGGACGATGCCGCGGATCGGGTAGCCGACGTCGCCCGGTCGGCCGATGTCGTGGCGCTCCATGCCGATCAAGACGTGGTCGCGGGCGGGATTGATTTGGCCGGAGCCGGCGGCGCGAAAAATATCGGTGAGGCTGCGGCCAGGTGACGGCGCGAGGCCGGATTGGGCCCAAGACAAACCGGCGAGCTCGAGGAAGGTCGGCGCGAGATCGATGAAGCTGACGTAGTCTTGGACGACGCGGCCGTGGCCCTTGATACCTCGGGCCCACATCGCGGCGAGCGGCACGTGGTTGGAGGCTTCGTAGGCGCTGCCTTTGCCGCGAGGGAAGGGCAAGCCGTGGTCGGAGGTGACGATGACCAACGTGTTGTCGAGGAGTCCGCGTTTCTCAAGGGCCTCGAGCATGCGCCCGAGGTGGCGATCGAAGTGTTCGACCTCGTAGGCGTAGTCGAGGAGGTCGTGGCGCACGGTGGTGTTGTCGGGCCAAAACGCGGGGACGCGGTCGATGTCGGTGAGTTTTTTGCCGCTCTTTTTCACGCCGGATCCAAATTCGTAATCGCGATGCGGCTCAGTGGCGCCGTACCAAAAAACCCAAGGCTGATCGGCGGGAGCGGCGTCGAGGAAGTCGT
The DNA here is from genome assembly GCA_947449835.1 of Opitutia bacterium. Taxonomy (GTDB): domain Bacteria; phylum Verrucomicrobiota; class Verrucomicrobiia; order Opitutales; family Opitutaceae; genus Tous-C4FEB. The sequence continues at coordinate 4,191 of CANFSZ010000106.1, forward strand.
CGAAGTTGGCGGCGTAATCGGCGGCATTGATGCCGGTAGTCGGGGGTGGGGTGCGGCGCGCGTTGAAGGCGCGGCCGGTCATGGCGCGTGGTTTACCGGCGTCGGTGCGGGCGACGCCGGGGCCCCAGCCCTTGGCGGTGTAGCCGACGAACCAGCCGGTTTCAGCGAGGGCTTCGCCCCAACCTTTGAACTCGGTGGGGAAATACGCGAGGTGGTTTGCGGCGGCTTTGAGTTGCCACGAATTACGGCCCGTGAGGATGCAAGCGCGGGAGGGCGCGCATTTGGCGTTGGGCGTGTAGGCGCGGGTGAAGAGGATGCCGTCGCGGGCGACGCGATCGAAGTGCGGCGTGCGCACCCAAGGCGTGCCATACGCGCTGGCGTGGACACCCCAATCGTCGGCGATGGCGAAGAGGATGTTGGGCGGGCGCTCGGCGGCGCTCAACAGCACGCCACTCAGCAGCAGGAGCGGGAAGAACTTCATTGGGGCAAAACGACGGGGCGCACTTGGGGCTAAGGGCGGGCGCAGCTCAGGCGCGCCGCGGTGGGTGGGCGCACGGGCTGAGCCAGATTTTTATTTCCTCTGCGGTCCGTAACCAGCGGCGGGGCGGCCGTTGGCGTCGAGGTGGCCGGTGGCCCAGAGGACGCCCCGCGTGACGAGATCGAGGAAGCGCGGATCGTTAACCGTGAGGTTGTTGTGGCCGAGGGTCGTGTTGAAAACTCGCGCGTGGTTCGAGCCGTAGATGTTGGTCCAAACGACAACTGAAGTTTTGTCGCTCAACGTGCCGTCTTTGGCTTTCACGGTTTGCTTGCCCGTGGCGAGGGACTGGTGGCCGGGGAAATTTTTCGGATCTTGGACGTTGTTGTAGAGTTCTTCTTTGATCGTCGTCCAATTTTCCAGGCCGCGCGTGATCGGGCTGTCGCTGGCGACGAATGTGATCGCAATGGGTTCTTGCGGGCCGTGGCCGCTGGATTGGAGGCCGAGGTAGTCGAACCACAACGCGCCGGGCGCGCCGGGGGCGAGGGGTTTGCCGAATTCTTTGGTGACGCGGTAACTGTGCATCGCGCAGTGCAGGTTCACGCCGGGGAGGCCGGCGAGGTGCGGGGCGAGGACGTTCTGCGCGGCGGCGGGGTCGGAAATGTCGGCGGCACATTCGTCGTGAATGACGAGGTCGTAGCCATCGGCGTAATGCGGGTTGGTGTGCGCGGGGAAGTTGGGGCGCGTGGTTTTATCGGCGGTGTGCATGTGCTCGACGACGACGTGAGCGCGGGCTTCGAGGCCTTGTTTGAGGAGATCTTTTTGGGCGGCGTAATCATGACAGCAACCGCCGGTGAGCAGAAGGATGCGCAGCGGCTTGGGCGCGGGCGCGGCGTCAGCGGCGAAGACGCCGACGGGTAAGGCGAAGGCGAACGTCAGGGCAAACGCGAGGGCGGCGAGCGGGGTACGGCGGTAGTTCATAAAAAAGTGGTGCGAATAAGGCGATGGAGGAACGCGGCGCGGGCTGGACGTTGGAATCAGTATTTTGTTTTTGTCGCGGGCGGAGTTTTCGCGGGCGGGGTCCAAGAGAGTTTCTGACCGGCGGCGAGCAGGCGGGTGCGCAGGGCGGCGTAGTCCACGGCTTGCACGGAGGTCTTGGCGTCGAGGGCGAGCGCGGCGGCGGTGGCGGCGCTCTGGCCGAGGAGCATAAAGACGGGTTCCATGCGGATGCTGCCGTAGGCGATGTGCGAAGCCGAAACGGCGACGGGCACGAGGAGGTTGGCGCATTCGTGTTCGTGCGGGACAATCGCGCGGTAACTCACGGGGTAAGGTTGAGGTGTGGATTTCTCGACGTTGCCTTCGGCCATGACGCCGCCGTTGACGACGACGCGCGCGGTGTGGTGCGAGTCCATCGTGTAGCTGGCGAGGCCGACGCTGTCCGCGGCGACGATTTTACCCTTACAGTTGTGCTCGGTCATGACGTAGGCGGAGACCATGCGGCGGCCTTCGCGCACGTAGAGCTCGTGGGGCCAGCCGTCGGTTTCTTCGAACTGGTCGCGCGGGAGGCCGAAGGTTTTGACGTGGTCGCGGAGTTTGGCGGGCACGGCGTCGTCGTGCGCGAGGAACCA
>CANFSZ010000107.1 GCA_947449835.1 Opitutia bacterium
ACGGACTCTACGATGTACTGCGCATGGGGATTTCCTCCCTGCGGGCGCAGTCGCGCGCGATTGAAACGGTGGGCCGTAACATGGCCAACGTGAACAATCCCACGTACTCCCGTCAGCGCGTGATTTTCGGCGATATTTCCCCCACGGGCGGTGCCTCCGTCGGCGTCGATATCATCGAGGTTCAGCAGGTGCGCGATGTCCTTTTGGACCGCCAGGTGGTGCGCGAGAAATCCGGTGCCGCGGCTTTGGAAGCCGAAACGGCCGCTTACGAACGCGGTGAAGCCGCTCTGGGCGAGACGATTTCCAGCGTGAGCGATCCGAGCGTCGCATCGACGACCGGTGGCAACAGTTTGAATAACGCCATGGCCGGATTTTTCGGCGCGGCGCGTCAACTCTCCGTCGATCCGACCAACTCCACGCAGAAGCAGATGTTCTACCAGACGGCGCAGACGATGACGGAGCGCTTTCAATTTTCCCACGATCGTCTCGCCGAAGTGCAGGCCGATCTTACGGATCAAGTGAGTAACGACGTGGATAAGGCCAACTTGCTCCTTTCTGCGATCAGCGAATTGAACCAGATGATCGCTACCCAAGAGAGCGATACGGGCACCAAGGCGCTCACGTTGCGCGACCAGCGCCAAGCCCGCGTCGAAGATTTGGCGCAGGTGATGAATTTCAAGACCACCACGCTGCCCGATGCGCCGAACCAGATTCAGATCACGGCTACTTCCGCCAGCGGCGTGGATACGGTTATTCTCTCCGGCGGCACCACGCCCGAGACCCTCACCTTCGATGGCGATGCGGTCCGCGTCGGCTCAAGCGGTACCGCGCTGGCGCTCACAGGCGGTTCCATCAAGGGCCACCTCACCGCGCGCGATGGCGCGTTGCAGACGTTGAGTGATAGCCTCGATCGTTTATCCAGCCAGATGGTCACCTCCGTCAACGCCGTCTATAATCCCAGCGGCACGGGGCAGAACTTTTTTGATCCTGCGGGCACCGACGCCAGCTCTATTCGACTCGCGAGTGGTCTGACCGGCCTCAACGTTCGCGCCTCCGCCGCTGGCGGTGCGGCCGGCGATGGTTCCATCGCCCAAGCGATTTCCGAACTCGATGTTCAGTCGTTCTCGTCGAGCTCCGGTGATGCGATCGACGGTACGATGGGTGAGAGCTACTCAGCGGCGATTTCACTTTTTAGCTACAGCCTTTCGCAGTCGCGGATGCGCAGCGAAAATCAGTCCGGCGTGCTCAGTGCCGTGCGTGGCCAGCGCGAGAGCATGAGCGGTGTTTCGCTCGATGAAGAAGCGGCCGAGCTGATGAAGTTTCAACGCGCGTACCAAGCCTCGGCCCGCGTGATCTCCATCATCGACTCCATGCTCGACACCGTCGTTAACGGCATGGGTCGCGGCTAACCTAAAATTTCACCATGCTCCGCGTCTCCACTAATTTTGTTACCAACACGGCGATCAACGATCTTCGTCGTCTCAGTGATGAGCAGGCGCGTCTGCATCAAAATATCGCCACCGGTCGCCGCTTGCTCAAGCCCAGCGATGACCCTGCTGCGACCTGCCGCGTGCTCAACCGTCAGATGGAAGCGGAGCGCGTGGGTAATTATCAGTCTGCCTCCTCGATGGCCAAATCGCGTTCCGAGTCTTCGCTCACCGCTCTTACGCAGATGCAGAAGATCGCGAGCCGCATCAGCGAGTTGACCTCGCTCTCCGCTGGCGCCGGTCCGCAAAGCATGGCCGCCTATGGTGCGGAAGTTTCGCAGCTGCTCGAGCAAGCCACCAACGTCGCCAACTCGCGCTTCGGCGCTGATTACATTTTTGCCGGCACGGCCGTTGATACGCAGCCGTACACCGCGACGCGCGACACCGCGGGCGCGATCACGAACGTCGCCTATGTCGGCAACGACCAGGACGCGACCGTCCCCATGGGCGATGGCCGCGCTATCTCACCCTCGCCGGGTGCTGCGACCACCAACCCGGAGATCGCCGCTTTTCTGAACAATGTCGTCACCCTGCGCGACGCCTTGGCCACCGGTGACAACACTACGGTCGTGGCGATGAACACCACGATGGCCGACAACGAAGACACCTTCATCAACGCCATCGGCACCGTTGCCGCCGTCCAGACCCGCATCGAGTCCAACCAAGCCCAACTCACCAGCCGCGCCAGCGATCTCCAGCGCCTCATCTCCGGCGATACCGACGCCGACATGGCCACATCGATGATCCGTCTCACCGAGACGCAGACCGCTTATCAAGCCGCCCTCAGCTCCACCGCCAATCTCTTCAAACTCTCGCTGCTCGATTACCTCAAATAAACCGCCCGCCCAAATCTGACTTTTTATTTTTATGTTAATGCAAACCGACCAAACGTATAGTGCCGTGAGTTTCACGGTGGACACCGGTCAACTGGAGCTGCCGCTCAAACTTGAGTTCCCTCAGGGGCTCGTGGGTTTGCCGGATGCGAAGGTTGCGACCTTGCAAAAATTGCCCGGTCAAGAGCCCTTCATGTGGCTCACCTTCGAAGACCTCGCCGAGCCGATCAACTTTTTGGTGATCGAGCCCAACGGCCTCGTCAGCAACTACAGCCCCGAGCTGTTTGACCAAGACGCCGACGAACTCGAGATCACCGCCTCCGGCGATGCCTTCGTGCTCAACATCGTCACCCTGCGCGACACCGTCCCGGCCAGCGCGAGCGTCAACCTCACCGGCCCGATCATCATCAACCGCCGCACCCTGCAAGCGAAGCAGGTCGTGATTTCCAACTACATGGGCTACCGCACCCCATACATCTTAGGGGAGGCTTAATACCATGTTGGTTCTATCTCGTAAGGTTAACGAATGCGTCGTGATCGGTGGCAACATCGAGGTCTTCATCTCTCGGATCGAAGGCGATCTGGTGAAGCTCGGTATCGCCGCGCCCCGCGAAATTTCAATCGTGCGTAAAGAGGTCTTAAACGATCTCGCCCGCAGTAATCGTGGCGCTGGCATGTCCGCCGCTCCGAAGTTCACGCTGCCCAAATTGGCGATGCCGATGCTGGCGCCCAAACCGGCGGCCCCTTCGACCGTCTCCGGCAGCAACTAAAGCCGAGTGTCCTCGGGTCCGTGGTGCCGAGAGTGGCACCGCGGGCCCGCGCTCACTCGTTTACGGCGGGTAATTCGATCCGCAGATCGTCGATCCAAGGGTTGTCATACCCGGAGACGATCCGACCGCCGGCCTGCGTGACGACGCCGGCGATGAAGGCTAGATCAGAATCGCGAAACAGCGATTCATCTGGGCCATTGAGGACGCGGCGGCTTCGGCCTGCGCTTCGCTTGATTTCCAATTGCACGACGCCGGCGCGCGCGGTGCTGGTTTTGCGGGCTTTGACGTGGCGCGTCGTGAGAGTCACCGCGATCGTCGGCTCCGTCCCCGCGAAAAAATGTTTGGTCGCCAGGCTCAACGCGTGGATCCACGGCCAGGTCTCACCGGCGATGAGGGGCACTTGCCCCACGTTTTTCACGGCGAGGCTGCGGCCCGTGGGCAGGGCGGGGCGCAGGGAACGCGCGCATTCTTCGATCAAGATCGTGAGCTGCACCGCGGCACTGGCGTGAGCGCCGCGTTGTTCGCGCGGTTGCAGGCGCTGGGCGACATCGCCGGTGACGCGAGCGAGCCGGGCGAGTGCGGATTTAGCGCCTTTGCTGCGACTGGCGGCTTGTTGCGACCAAGCGGCGGCACCTTGCAACGTCAGCAACGCCTCCTCGCCCAGGCTATCGCCGGGCGTGTGGGTGAGTTCGTCATCCAAGCGGCGCTCGGCGCGGGCAAGTTTGTCCTCGAGCTCGCGTTGCGAGGTCAGGTTTTCGCGGATACAGAGCAGGTGGCTCACGACTCCGTGCGCGTCCATGGCGGGCGAGACCATGACGCGTTCCCAGATGAGGCGGCCGTCTTTGGTCGGGCAATGAAGCGTTCCTTGCCAAACGGAGCCGGCGGCAACGGTGGCGCAAAATTGGCGGTACGAGGCATCGCTCGGGTGGCCCTCGCTCAAAATGGGTAGATCGGATTCGAGGGCGTCTTCGAGGGTGAAGCCGGAGTAATCGCTGTACGCCGCGTTCATGTACTGCACGTGGCCAGTAGGAGAGGTGAGTAAGATGCCGACCGGGGCTTGCTCGACGGCTTGAGAAAGTTTGGCGAGGTGACCCTCGGCGAGACGGTGGCGGGAAACATCCCGGCCGATGAGGCGGAGGCCACCGGTCACGCGCGTCGTTTCCCAATCGATCCAGCGCCAGCCTTGGACCGATTGCCAGCGTTGGTCGAAGGTGCCGGCCTTGGGCTTGGCGGCGAGTGCGGCGAGTCGTGCGGTAAAGGCGGTCTGTTCCTCTGGTGGACACCAACTGGCGGCGGCACGACCGAGGCAGGTTTCCGGCGTGAGGCCGACTTTGCGGGCGAACGCCGGGTTGGCTGCGAGAACTGCGCCGGTTTCACTCACGATGAGCGCGAGTTCGTTGCTCCCATGCCATGGGGCTAAATCGGGCGAGGAAAGGGAGGCGGTCATCGGCTTCATCGGCGGCGTGGGGCGGATCAAAGCAAGGCGTTCACTAATTCAGGGAGGCGGCGCATGCTGTCGCCTAGCGGGCGCATCTGCGCGGTGCGGGCGGCCAGATCGTCACCCCAGAGTAGGGTAGCAGAGGGATCGGCGATGAGTTCGTCTTCGGTGGGGGCGGGGCGGACTTCGACGCCGCCCGTGAGACCGGCCAGGCGCGCGTAGCCATCGGCGAGATGCGTGGCGGCGGCGAGGTGTTTGCGCGCGGGAGCTTGGAGCGGATCGTGGTGGAAGCGGACAGCTTCGACGATTTCTGCGGGGATCTTGTGGTTCTCGAGATAGTAGGCACCGATGGCCGCATGGTCCCAGCCAAGCAGAGCGCGCTCGGCGGCGAGAACCTGGGCCTCGTTTTCGTAAGATATCTGGGTGAGTTGCGCGAATTCGGCGGGAAATACTTTGGCGATGACGACCTTGCCGACGTTCTGGAGTAGCCCAGTGATGTAGTCGGTGTCGTCGTCGATCGTGACGTCGGATTGGTTCAGGAGGTCGCGGGTCGCGAAGGCGCAGGCGAGCGTGTGTAACCAGAAATCGCGCCAGGAGACCTGGGGGCCGTCTGCGCCCATGGCGCTCATGTCCTCTAAGACGGGTGTCGCCAACGCGAGCGAGCGGATCTGGCGGAGGCCAAGGTAGAGGACGGCATCTTCAATGGTACCGACTTGGGTGCCGAGGCCGAAGTAAACGCTGTTAACCATGCGTAGCAGGCGGGCGGTGAGCGAAGGATCGCGCGCGATGATCTCCGCGAATTGCCCGGCTTGCGAGTGGTGGTTGCGGAGGAGATCGGCGAGAGCGCCGTGGATGCTGCGCAAGGAGGCTAGCTTGGGGCAGGCTTCGATGCGTTGCCGCAGCTCGACTTCGGACATCACGGGCTTGCTTGCACCCGCCAAAACTGGGGGTGGGGTACTCAAGCGGAAATCAACTTGATCCGTGTCATACGTTTATCGGGTGAAGATTCGCTCTCCCCCGAGCGCGCGCAATCTCTTTTTGGGGGAAAGCGCCGGGGGGTGGAGCCGGCGGATGCGGGGATGCCGTGAGGTGAAGGGCTCGAGCCGCCGGCGGCGGAGATCCCGCCCTTGGGGTCTAAATCGTGATAAACGAGAGCCCTTAAGCGCTGATCGCTGCGCTAGCCGGCGTTTTTCATGTTTTAGATCCTGCCTTGGCTGGGTTGCCGCTGCCTAGGCCGTTACGGCCGCGCTGGGATGATATTAAGAGAAAAGTGAAAATAATTTTCGGGTACTATAAGAGAGGGTAGCGCGGTCTTATAGGATTCTACTCTGGCTTTCGAGGGGCCGAGTGATTTCGCACCTGAAATCATAAAATAGTTCTAAAGTTATTCGGCGGTGGAACGTATTTAGAAACATCGGCGGTTCACATCGCTGAGAGTTCGGTTCCGAAGCTTACCTCGGACACGTCGCACTACGGACAGTGTATTAGAATCAAGGAAGAACTACCATGTCAGTCTCGATCAATACCAACTACGCGGCTTCTGCCGCTGCTAACAACCTCGGTCTTTCTCAGAGCATGCTCCAGCGGAGCCTCAATCGCTTGTCGAGCGGTTCACGTTTAGTGAGCCCATCCGACGATGCGGGCGGTGTCGCTGTATCCATGCGCCT
>CANFSZ010000108.1 GCA_947449835.1 Opitutia bacterium
CTTATGGCTATTGTGAGTCTTCTCGATGTCAGCTTGAGCTTCGGCGGTGCGCCGTTGCTGGATCGCGTCAATCTTCAGATCGACCGCGGCGAGCGGGTCTGTTTGGTCGGACGCAATGGCGCGGGCAAGTCCACGCTCATGAAGGTGATTTCAGGCGAGCTTGAAGCGGACAAGGGGCAGGTTTTTCGCCAATCGGGCGCGGTGTTTTCGACCTTGAAACAGGAAGTCCCCGCCGGACTCGCGGGCACGGTGCGCACCGTCGTCGAAGGTGAGGGCGGCAGCTACGAAGAACACAACGACTGGGAACGCCACGATCGCGTCGAGCGCTTGCTCGAGCAGATGGGCTTGCCGGCGGATCAAGATTTCGCGGCGCTCTCGGCCGGACAAAAACGTCGCGTCTTGCTCGCGCGCGGCCTCGTCGAGGCGCCGCAATTGCTGCTCTTGGACGAGCCGACGAACCATCTCGATCTCGCGTCGATTCAGTGGCTCGAAGAATTTCTCCTCGAATGGGGCGGCGCCTTGCTCTTCGTGACGCACGATCGGGCCTTTTTGCGTAAATTGGCGACGCGCATTGTCGAAGTGGATCGTGGTCAACTCATCGGTTGGGCGTGTGACTATGACACGTTTCTCGTGCGCAAACAGGCCGTGCTCGAAGCCGAAGAAGTCGAGCGCGCCCAGTTCGATAAAAAACTCGCCCAGGAAGAAGTTTGGATTCGCCGAGGTGTGAAAGCCCAGCGCTCTCGCGCTAATAACCGCATCCACGCACTCGAGAAGATGCGCGCCGAACGCGCCGAGCGGCGTGATCGTCAGGGCAAAGCCACGATGACGGCGCAGGAAGCGGATCGCAGTGGTTTTAAGGTCATCACCTGCGAAGACGCGGGTTTTCGCTACGCCGACGACGGCCCGTGGATCGTGCGCGACGTCACCACGCGCATCGAGCGCGGCGACAAGATCGGCATCGTCGGACCCAACGGTGCGGGCAAAACCACGCTTTTGAAATTATTGCTCGGGCAATTGAAGCCGAAGGTCGGCCTCGTCGAGCAAGGCACGCAATTGGAGATCGTTTACTTCGATCAACTCCGCGCGCAGCTCGATGAAACGATGCGAGTGCAAGATGCTGTAGCCGACGGCAATACCATGATCACGATCAACGGCCGTACGCGGCACGTGATTTCCTACTTAGAAGATTTCCTCTTCGAGCCCACTCGAGCCCGCACGCCGATCAAAGCGCTCTCCGGCGGCGAGCGCAACCGACTCCTCCTCGCCCGGCTTTTCACAAAGCCCGCCAACGTCCTTGTGCTCGACGAACCGACCAATGATCTCGATGCCGAGACCCTCGAACTCCTCGAGGATTTGCTCGTGGAATTTGGCGGCACCGTGCTGCTCGTCAGCCACGATCGTGCGTTCTTGAACGAAGTCTGCACGAGTTTGCTGGTGTTTGAAGGCGAAGGCCGCGTCGTCGATTATATCGGCGGCTACGACGATTGGCAGAAAGAAAAAGCCCGCAAAGCCGCCGCGCTCGCGGCCGCCGAGGAACTCGCGAAACGCGCCGCAAAAGCTGCCTCCAGCAGTGGCGCCGGTGCACCCGCAGCCAAGGCGCGTAAACTTACTAATAAAGAACGCGCCGAATTGGACGCGATGCCGGCGTTGATCGAGAAACTCGAAAACGAACAGACTGCACTCACTGCCAAGCTCGCTGATCCGTTGTTTTTCAAAAAACCGCCGCTTGAAGTTACGCAGGCTACGGGACGCCTGCACGAACTCGAGGCGCAGATCGCGACGACTTACAAGCGCTGGGAAGAACTCGGCGGTTAAGCGCCACGCGGCGCAACGAAGCGCGCGCGTAAGTTCGTCAGCGTGACCTCGGCGAGCGAGTTTACGCGCAGATCGACGTGGTCGAAATCGTGGTGCTGGGTCGATGGGCCGGGCGCGGCGACCGTGAACAGCCCAGCGCGTTTGGCGGCGATGCTGCCGGTGTGCGAATCTTCAAAGGCGACCGCTTCGTGAGCGCGCAGACCGAATTGGTTCAGCACGAGTTTGTAGAGATCAGGCTCGGGCTTCGGCGAGGGCGCGTCTTCGCGGCAGGCGACGAAGGTGAACCGCTCCAACAAGCCAAGGCGGGCGAGATGGGGCTCGACCCAAGTGTGCTCGGAATTGGAGGCGATGGCGAGAGGCAGGCCGGCGGCGCGGGCTTCGTCGAGGAGCGCGACGACGCCGGGCAACGGCGCGAGTTGTTCGAGGCGGCCTTTTTTGGTGAGTTGGCGTTGGGCCTCGAGTTCTGCGTGGACCGCGCTCGGACCAAAGGCGGCCCAAGGATCGAATTTGAAATCAACGTGTCCCACGGCGCGGATAAACAGCGCTTCATCGAATTTCACTCCGTGTGCCGCGTGAACATCTGAATAGGAGCGGATGAGCGCAGACTCGGTGTCGAGGATCAGGCCGTCGAAATCAAAAATGAGCGCGCGAAGCATGGCGGCGATTTCAGCTAATGGCGCCGCTCACAATCCCTGCGTATCGATGAGCCAGATGAGCGAGGCGAGGGCGCCGGCGCCGAGGTGGAGTTCGCGAGGGTTCACTTGCTCGAGGTTGTCGGCGGTCGTGTGGTGAATGTCGAAGTAACGTTGTGAGTCGGGCAGGATTTCCCCCGTCGTGGCGCCGAGCAGATAAAGCGGGGCGACATCGGCGCCACCGCGGCCGGCGACGAGCAGGGGTAGGCCGTAGGGTTCGAAAAATTTCGTCCAACGCGAGGCGCGCGCGATGGCGTCGAATTGGGAGCTGGCGAGCTCGAAGCCGCGGGGTTGAAAGCCGCCGTTGTCGGATTCGAGGGCGAGGATATGTTTTTCGCCGGCCTTGCGCGCGATGTCGGCGTAGGCGGTGGCGCCTCGGAGGCCGTTTTCTTCGTTGGTGAAGAGAACGGCGCGGAGGGTGTGGCGCGGTTTGATTCCGAGGGTTTTGAAGAGTCGGAGAACTTCCATGGCTTGGACGACGCCAGAGCCGTCGTCGTGCGCGCCGGGCGCGACGTCCCAAGAATCAAGGTGGCCGCCGACGACCATGATCTGATCGGGAAATTCGGAGCCGCGGATCTCGCCGATGACGTTGTGCGAAAGGGCGTCGGGGTAACGGGAGGCGTGGGACTTGAGCTCGACGCGGATTTTGGGATCGGCGGCGAGGGCGGCGCTGAGTCGATCGGCAGCGACGGTGGAAAGGGCGCACGCGGGGATATTGGGGCCTTCGGGCAGAAACGTGGTGGCTCCGGTGTGCGGGAGGTTGTTGAGCGCGTGCGTGAGGGAACGAGTGAGAGCGCCGACGGCACCGTATTTGGCGGCGGTGATCGGGCCGCGGCCGCGTTGGTCGCCGGCGGCTCCGTAGGCGCGACCGGGGAGTACCATCGCGGGATCCATCGGACGATTAAAGAAGACGATCTTGCCGGAGATTTTATCACGGCCGAGCGCTTCGACTTCGGCGAGGGATTTTACTTCGATGACTTCGGCGGTGATGCCGGCGGGCGGCGTGCCGATGGAGTTGCCGAGGGCGAGGGCGGCGAGGTTGATGGCGGGGCCCGTCGCGGGCAGGAGCCGGACGGATTCGCGTGAGCCGCGTTCCCAATGTGGGACCATCACCTCTTGCGTGGACACGCGCTCGAGATTGAGGGTGGTGAGTTGTTTCTGCGACCAAGTGACGGCACCTTCGAGGGCTTTGGAACCGGCGAGCCGGCCCGGATAACGCGAGGTGAGGGTGCGGAGATTTTCGTAGGCAGTACCGCGAGCGAGAGCTTCGGTGAAGATGCGCTCCAGCATCACGGTCTCGAGCGAGGCGGGCGCGTTGGCGGCGGGGGCAGTGGAAGCGGCGGGCGCAGGCGTTTGGGCTTCCAAATGGGGGAGAGCTAGCAGGGCGGCGAACAGGAGGCGGCGCATAGGGTAGGTTTTCGTTACCCGCGCGAGGTCGCAAGCGGCGATTACGTGATTAAGTGCCGTGTGCAAATGAGCGATGCCCGCTCGGCTGGAGGGATGCTTCGTGGGTTGCGGGTGGGGAGTGGCAGCTCACCCAAAAAGCCAGCGAAACGTGAATCCATCGGCTCAGGATTAGGTTGGGCCTCTCCATATCCGAGTTGGGAGGGGGTTTGACTCATTGACCTCCTCCCGACCCGGCGGAGATCAACTAGCTTTGCTACGTTTCCCAAAGAAGTTGATGCGTTTTCTAAGGGTTCGGCGGGTTTTCCTTAAGCTCGCCATGCATCCTAATAAAATTTTGCACACTAAATCCCAATGAGGCGGGCGTACATTTTCCGATTCGGTAGGCTCTACCGCGCTTTTTCTATTAGGTAGGCCAGCGTTCTCGTCCAGCGGTCGCGCCCTACCTTGCGGTTGATTCATCCGCTACGCTAGTTAGCGAGCTATAATTCTGGTAGGTGGGGGTTGCAGCGGATGCGCGGTCGATTCAGACTGGCGCGCATGAATTCACCCTCCCTCGCGCAAAGACTTGTGGAGCGAGAGCAGCCGGGAGGCACGCCGGTCATGCGCCAGCGTTGGGCTCACTTGTTATTTCTGCATTGGTCGTGGGAACCATCGGAGATTCAACGCACGTTGCCGCCGGGTTTAACCGTTGATGTCTATGAGGGTCGTGCGTGGCTCGGGCTCGTGCCGTTTGCGATGGAGAGGGTGCGGCCACACGGTTTGCCTGCGGTGCGAGGACTTTCGGATTTCTTGGAGTTAAATGTGCGGACTTATGTCCACGATGCGCAGGGGCGGCCGGGTGTGTGGTTTTACTCGCTCGATGCGAACCAGTGGCTCGCGGTAAAGATCGCACGGGTGTTGTTTCATCTGCCTTACCAACATGCGACGATGGCGGCGACGGTGGACGTGCGCACGCAGGCGGTGGATTATCGGTCGCGGCGGCAGGGGCAGGCTACGGAGAGCCGGTTTTGCTATCGGCCCGTGGGGGCGGCGCGGCCGGCGGTGGCGGGGACGTTGGAATTTTTCCTGGTGGAGCGTTACCGCTTGTTTGCGTGGGATGCGCGCGGGGAGCGGTTATTCACGGGGCGGGTGCATCATATGCCGTACGAGATCGGCGCGGCGGAGGTGTCGGCGTGGGACGACGCGGGGTTGCAGCTGGCGGGATTCGACCGCGAGGGGCGCGCGCCGGAGCATGTGAGCGTGGCGCGGTCGGTCGAGGTGGGCGTGTGGCCGATGGAGCGCGTGACGGCGCGGGCGGTCGCGCGGTGCAAGCGCGAGGAAGGTTTGGGTGGGGCGATGCCGGCGCCGGGTTGAGCCGTGGGTTTAACTCTCGCCACCTCCACCATTTTATAACTCATCGTGCCCGTTCACGCCGATGGAGCTATTCAACGCACACGGCGGGCGACCTGGATGAGATCGCGGGCGGGAGAGTTTCCAAGGGTGTCAGAGTATCGCTAAGGTCTCTGAGAATCCTTCCTCCACTCATGATCCCGCTGTCGTTTTCAGTGCAACGTGCAGTTGCTCCGCAATCGTACCGGCGTGTCGAAAACGCCGGGATTACCGCATTAACTCATTCGCATCGAACCGTACCAAATTAAACACTACCGGAAATCGCGGATCTCAAGATTAAGGGCACGCAGGTTTAGAACCAGCGTTTGCGCTTGAGGTAGACGACCATCAAGAGCGTCGAGACGAGAGTGAGGCCGCAGGCGTAGTAATAACCGTGGGGCGACTTGAGCTCGGGCATGTGCTCGAAGTTCATGCCATACC
>CANFSZ010000109.1 GCA_947449835.1 Opitutia bacterium
CCAAAACGAAAACGATAAATATCCGCGCCCGTCGAGGTATCGCCCGCCACGATGCGTTTACCGTCGAGCCAATCTAAAATCGCTCGGGCGTGCGCGTCCGTCGCGAAACCGTAGTGAATCGCATCCGTGTTAAGAAACGTGAATCCGTAGTCGTGACGTTCGCCGTTTGCGTCCGGCCCCGCGACGAAACGCCCCGTTTCTTCGCTCCAGAAAATCCGGTTGCCCTCCGCTTTCACGGCCGCCGCGTGTGCCTCTAGATCCACCGGATCAAAGTGCTCGGTTTCATTCGAAAATTTCCATTCAGGATGGCGGGCGATATCGCGCTCCAACGCCGCCATTCGCACGAGCGTATCGTAATAGCGAATCGTCGCGTAGCTGTCTTTGTGGCCGAAGGGTAAAAGATCCCAGTAGTTATTACCGACGCCCGTGCCATGCAGAATGGTTTTAGAGCCATCGGCTTTAAGCACGAGTCCGGAAGTCCCTTCGTGACCGACCCAAGTCGTGAGTACGTAGTTGTTTTCACGGGTACGAAATTCCGACTGCGCAAACCGCAACGCTCGGCGCAGACGCGGCAATTCAGCCCGCATAAACTCGAGGTCACCCGTCCACAAAAACACATCGATCGCGCCGCGGATGTAATCGAAATTGTTGATATTGTGTCGCGTGTCGTACTGCGAAAACAGCGCCTGCACCACGACCTCGGCGCCGGACGCGACATTATCGAAATTCAAACGCAACCGCGTAATTTTCCCCTGCCAAAGCGGATGCCGATATAACGGCAACATCTCGATGGCGACGGTTCCCTCCGCGCCGGGCGGGAGCGGTATCGGAATCCGGCGCGCGGCCGAAAAACCCGGTTGCTCTTCCGTTTCCCACTCGAGCGAGGGTTGCGCGGCGCCGAGATTTTTTGCCGACCAACGCAGTTGCATGAAAGGTGACACGCGCGGATCAATCACGCCCAGCGCCACTGTGGCCGAAGCCCGCGCACTCGACAACGCGAGTTGCCACGCCACCTCGCCGATGCCGCGGTCTTCAGCGCCGACGAGCGTCCAACCCTCAGCTTTCGTCGCCACCGGTGCGCCTTTGGTCAACACGGCGGACTTAGTCCCCTCCGCCGAAAAATGCACCCCGACCGCGCCCGGACTGCCGATCCAATACGGAAACGGCCAACCCAAGATATGCCCGATGCCCTCGTGCTGGTGCGTGGCAACGTAGCCTTCGGCGTCGATGATTTTGTGATTAAATGAATTCTTCAGTCGCTGCGTGATCGTGACTTTTCCGTCACAGACCAAAATCCCGGCCGTATCCGCCCACAAACACGCGCCCGAGAGCCACTCATCCCACAACGTACAAAGCCCAGCCGCTGGGTCGCGGTGCGGATAATCGAGCCACACCGGCGGATAATGGAGCCGATGCATCGCATTGAGCGCATGCATCGCTGGCTCCTGCCCGGGCACGATAAAACGCGGAAAATTTTCCTCCGGCGCCAACGTCTGCGCGTTCGTCAAAACGCTTTCGTTCGCGAAGAGCGCTCCGCCCAACGCGAAAATTAAAAAAGCGAAAATCGAAACGACAGCGGAGGATTTCATGGGGTGCAACCCAACCTGACAAAATTTATGGCGTCCGCCGAGCCTGCGAACCCATTTTGTTTTTTAAAAATGCTGTGTCACTCCGCACGCGGTGCCGGAACTCGCAACCATTTCTCCCGCGCCACCAGATAAAGAAATCCCGTGAGCAACGCGAAAGGCACGAGCGACAACAGGTCGGAATTAGAACCAGCGAAGAACGGATTACTCGTCTCCGCCCATTTCTGAAGCTTCGTATCCGTGTCGCTGAGCACGCCGGCGAGAAACGCGATCACGATACCCGCAATCGCGCCGCCTGCGATGTAGCCCGACGACAACAACACGCCCGGGCTCTTGTCCGTCTCCGCGACAAATTCTTCGTGGTTCAGATGCGCATAGCCTTTTTTCTTTCGCATCGCGCGATCGACCAGCCAACGCACCGCGCCACCAACAAAGAGCGGCGCCGAAGACGAAATCGGCAAATAAACGCCGACTGCAAACACCAGCGAAGGCACGCCACATAGCTCCAACGTGAGCGCGATCATCACGCCGAGAAGCACGAGCGCCCACGGCAATTTACGATCGAGGATGCCCTTGATGATATAAGAAACGAGCGTGGCTTTCGGCGCGTCAAATTTACGCACCGTCGAGCCATCGGGGCGCTCGGTGAACTGGCCGTTGATGCCGGGATCAACGAGCCACACGGCCTTGCCCGCGTCGTTCACCAGATAGCGGCCGGCGGGGCCGCCGACAGTGTCGGTTTTTTGCCACACGTGATACGTCGCTGCATCGTCGCGCGCCTGCGGACCGTGGAGCGGCTCGAGCTTTTCTAATTTCGCCACATCGGTGCTGAGACCGGCAGGAGCGACTTTTACCGCGGGCACGTAAACCGTCGCGGTGTTGTTCAACGTCATCAAAATCGGGCCCAAGAAAATCGCCGAGCCCAACGCGCCGAGCAGAATCGCGATCTGCATGAGCTTCGGCGTGGCACCGAGCAGAAATCCGGTTTTCAAATCCTGCGACGTCGTGCCGCCGTTGGAAGAAGCGATACAAACGATCGCGCCCACGGACAACGCGGTCACGTAGTACGTGCCGCCCGTCCAGCCTACGAGGAGAAACACCAAGCACGTGAGCAGCAAAGTCGCCACGGTCATGCCGGAAATGGGATTCGACGTCGAACCGACTTCGCCCGTGATGCGCGACGACACCGTCACAAACAAAAACCCGAACGCTAAAATCATCAGCGCGCCGAGGAAGTTCATGTGCAATGACGGCGCGAGCATGATGCCTGCGAGCAACAACACGCAGCCGACGCCGACAAATTTCATCGAGAGATCGCGGTCCGTGCGCAGATCACTGACCGCTTCGGCCTCGGCGCCCTCGCGCTTGAGCAAGCCGATGTCGTGGAGACCGCCCTTCACGCCATGGAGAATCGTCGGCAACGCGCGAAACAGACTGATGATACCGCCCGCCGCCACGGCGCCCGCACCGATATAGAGCACGTAGGCGCTACGAATCGCGTGCGGCGACATTTCCGAAATCAGCTGCGTCCCTGGCGCCAGCGGGGCGCTGAGGTGATCGCCGAAAAATTTGATCAAGGGAATCAGCACGAGATAAGCGAGCACGCCGCCCGCCATCGTGATCGAGGCCACGCGTGGCCCGATGATGTAACCGACGCCGAGCAACTCCGGCGAGATTTCCATACTCACGGAACCCGCTTTGAGCGGCGCGCCGAAGACTTTTTCCGGCACATCCTTCCAGCCTTTGAAAGCGATATTAAGCGTCTTGTAGAGCAGCCCGAGGCCGAAGCCGGTGAAGATAATTTTCGCACCGGGGGATTGTCCAAGCCCCGCTGCCTTGGCGGCTTTCATCTCGGCTTGGGCGGAAGGCGAGGCGAGCGCGCGATCTTCGGCGTTGGCGCCGGCTTTGAGCACGGCAGCGCAGGCCGTGCCTTCGGGGTATTTCAACACGCCGTGTTCTTTGACGATCAACGCGCGACGCAGCGGGATCATCATAAGAATTCCAAGCAAGCCGCCGAGGACGGCGACCAACATGACGCGCGTGAGTTCGAGATCGAAACCGAGAATCAAAATCGCCGGCATCGTCACACCGACGCCAAACGCGATCGACTCACCCGCCGAGCCCGCCGTCTGCGTGATGTTGTTTTCCAAGATCGTCGAATCGCGCACGCCGAATTTCGACATCATGCGAAAGAGCGCGAGCGAGATCACCGCGACGGGGATCGAGGCGCTCACGGTGATGCCCACTTTCAAAACGAGATAGAGCGACGAGGCGCCGAAGATCGTGCCAAGGATGACGCCGGTGATCACCGCGCGCGCCGTAAACTCGCGCATGACGACCGATGGCAGAATAAACGGTTCGTGAGACTTCGGGCCGGATTGGGATGCCATAGGGTAATTAGGTTGCGCCGACGATGGCGGAGTCTGCGTCACTCGCGAGCCGTTATTTGCGAGTATGCACTGGCCACTCGCCTCGGACGCCAACTAAGTTTCGAGCACCTCTTTTTCATGAAATACTCCACGCACATCGAGAACCCTGATGTTGTTCTAGTCGGCAGCGGCATCATGTCCGCCAACCTCGCCGCTCTGCTCAAACGCCTCGATCCCAAGCTTACACTCCAAGTTTACGAAGTGACCGAGGATCTCGCCCAGGAAAGTTCCAACGGCTGGAACAACGCCGGCACCGGCCACGCCGGCATCTGCGAACTCAGTTACACGCCCAACCGCGAGCCCGACGGCTCGGTCAACGTCAGCAACGCGATAAAGATTTTTGAGCAGTTCGAATGCTCCAAACAATTTTGGAGCTACGCCGTCGCCCAAGGCATGATCGATCAGCCCAAAGAGTTCATCAACCCGGTCCAACACCTCAGCTTTGTCCACGGGCAGGATCAGGTGGATTATCTCAAAGCCCGCCACGCCGGCCTCGCCGCGCACCACTTTTTTCGCGCGATGGAATACACGACCGATCGCGCGACCATCGGCCGCTGGGCTCCGTTGCTCACCGAGCAACGCGCCGAGGGGCCCATCGCCGCGACCAAGATGGACTCGGGCACCGACGTGAATTTCGGCAACATCGCCGGCAAACTCTTCGCTTGGCTCGCGCACCAACCCGGCTGCGGCATCGCCAGCCACCACCGCGTCACCGATCTCAAAAAAAACACCGGCGGCTGGGACGTGAGCATCCGTGATCTCGGCACCGGCGCCACGCGTCACAACCGCGCCAAGTTTGTCTTCGTCGGCGCCGGTGGCGGCAGCCTCCATCTCCTTCAAAAATCCGGCATCCCCGAAGCGCGCGGCCTCGGTGGTTTCCCCATCGGTGGCCAATGGCTCGTCTGTGAAAACCCCGCGATCGTCGCGCGCCACCAAGCCAAGGTCTACGGCCAAGCCCTCGATGCCGCGCCCACGATGGCCGTACCGCATCTCGATTCCCGCATCCTCGACGGCAAAAAAACGCTTCTCTTCGGCCCGTTCGCCGCGTGGACGACCAAGTTCCTTCATCGCAAAGGCAGCATCTGGGACCTCCCCGGCTCCGTCCGCCTCCACAATCTCACCACGCTGCTCAAAATCGGCGCGAGCAATCTCCCACTCGTGCGCTACCTCGTCCAACAAGGCACCCAAAGCATGGCCGACCGCATGGCGGTGCTGCACATTTTTTATCCCGCCGCGAAAGCCTCCGACTGGAAACTCATCGACGCCGGCATCCGCGTCCAAGCGATCAAGAAAACCGACGGCGAGGCCGGCATCGTCCACTACGGCACCGAGGTCATCACCGATTCTGAGCGCACAATCTCCGCGCTCCTGGGCGCCTCGCCCGGCGCCTCCGTGTGCGTCCACATTGTGCTCGAGGTGATTAAAAAATGTTTTCCCGATTTGGTTAATTCACCCGCCGGCCGCGCGCGCCTCAAAGAGATGATCCCGACCTTCGACGTGGACATCAAACTCCCGGAAAACGCCGCGTTCTTCCAGGCCCACAGCGACCAAGCTGAGAAAAACCTCCAGCTCGTCTAAACCTGCACGCTTTTCCGCCATGCCCACGCTCTACACCGCCGCCGTCGATTTCGGCGCCACTAGCGGCCGCGTCATCCTCGGCGCTTGGTCCAAAAATCGTCTCACGCTCAAAG
>CANFSZ010000110.1 GCA_947449835.1 Opitutia bacterium
CCGACGTCACCCTGAGCGGCGAGTTTGCGGAGTTTGGTCTTTTTCGCCGAGACGACGGCGGTCTCCGTCATCGCGAGCACGCCATTGGCCAGCACGAGCAGACCCAAAATAATAAACTCTAACGGTAAACTTAGCATGCAAACGGCACCGTAAACGCGCCACCCGCCGGTGCAACCCCATTGACGACTCCCGCCAACGCCGGGTTGCTTCCGCGGCGCAGAGCGTGCAATTCAGACAGGTTTCACCCATCGTTTTTCCCTTTCCCCTACCCCTTATGAAAAAAATCGGTCTACTCCTCGCTCTCGTGTGCGCTATCTCCACCGCGCACGCCGAACTCAAACTGCCCGCCATCATTGGCGAGCACATGGTCCTCCAACAAAAGCAGGCCAACCCGATCTGGGGTTGGGACACACCCGGCACCGCCGTCAGTGTGACCTTCGCGGGCAAGACTTACCCCGCTACCGCGGGCGCTGACGGCAAATGGAACGTCAAACTCGACGCCGCGCCCGCCAACGCCGCGCCCCAAACCCTCGTGATCGCCGGCACCACGAAGCAGGAACTCTCCGATGTTCTCATCGGCGAAGTTTGGATGTGCTCCGGTCAATCCAACATGGGCTTCAAGCTCGCCAGCGATTGGAACGGCGATCTCGAAGCGGCCGCCTCAAAATTCCCTCAGCTCCGCCTGATCTCCGTCCCCACCACCGGTTCCCAGGAATTGAAGACCGATTTCAAAGGCCAATGGCGCGCCGCCACACCGGAAACCGCGAGCAAGTTCAGCGCCGTCGGTTTTCTCTACGGCCGCTACTTGCACGAAATCCTCGGCGTCCCCGTCGGCCTGATCGACAACTCGTGGGGTGGCTCGGCCGCCGAAGCCTGGATCCGCCGCGAGACGATCGAGGCCGATCCGCGCTTCCAGACTCACATGGGCTTCATGCGCCAACGCGAAGCAGACATCGTCTCCGGCAAAGCCAAAGCCGAACACGAAGCCGCCCTCGCCAAATGGAAAGTCACCGCCGAAAAAGCCAAAGCCGCCGGCAAAACCGCGCCCGCCGCCCCGCAATCGCCCGAAGCCTGGCTCACCGGCAATTCCCGCCCCGGTAATATCTTCGCCGCCATGGTCCACCCCACGCTCGGCTATGGCTTGAAGGGCGTCATCTGGTATCAAGGCGAGTCCAACGCCTCTCGCGCCTACGATCACGCGAACTTGTTTCCGTTTCTCATCGAGCAATGGCGCAAAGAATGGGGCCAGGGCGATTTCTCGTTCTACTGGGTCCAGCTCGCCGACTACATGGCCGAAAAAACGGAGCCCACCGAAAGCGCTTGGGCCGAACTTCGCGAGACGCAGACCAAGACCCAACGCCTCCCTCGCACCGGCCAAGCCGTCATCATCGATCTCGGCGAAGGCAAAGACATCCACCCGCGCAACAAACACGATGTCGCCGCCCGCCTCGTGCGCTGGGCGCTCGTCAAAGATTACGGGATGAAACTGCCCTACCGCAGCCCCGAATATCAAAGCCACACCGTCGCGGGCGATAAAATCACGGTCACGCTCGACTGTTTCGGGAGCAAACTCCGCGCATTCGACGTCGCCGAAGCCCGCGGCTTCACCGTCTGCGGCGCCGATAAAGTCTGGCGCAACGCCACCGCCAAAATCGTCGCCCCCAACCAAGTCGAAGTCACCTGCGCCGCCGTCGCCGCGCCCATCGCCGTGCGCTACGCTTGGGCGGACAACCCCGTCTGCAATCTCTTCTCCGACGACGGTCTGCCTGTGACGCCTTTTCGTAGCGACGACTTCGAGATGACCACGAAGCCCAAGCCGCCCGCCAAATCCTGAGCCGATAAAAACGTGCCCGCGGTCACTTCGCCGCGTGCACCAGCGGCTGCGTCCAGGCCATCTCGAATTCCTTGGCGACGCTGCCGTTAGCTTTCGCCTTCGAGGAAATCACGCGCGCGCGCACGTAAATCTCGTCGCCGCGCAACGTGTACACCGCCGTCGGGCCTTTCACTTCGGCGAGCACGGCGCCCACGTCTTTGCTGTAGCGGTGATGCGGGAGCGTTTTCTTCGCACCCGCTTCACCGTCACGCGGCTCGAGCAACTGCCGCGTGGGGTCGTAGCCGCGCCGCGTCCCGATGAACTGCGTCACATAGGTCACGCCGGGCTCGGGTTGAATCTCCAGCGCGAGCGTCGTGGCCGAGCGCGTCACGTCGTGGAGCGTGACGCCGGATGACGCGTAAAAATCGCCGGCTTCCATCGCCAACACGATCGACTCGGGCGTAAGGTGGCGCGCGCGCACCATCACCCAGCCGCGGCCGGAGTTACTCTTACCGAGCATGAGTTCTTGATAGTGGTGCGAATCGTCGACGCCGATGCCGTACATCACACCGAGTTTCAATTCGGCGAGCCGGCGCGTGAGGACGACGTCCCAGATTTCCTCGGTGCTCAAGTGCGCCGCGTCGCCGGCGTTATGCACGCCAGGGTGGCCGTTGTAGACTTCGAAAAATTTCTCGTGGTGCACCTGCATCAACTCTTCCGCCGTCACGCCCCAGACGAAATTCGGGTGATTGAGGTGGATAAACATCGGCTGACCGGTCGCCTCGCGTCGCGCCAGGACGGCAGCGACGGAGCGCTGCATGATTTCGAGGGCGTTGTCGGCGGCGACGGGCGCGATGAGCGCACGCGGGTTCGTGAAATTCATGTGGACCGGACCCGTTTGCTCGGGCGTGGTCGCGGTCTTGGGGCGCTTCCAACTCGAGGTGACTTCCATACTCGGAATCATCAGAAAACGACCAGGCTCCTCGAAAAGCGGGCGATATTCCGCGAGCGGTTTGAGGCGAACTTCGCGGGCTCCGGCGGCGGTCGTGCGTTGCTCAACCCAATCGGCGCCGAAGCGCGCGACGTAGTTATCCAGCATCGCGCCGCCGCCGCGTTGCTCGAGTTTGCCGGCGACGACGGCGGGGGGCTTGAGCGCAAACCAGCGCTGGCCCTCGGGCATGATGTTGTGGTCGGACATCGCGAGGAAGTGATAGCCGGCGCGCTTGTAGCGGTCGGTGATCATCTCGGGGTAATCGTCGCCATCACTCCACAGCGAATGCGTGTGGAGGTTGCCCTTAAACCAACGCGGCACGGCGTCCGCAGCGCGAACGGGCGCGGGCTTAAGCGCAAGGGCCAACAGCGTTAAACCGAGCGCGCAGCCGGCGCGAAGACGAGGCGAGAGCGACATGAAAAAAATGAGGCTTATTTTTAGAACGAGCCCTTGATGCCGGCGGTCCAAAGCGAGCCGCCGTAATCGTCGCGCTGGCGAAATTTCGCGTAGAGCGGCGTGCTGGGGCCGTAAGTTTTTTGATCTTCGGTGGCGCCGTTGAAATTGCGCAGGGCGATAAAGCCGCCGAGTTTTTTGGTGAGAAAATATTCGGCGCTGATGTCGATGTAGAGACGCTTGGTGCGGTAGTTGTAAGTGCCGGGTTCGATGCTGCGGCCCGTGACGGCGGCGCGGCGCTGGATGCCGCGGTAGTTTTCGTTGATGCGGATATTCCACTTGGGCCGCGTGAGACTGAGGCCGTAATTCGCGACGAAGGGATTCATGTCCATGAACTGGTCGTAGGATTCCTTTGCGCGCTGCGAACTGGCGTTGAAGAAGAAACGCATGCCGCGAGCCCAATACGGCAAGAAAGTGAGCGGTTGTTGGTAATCAAACTCGAGGCCGTGCATGCGGACGTTGTTCGGGTTGTTGTAATTGGTCGAAACGTCGTAGTCGCCGTAGGTGTCGGGATCTAGGGCGTAGGTCGCGAGGAATTCTTCGGTGGGACGCGTGACCGTGGCGACGAAGGCGTTTTTGTAATCACGAATGAAGCCGCCGATGGAAATTTGGCCGCCTTGGGCGAAGTAATACTCGAGGCGCGCGACGTAGCTCTCGGCCTGCCAGGCCTTGAGGTTGACGTTGCCGAGCGTGATGCGGTTGGAGGCGCTGGGTAGCAGCTCGGTGTTGGGCAACGTGACACCGCTGACGTAGTTGGTGAATTCGGGCCGGCCGACGGTTTGGTAGTAAGCGCCGCGGATGATCCAATTTTCCGTGAGATTGTAGTTGAGATTGAGGCTCGGGAAGAGACGGAGGAATTCTTTCTTCGCGGTGTAGCCGCGATCGACGAGCGTGAGCTTGAGCGCGCCGAGGGCGTCGGTGGTGCTGTTGATAATGGGCAGCGGCGTGCCGGCGGCATCTTTGAGGACGACGCCCGCGGCGTTGCGTTGGAAATTACGCGTGGGGTCATTGAGCACGCCTTGGGCGTTGATATTGGTCTGTTCGGCCCGGACGCCGGTGGTGACTTTGAGGCGATTGCTAAAGAAGGCGGCGTCGGCGCGGAAATAGCCGGAGGAAATGATTTCTTCGACGCGGTTGGAGTTGTTGGTCTCGTTGGTGTAGTCGGCGGTGGGGCTGCGGGTCCAGTAGTTGGGATTCGCTTTGTAGCCCTGCCAGAGTTTGCCGTTGTCCACTTGTTGCTGCTTGGGGAGGCCGAAATCGGGGACGCGCGTCGAGTAGACGTTGTCGAAAAACGGCATGGGGCTGTCGTCGTTGATCAAGCCGGCTTGCGTGGTGGGCGTGGTGCTGGCGCGGCCGTCGGCGCCGACGTAATTATAAAGTTCGCCCGAGGTGCCACGGCGGTCACGAAGGACAGTGCGAACATCGAGCCCACTTTTGAGCGAGATCGGGATGTCGCGGACGACAAAATCGCGGCGGGCGTTGCCATAGGCTTGGCGGCGGGTCTCGTAGGCTTTTTGGCGGATGCTGTTGGCGGAGACGATGGAGTAGTTGCTGAGATCGGAGGGATCGACGCGTTTGCCGGAGGGATCGGTGATCGTGATCGTGCTCGGGCGCAGATAAAAAATATCGTCGAAGCGGATCGTCACGTTGGTGCGGCGGCCGATGAAGCTGTTGAAAGCGCCGTCGTCGATGTCTTGGTAATGAATGCGCGAGGTGGAATAGGAAACGCCGGATTCTAGTTTCCAAAGCGGCCCGTCGTGGCGCCACGTGAGCGTGGGCATGATCGTGCGGCCGGGACGGATACGGCCGTTGTTTACGAGTTCGATTTGGCCGGCGTTGATGGCGGTGCCGGTGGTGGGGAAGGTGCTCGCGACGCCGTTGGTAAACGTCGGACCCCAGTCGCCAGGAGCGACGCGGTTGATGATGATATTCTGCGTGCGCGTCGCGAAATGCTCGCGGAGATAGGCGTAGGAAAAACCAAACGAGAGCCGATCACGCGGGGCGAAGCGCCAATCGATCGTGGTGGCAATGGAGTAGCGCGTGGTGTCTTTGCCGGAGTCGCGCCAGGAGTAATTCGTAAGATAGGGCTTATCGGGCGTGGTGTCGGGGAGACCGGTGTTGAGATTGGAGGCGACGTTGGTGACGGCGGCGGCCCCGCGCCACTGCGGCGCTTGGTTACTCTGCGGCGTGTATTGCATCGAGTAACCGGCGGAAAACGTGAAACCAAAATTTTTGCTCACCGGCACAATCGCCGAGATATCGAAGCCGGGGTGAATTTTGTAGGTTTTTTCGCCCCAGCCTGGGCCAGGTGTTTCGCGCAAGAAGGCGCGCTCGGCGTCCTTCATGAGGAAAGAAACGCTGTAGTTGAAAGACGGTTTGTTGCG
>CANFSZ010000111.1 GCA_947449835.1 Opitutia bacterium
AACGACTGGACGCCTGCGCTCGCCAAAGAAAAAGGCGTCAAAGCCGCGCACCCCAATTCTCGTTTCACCGCGCCCGCGAAACAATGCCCCACGATCGACCCCGACTGGGAAAAACCCGAAGGCGTGCCGATCAGCGCCTTCATCTTCGGAGGCCGTCGCGCCACGACGATGCCGTTGGTCTATCAAGCGTTCAACTGGTCGAGCGGCGTCTACGTCGGCGCCACCATGGGCTCCGAAATGACCGCCGCGGCCGCGGGCACGATTGGTAAAGTCCGCCGCGACCCGATGGCGATGTTGCCGTTCTGCGGCTACAATATGGCCGATTACTTCCGCCACTGGATGAACATGCAGCGCAATCTCACCGAGACCCCGCGCATCTTCCACGTGAATTGGTTCCGCAAAGACAAAGAAGGTAAATTCATCTGGCCCGGTTTTTCCGAAAACATGCGCGTTCTCAAATGGATCTGCGATCGCGTCCGCGCCGGTGGCCGCGCCAAGGAGACACCCATCGGCTGGGTGCCGCGTTATAAAGATATCGATTGGACGGGGCTAAATTTCTCCGAGGAAAAATTCGAAGAACTTCAGGCCTTTGACCGCGCCGCTTGGCGCGCCGAAGTGCTGGGTCACGAAGAACTCTTCCTCGATCTCCACTCGCACCTGCCGAAGGAAATGATCTACGAACGCGAATTGTTGATCTGCCGCATGTGATCCGGCCGAAAGTAAAAGCCGCTCCTGGCTACGAGGGCGGCTTTTTTATTTTTAGCTAATCCGCCGGAGCGAAGGACCGTCGCACCATTCTCCGCTGATCATGATCGTCTTTGGTACGCTCGGTATACCGCGTTCATGTCGATGGATTTGAGCGACGACGGATTCGACGGTCATCGACCCCAGCAGGTCCGGGCGGTGATTGATGCCGGCGCAGGGCACGCTCCGCTCGTTCCAATTGAGATTAAAAAATCCCTGCGCAGGAGTTTTCCCCGAACGTGGAGTATTTAACCAGGGCACAATAGTGTCTTTGTGGCCAATCAGCACGTCCGGTTGATAGCGCTCGTTCCATGAGCGAAAATCTTTAGGCGTGATGATT
The DNA here is from genome assembly GCA_947449835.1 of Opitutia bacterium. Taxonomy (GTDB): domain Bacteria; phylum Verrucomicrobiota; class Verrucomicrobiia; order Opitutales; family Opitutaceae; genus Tous-C4FEB. The sequence goes on from CANFSZ010000111.1 coordinate 1,085, forward strand.
TTTTTGCTGAGCACCGGTACGCGACCCAGCGCCGGATGCGTCGCTTGATAACCTAGAAACGTGCCCAACCATTTAAATTTTAATCGGGCATCTTTGTGCTTTTCGATAAAAAGCCCGGGGCACCGATAGCCGAGTTGCTCCAACCGTTCGAGCGCTTGCGTGAAGGTGTTGTGGTGGTCTGGACACACGCAATGGAGCGCCTGGCGCACCGCGCCATGGTCGAGCTCAACGACAGAAAATTCGTCCCACGGAAAACTCTCTAGCTCCATCGCCCGTCCTTCATGAAACACGACGATTCCCAGCACACTGCGCGCGCGTAACATGCGCAGCACTGCCGCAAGACTGAGTCCTTCCGCCCCGAGATCGAACACATCCAGCGCAAAACCGAGTTCGCGCGCACGTCGCTTGGCTCCATCCAAAATCGCTTGGTGAAAACTCAGCCGCTGCGGTCGCCCCGGCGGATGCACATCGAGTACCGCGAGATTACCGACAAAGTGATTTTGGTTCGCGCGCCGCACGCTGGAGAGCACCGCGCCAACCAGCGGTTCGCGCCGATAACCTATCGCCTTGGCCGCTTTTTCGACCAGAAGCCGCGTTTTAGGGTGGACCGTTTCTAGCCCACGCAGAGCCCGCGAGATCGTGGCTACGGAAAGGCCCGTTTTCAGGGCGACATGACGAATGCCGAGAGACATGGGGTAGGGGTATGCCTGCGGGTTGTAGCTCCGCTGACGGAGCCGTTAAAATGTAACCGTTGCATGATTTCAAGATCGCTACTTCGAACCACACTTGCCGAAACCCATCGAACACGCATGGTTTGAGCCGTCTATGCCTCGCGCGTTCTGCATTTTAATTTTTGTCTGCTCGGCCCTTGTCAGCCGATCCGAAGTCCCCGCGTTGCTCGGTGACGCCCTACAGCACACCCTGCGCGATACGGACCGTTGGGCTTATACGCAGACCTCCGTCGAGCAGGACGGAAAAGGTAAAGTGATTAAGCGCTCGGTCGTGCGTTTCGATCCATCCAAACCCTACGCTGAACAATATACCCCACTGCTTATCGACGGGCGTGAGCCCGATGCCGGCGATCTCAGAAAATATCGTCGTCGCGGCGAAAAACGCGGCGAACGCATCGAAAAGGCCGAACGCGAAGGCTCCGATAGCACCGAAGGCAATCGCCAATCGCTCGGTGAACTCATGGACCTCGAGCGCGCGACCTTAGCTAGCGAAGACGAGAAAACGATCACCTTCGAAGTCCCGCTCAAAAAAGAGGGCAACAAACGCTTGCCGCCTGAAAAATTTCGCGTCCTCGCCCGCGTCGATAAAACAACGCGTACTTTTGAGCGCATCGAAGCGACGTTGCGCGAACCCATGCGTGCCGTGCTCGTCGTAAAAATTAAATCAGGGGAAGGTTCGATTGATTTCGCCCGCGTTGACCCCAAATTTGCCCCGGCCCCGGTCGCGTTGCGCGGCACGGGTTTGTATTCGATTCTCTTTGTGCCCGGTGGGCGCAGCTACGAGGCCACGCACACCGAGTTTAAGCGCGTGAAGCCCTACGGCGACCGCTTCGGCGTCCAAATCGGGACGATGAAGACCATTGATTTTTAAGCGCGTCGGTTTCGCCCAATCTGACGCCTCGCGCTAAGCTGCGTCTTGGCGCTCGCGCTCCAGCCCGAGCCGCCCTAGTTAGATTTCTGCGACTTTTCGCCGCACCACGGTGTTGTGCACATGAACGATGAACCTCCCGTGCCAACTTCACTCCCGGGCCTAATCCCCCCGAACGACTTCACCACGTTCATGCGCGATTACCAAGACATGGTCTTCAGCACGGCGGCCCGTATCACTGGCAATGCGACGCACGCCGAAGATATTGCGCAGGAGGTTTTCCTAAAGGCCTACCAGCACTTTGATATGCTGAGCGCCAGCCCCACCGCCGGGGGTTGGTTGAAGACGGTCGCGACCAACCTTTCGCTCAATCATCTCACGCGTTATCGCAATCGCTGGCGTTTTTTCTCCGAGCTGCGTCGGGATGATTCTGACGATGCTTCCGCGGCCCCCGAAATCGACTTCGCCGCGCCGGATGCTTTTTTCAACGCCATGGACGCCGACGAACGCCGCGTCCTCGTCGAACGCGCCCTTGATGAACTCCCCGCCCATCAACGCGTCCCGCTGGTTCTCTATCATTTCGAAGCGATGCCCTACGACGAGATCGCCCAAAAACTCGGTGTGTCGCTGGCCAAAATTAAAACCGATATCCTCCGCGCCCGCGCCGCGCTCGCCAAAATTCTACTCCGCGCCGACGGCCCCGCCGCCGAAACCTTGCTTCCCTGATTGCCGCATTACGTCATGAACCCTCCTGCAAATTCCCCGATTGATCCGCATGAACCCTTCGTCTCCCGCGTGCTGCGTGAACAACCGCCGCGTCGCGCCCCCGTTGCCCTAGAATCCCGCGTGTGGGCGGAGCTCGCACGTCGCGCCGCGCTTCCTTGGTGGCAGCAATCGTATGCGTTTTGGCCTGCGCCGATCCGTATCGCGTTCCTGGTCGCCTCGGCCGCTGTGGCGGCGGCGCTTGTGGTTGGGGTAAGTGTTTTTTTCCAATCCCCCGCGCACCACTTCGCGGCCCGTTTCGCCGAGCAGTTTACTGGCGTGGCTCGCGCTGCCGATGGGATGGTAGCTGGTTTCAGCGCCGCTCTCACGCTTTGGCGCGCCGTTCCGCCTCTCTGGGTTTACGGAAGTCTGGCGATGTTGGGTGCAGCGTACGGGTTGCTGATTGGCGTGGGCGCCGCGGCTTATCGCACCTTCAACGCGCCGCGCTTCTAATTTTTAATTTTAAAACTCCATCGATGTTTATGAAAACCTCTTCTCGATTCCTGAAAGTCGGCCTGCTCAGCGTTTCGTTTTTGCTGTGGGCGTTAGCGCTGCGCGCGCAGGAACCTGCAGTACCCGCAGTTGAAAAATCTACCTTACGGGCGATCGGTACGCCGCCTGAGTCTGCGAGCTATTCGGTCAGCATCACCCAAAATAAATCGGAGGATAGGGTTAAAATTGCCGACGATATCCACGTCGCTGCGGGCGAGAAAATCGAAGGTAACCTCGTCGCAGTGATGGGTGATGTCGTGATCGACGGCATCGTGCTGGGCGATGTCACCGCCGTCATGGGTAATATTAAACTCGGCCCCAATGCAGTCGTGGAAGGTAAGGTAAATGTGTTGGCCGGCGAACTGCAGCGCGATCCTGGTGCGATCGTACTCGGCAAAATTACAAAGGAAGATTTCGGTAGTAAGCTCCATTCACCAGAGTCGTTGCAAGCGTGGTGGACACATGCGCTCAGTCACGGCGCCTTGCTCGGCGTGGGTCGCGGATTGGGTTGGTTGCTAAAACTCTCGTTCGCCGCCCTCGGGTTTTATGCGCTGTTCGCGCTCGTGTTTCCTAGTGGCCTACGCCGTACGGAGGAAGTGTTGGTGGAACGTCCCGCTGTTGTTCTGCTTTCCGCGTTTCTAACTCTATTGGCGCTGCCTTTTTTCTTTCTGCTACTTTGCGTCACGATCATCGGTATTCCGGTGGCGCTACTGGTTTTGCCGTTGACGATCATTTTTGCGGCGCTGTTTGGGCAAGCGGCGATTCATGGCTTGGTCGGGCGTCGGCTGTTGCCTCAGCGGGGTTCGCTGGTCGTCGCCGTTTTGGTCGGCAGTTTGATTTTCGGGCTGATTTATCACGTGCCCGTGATCGGGTTGCTCGCCGCCTTGATGATGAGTGTGCTGGGTTTGGGGTGCTCGGTGGCGACGTTGTTATCCGTAAAAAAGAAAACAGAAACGACTGCTGCGTCCGTCGCTCCGGTTGCGCCGCCGTTCGTGGCTGCGGGTAGTGTTGCGGCCGAGCCGATGGCAACTGCGGCGGTGCCCGTGTCCGAGGCTGATTTTGTGTCGCCGTTGATCGGTTCGATCTCGCCGGCAAGTGCCTTACCGCGGGCGGGTTTTTGGATACGCATGGCGGCGATGTTCATCGATCTGATTTTGGTCGCGATGATCTGCGGACCGACGGGCGCCGGAGCGTTTATTTTGCCGGCGCTTGCGGCTTACGGCGCGGTGATGTGGAAACTCAAAGGCACAACGATCGGTGGAATTGTGTGCGGGCTGCGCGTGGTGCGGCTCGATGATCGGTCACTGGATTGGCCGACGGTGGTCGCGCGTGCGCTGGGATGTTTTCTGTCCTTGGTCGTCTTCGCGCTGGGTTTTTTACGCGTGGCCTTCGCGACGGATCGGCAGTCGTGGCACGATAAAATCGCGGGCACCGTCGTCGTGCGCGAGCCCAAGGGCGTGTCGCTCGTGTGAGCGGACTCAGCGCTGGGGTGGAGTCCAAGCGGCGGGGCGGGGTGTCGCCACGGTGAAGGGCGCGGGATCGTCGAGTTGATTTAATTCAGTGGCGAGCGTCTGCGTCATCGTGGCGACGCGCGCGGCGTGTTCGTGTAACGCGGCGAGGTCGTGAATTTCGTCGGGATCGTTTGCGAGATCGAAAAGTTGCGTGCGGTCGATCTGCGGGTAA
>CANFSZ010000112.1 GCA_947449835.1 Opitutia bacterium
CACGGAATTTGCTGGCGGCGCCGATTTCTCCGGTAAACCCGTCGATCCGATCGATGACCTCGGGATTGATATCGGTATCAAGACCACGTGGATGGACGGTCGCGTGAGCGGCACCCTGAGTTACAACATCACGCGGCGCGACCACTTGGCCGCCACGGATAACGCCAAGCAAAACGCCCTCGGCACGGCACCTTGGTATATTTACAACAACACCGCCGAATCCAAGGGTATCGAAGCTGATTTCAATTTCTCCCTGACCGATAGCTGGTCGCTCATGCTGGGTTATTCGCACGATATCCAAAACGAAATCACGCAATCCTCCACGCCCGCTCAAGTCGGACTCCCGCTCGGTGGCGTGCCCAAGGATTACGTCACTCTCTGGTCGCGCTATGATATCAAATCAGGCGATTATAAGGGTTATTATTTCACGGGCGGTATGCGCGCCAGCTCCGATGCGCGCGTCTCGCCTGACGGCATCGGACTGAGCTTAGACAACATCGCACTTCGTCCCAGCTTCGTCGTCTTCGAAGCCGGCGTCGGCCGTCGCTTCAAGTTCGCCAACAAAAACTGGTCAGCCTCCGTCTCCGTCAAAAACATCGCCGATCGCTCTTATCGTGAAGGCGTGGACGGCGGCTGGGGCGCCCCGCGCCTCATCAACGCGATGGTCGGCACCAAGTTCTAAGCACTGTCCGCTTTAGCATTCCCAGCCGCGTGAAGTTTCACGCGGCTTTTTTTATGCCCCGACGCAGACTCCGAGACGCGCGCGCGACTCAGCGGCGGATCTGGCGCCGGCGCAGCCAAATCAGCGCGAGCAAATCCAGCAGCGGTAAAATCGCCATGGCGCGCAGACCGTAATGCGATACGCCCGCTTGCCGCGCACGGTGTTGGACAGGGATCTCGCGCACCGTCCAGCCGCCCGCCACGGCGAAGGCCGGCAGAAACGAGTACAACGTGCGAATCGGGAAAAACGAGGCCGCGACCTCTCGGCGGAAAAGTTTTAACGAACACCCCGTGTCACTCACGCCGTCGCGGAGCAGGCTCCGGCGGGTGGCGTTGGCGATGCGCGACATGGCGCGGCGGAGCCTAGAGTCGCGGCGCTGGCGGCGCGCCCCAGCCAGCATATCGGCGGTGTGCCGCTCGGGCCACAGGCGGGCCAATTCCGCCGGAGGATTTTGGCCGTCGCCATCGAGCATGGCGAACCACGTGCCGCGGGCGTTTTGAAATCCCCACCACAAGGCGGCCGCTTGACCCCGGTTGCGCGGAAAATGTTCGACCCGGACGGCCGGCCAAACTGCGGCGGCCTCGGTGAGAGCGGCCGCGGTGCCGTCGGAGCTGCCGTCGTTAATCAGCAATATTTCGACCACGAGCCCGAGCGGCTCCAGGGCTTCGCGCAGTTCGACGAGGAGCGGTGCGACGTTCGGGGCCTCGTTGTAAAACGGGATGATGACTGAGAGCTCGGGTCGTTCGGGATTCATCGGGCAAAGAACGATTCGATAAACGTCGTGAGGTTGTCGCCGGTGAGTCCCGGAGCGGGCAAGGCGGCCGCGTGCGCCTGTAGTTCCGGCCCAGGCACGAGGCGGTGGCGAATCGAGCCATCCGCATCGACGAGTAACACCGCCGCCGAACTCGCGGCCCGCAGCATCGCCGCGGGTTGGCGGGCTTTGGCCCAGTGGTCGCCGTTGAAATAATTGATCGGACGTTCGATCACGCGCTCGGCTGGCAACGGATGGCGCAGAAACGGCGCGCCGAGGGCTTGCGGGCATGACCAAGCCCAAAGCCAGATCGGGCCGTAGGTCTCCGGAACCGAGACGAGCGCGAGCGTGTGAGCGTCGGCCCCGGCCAGATCGCGGTCGATCGCGGCGATCGCCTCGCGGGAGCGCGCGCCGGCTTCAATCCAAGGCCGCACCGCGGCCACATGGGCGCCCGCGCACCACAGCAAAATACCGCTCGCGATCACGGCCCGCCCGCGCCCAACCCCCAGCGCCAGACCCACTCCGAGAGCGACTCCAGCCGACGGCAAATAGAGGTGCCGCGGAGAAAAATAAACGACGACGAACAATCCCACGGTGGTCGCAAACCACCAGAAACCACCAAAAAATAACACCCGCGCGGCTCCGGCGTGACCCCGACGAATCGCCAGCGCGAGCGCCGTGAGTGTGAGCGTGGCCCCGCTGATCCAGAGCGTACGCAGCGTGCCCAGCCCGGGCGGCGCGGCCCATTCGTGAACGGTGGTGAAGGGTAAAATCGGCACGATCCAACCCCAGTAGCCCGCTTGGCGATTCCAAGCCGGCCCGTCGTTCCAGCCAAAAAATCCATTCCCCGTATCGCGGCCAAACGCGGCGTAGCGCGCCAAAGCATAGACCGCGACCACGCTCAGAGCGCCGCCGAAAAGCTGCGCGCGCCGCCGCCAGACCGCGCGTTCGGCGCGTGGATCGAGCAGCGCCCAGCGCAGGACCAGCAGAAGCGGTACCGTGAGACAAAATTCTTTGGTGAACACGCCGATACCCAGCGCCGCCAACGCCCACACCCAGGCTCGCCGCTGCGCGTGCGCAGAGAAATTCTCGGCGGCCACCCAAAACATGAGCGCCGCAGCGGTGCCCAAAAGATCCGCTCGACCCGTGATCCAAGCGACCGTCTCAGCATGCGCCGGGTGCACGGCGAACACCAAGCCGGCGATGAGCGCGGCGTTACGTTGCCCGCCCGAGTAGCGCCAAGCGAGGCGGACGACGCCCACCGTAGCCACGAGGTGCAGCGCGATATTCGTTAAACGATGCCCGGGCGCCCAGCCGCCCCACAGGCGCGCATCCACCATAAACGAAAGCGCGGCAAACGGCCTGAGTTCCTTCAACGGTTGCCCCCAAATTCCGGCCGACCATTCGTGCGTGAAAAGCGGCGGCCAAGCCGAAAAAGGCAGATGAAAAAAACGGGCCACGTAGACGAAATCATCGCCCAGAAACCCCATGTTGAGTGACGGCAGAAACGCGACCGTGGCAACGGTGAGTACGAGCGGCATGAGCCAGCGGGGCGCGGCGGAGTCCACGGGGGCTGACGAAGCAGAAATCATTGAACCAAGACTGATTCAGGTCGCCGCGCAGGGAGCAAGCCCGGCGCTCAATTTCACCATAACGACAGCCCGGTGAGGATGAAGGGATCGTGCACCAACGCGATCAAGAGCCACCATCCCCCCAATAGAAAAAAATCGCGCCGCGCCGGACGAATCAAAAGGAGCAAAAACGCCGCCGGCGTCAGGTAGTAGCGCGGATCGACTAGAAAATTGCTACCGATCAACGCCGCGCTAAACAATAGGCTGAGCGCGAGCATGCGACCATGCGCGGAGGTGCGACAAAGCTGCGCGCCCGCCGCCACCGCCAAGATCACGCCGCATCCCGCGACGATGCGAAGTGCCGGCATCCTCTCGATATAAATCAGCGGCCAATTGCGCAGCAGCGTGAAGCGCACGCCTTCCCACCAAAGCTCGCGGTTCCATTCGTGCGGGTTGGTGTACGTGGCGGCGAAACCAGCGATCAGAGCGGCTCCTGCGATGAAACCTGCCGTCGTGCGAGCCGAGCGAACGCGAGCGAACGCGATCCCGCGCGCCCCCGCCGAGCGAACGTGCGCGAGCCAGACGGGCAGCCCGAGCGCGACCAATAAAAGAGCGGCGAAGGTGAAGGCAGCGGGATTGGGGTGCAGGTCGTTGCGGTTGGCGGTGCCGGGAGTCAGCCGGCCCGCGTAAAGGATGAGTGCCGCGGCGGCGACTAAGGTGATGACGTAGCCGCGGGTGCGCGTGAACGCGATCGTGACGGCGTGCTGGGCTAGCGTTTGGCCGGCTGGCCGTGGCGCACGTTGGATTTCCCAGAGTATGAGAAACGGAATCCAGATCAGATTGGTTTGGCGGACGAGGCAGGCGAGCACGACGGCAAGCGTCGCCGTCTGTAAACGATCAGTGAGTTGCGCCCAGAAAGCGCAGAGCAGGAGGGCGAGGGCGGGGACATCGTTGTAGGCGAGGCCGGTGAACGGCTGGAAAATGGGCAGCAGCGCGAAGAGCAGCGTGGCGGGGCCGGCGGGTTGCGCGTGGAGGCGTCGCCACGCGCCGGCGAAGGCGGTGAGGCCGACCAGGGCGAAGAGCGTGCTCGTGAGGCGGGCCGCCGTGAGAGAAGGTTGGCCGCCGCCGAGAGCGAGGGCGACGAGGTGATAGCCGGGCGGAGTGGTGAGGTGATCGGGCCAGCCTGGTTTATGTTCGGCGAAGTGGTAGAGCACGCCGAGGTGTCCGGGCTCGTCGCAAAGTGCTCCATGGGCGAAGCCGGCGTAAAGCGCGCCCCAAAGTATCGTCAGGGCGTACGCGGCGATCAGACACAGGCGCGAGTCGCGCTGGGTGGGGTGAAAGGGAGCCATGCGGCTGATGTTAAAAGCGCGGCAGATGTAATCACTCGGGCGAGCCGTTGGATTTACTTTGCAGGGTTGAAGCGGAGTTTTTCCTCGTCGCGTTCGATGTAGGAGACACCTTTTTCCATCCACTCGGGAGCCGGTGCCCCGCGGAGGTAGTGGTCAAAAAATTGCCAAGCGCGGCGGGCGAAATCTTTCGCATCGGCGCGGCGGCGAAGGTGGTGGAACTCGCCGTTGTAGCTCCAGAGCCAGGCGGGTTTGTTGTAGCGACGCAGCGCGAGGAAGAGCTCGATGCCTTGATACCATGGTACGGCGTCGTCGGCGTCGTTGTGCAGAATCAGCAGCGGCGTCTGGATGCGTTGGACTTGGAAGACGGGAGAGTTCTCCAGGTAAAGTTGCGGGGCCTCGGCGAGCGGGCGGCCGAGGCGGCTCTGGGTTTTCTCGTATTGAAACTGGCGCGGCAGGCCGGAGCCCCAGCGGATGCCGGAGTAGGCGCTGGTCATGTTGCCGACGGGCGCGCCGGATTCGGCGGCGCGGAAACGCGTCGTCTGCGTGACCATGTAGGCGATTTGATAGCCGCCCCAAGAATGGCCGGAGATGCCGATGGCGTTTTCATCGACGAAGCCTTGGCGCACGAGGCTCTCGATGGCGGGGAGCACGCTTTTTAACGCGCTCTGGCCGGGCTGGCCCTCGGTGTAAACGATGTCGGGCGTGAGGATGAGGTAGCCGTTGCTAGCGTAGAGCGGGAAGTTGATGTTGTGGCTGGGCATCGGCGGCTTGAACGTGTGTACGTCCTGCGAGAGGCGCTCGTAGATGTAGACCATGAGCGGATATTTTTTCGTGCGATCGAAACCGGGCGGCACGTAGAGCGCGGCGCTGAGGGGCACGCCATCGGCGTTGCGGAACGGCACGATTTCGGCGCGGCCCCACGCGAAGGGCGCGAGTTGCGCGCCGCCGGCAGTGACTTTGGCGGGTGTGGTGAAACGGGCATCGGTGGTCTGGTAATCGGGGAACTCGTCGAAGCGGGAGGCGGAAACGAGGAGGACGTCGGCGTCTTTGGCGCGGGCGACGTAGCGGTAATTTTTGTCGCCCCAGAGCAAGCGGCGAGGGGCGGTGCCGGGCGCGGCGTCGAAGCGCGTTTGGAGAAAGCCGGTGGCGCGGGTGGCTTCGTC
>CANFSZ010000113.1 GCA_947449835.1 Opitutia bacterium
GCGGCGCCGCGGATCGTGATGTTGAGCGCGGGCGAGAAACCGAAGCCTTGGTCGACGTTGTTGCCGGGATTGTACGTGGTGTTCACGGACCACTCCATGGCTTGCGTGAGATCGGTGATGTTGAAGGCGTCGAGAAATTCTTTGGTCAGGACCGAGTAAGCGACGGGCGTGTCCTTGAGATCGGTGTTAAGACGGCCGCCCGCGAGGGCGCTGGAAGCCACGAAGCCTTCATCGCGGCTGGTGTTCACCTCGAAAGGCGAGAGTTTGACCGTGGTTTCCGGGGCGGCTGGGGCGGAGGGCGCTGGCGCGACTTGGGCGTGGGCCAAGTTTAAAGCCAAAGCGACAACGGCGAAACTACCGATGCGGTTAAGATTGAGAAAGCGCCGAGCCTTCATGAGCGACAAACGTGAGGGGCAATGATGCAGGTTCATAGGGTGTTTTGGTAAAACGGTAAGGTTGGAAACGAAGAGTCGAAGCAGATATCGATCAGAAGACTGACGGGGGTAACGGGGTTTAAAAAAACCCGGCGAGGTAACTGAACCTACATGGAATAAGATTCTAATAATGTTTTCGACACCTTTAATGCGTTAACGTAACGCAAATGCATGCCACCCCCTACCCTTCGCCAAATCGCGGCCTTGGCCGGTGTGAGTTCCATGACCGTATCTCGCGCCATTGTTGGCCGCGGCCGGATCGCCGAGGCCACCCGTCAACGCATCGTCCAACTAGCCCGCGAACATGGATACACGCCCGATCCGGAGATCGCGAAACTCATGCACCATCTCCGCGGCCGGCGCGCCCAGCGCTTCCAGAGCCTGATAGTCGGCTTGTCCACGCGTCAGGCCGACGACCCGGAAGTCTATTATCGCCTGATCAGCCGTGGCGCCAAAACGCGCCTCGCCGAACGTGGCTACGGTTTTGACCTCATGCATATTCCGTCCAACCCAGCGGATTGGCCCAGTCTGCAACGCACGCTCAAAAGCCGCGGCGTCGAAGGCATTTTGATTTTACCGCAAGCCGCGCCGATTGATCTTACGCAACTACTCGATTGGAGCCAATTTTGCGTGGTCGCCGCCTCCGCCAGTGCGACGCTACCGGGGGCGCACCGCGTCACGCCGCACCACTTTGCCAACATGCTCTTGTTGTGCCGCACGCTCACGCAGCAAGGCCACCGCCGCCTCGGTCTGGTGATCGCATCCGATCACGACCGACGCACCGAGCACGGTTTCACCGCAGGCGTCACGTGGCACGGACTCAACGAGGCCGCGCATTTCGTGCCGCCTTACATCAGCCACCAAAGTAATCCAGCCGAGCTGCGCGCCTGGTTCGCGCGGGAAAAACCCGATGTGATCATCACGAGCCAACTGAGCACCGCGCGCACCTGCGCCGCCCAACTACGCTGCAAGCTCCGTGGCTCTGTGCGCTTCGTGTGCACCAGCCGCTTACCGAGCCGCTCCGCGCAGATCGCCGGCATCGACGAACGCCCGGAACTAATAGGCGCCGCGGCGGCCGATCGACTCGCCAGCATGGTCGAGCGCCGTAAACCCACGCTTACTCAAGCCCCGCAATCCACTCTGCTCACAGGCCGCTGGGTCGATTGAGCTGCGCCGAAACGCGCGCCCAACTCACTTGGTCTCATAAAAAGGCGCTGGCAATTTAAACGCCCGCTCCGCAAAGCCGCCCACCAAATCGCTCTCCTGATCGCCCACGTTGGCGATGATGACGCGGCCGGCGGCTTGGATTTTTTTGCGCGTTTCAGTTTTAAATTGCTCGGTAGTGATTTTGGCAGAGTCCGGTTTAAACCAGAGCGCCGCGTAGTCGCCGAAACCCTCGGCTCGCAAATTTTTTTCGGTACCCGGCCGATCACGTTCTCTTCGACCCGTGATAAAAATCACCTCCACTCCGAGCGCGTGCGCCGCCTGAAAAAACTCGCGCACAGGCGCGATGGCGGGCGCCTCGCCGCGCGCGACCCACGCGTCCCATTCTGCCGGCAAGTAGCCGAAATCAAACGCCCGCATATGGGAAATATTGGAGAGCGCGGTCTCATCAATATCGAGCACCACCACGAGCCGTTCGCCGGGCTCACGCCGCGCGACGCGCTCAAGCATATAAGCCTGGGCCGGCGCCACCGCCGCTTTGAGGTCGGTCCTATAAGCGCCCGTATCCACATAAGCCACGATCTCAGCCTTAAGCGACGAGAGATTGCGCGGCTCGGCAGCATGCAGCGCGAACCCCAGACCCAAAATCAAAAACAACACAATCTTCCTGAAAAAATTACGCCGCATCGCTCTACTCAAACACACCTTAAACCAAACTCAATCTTGGGTCGTTTCCATCTTGGGGGCTAGTCCGGTCTCCAAAATTGAGATGATCGCGACCACATAAAATCGCAGCAATATTTTAGCCTAAATCGCAGTAGTTCTGACTTGGACTTAGCCTCCGCGCTCGATTGAGCTAGACTCAGCCCCCTCGCCCCATGAATCGCCGCACCTTCCTCGCCTCTGCTTCGGCCGCCGCCCTCGTCACCGCGCTTCGAGGCGCTGTCCAAAACGCTGCCGCTGGTCGCGCCCCGCGCATCCTCCTGCGCTCCTCGTGGCAGATCGTAAACATCGGCGATATCGCCCACACACCCGGCGTCCTCGCCCTCATCGAAAAATATCTCCCGACGGCCGAAGTGCGCCTCTGGGCCTCCGCCGATCTCTCCGAGGAAGTAATGGCGATGGAGCACCGCCGTTTCCCACAGTTGAAAATCGTCAAAGGCACCATCAGCGCTGATGGCCGCGCCTCCAACCCCGATCTCGCCGACGCGCTCGCTTGGACCGATTTTCTCCTTCACGGCTCCGGCCCATCGCTCGTCGCCGCCAAAGACGTCGCGGCTTTCGCCAAACACCTCCGCAAGCCCTACGGCGTCTACGGCATCACCCACGGCTCGAATCCGCCCACGGCTGAGGAACGCGCCGTTTTCGCCGGCGCCCGCTTTGTCTTTTTCCGCGACGAACCTTCGCTCGCCCTCGCACGTAGCCAAAATCTATCGTCCCCGCTGCTCGATTTCGCGCCCGATGGTGCCTTCGCCTGCGATCTCGCCAACGACTCCGCCGCCGATGCGTTTCTCGCCGCGCACGACCTCGCGCCCGGCCAATTTCTTTGCTGCATCCCGCGGCTGCGCTACACGCCGTATTGGCTGATCCGCAACACGCCCAAAGACGAAAAACGTCACGCCTATAACGAGGCCAAGAAAGCCGCCGACCACGCTCCGCTCCTCGCCGCCATCAACGCTGTCGTCCGCGAGACGAAACTGAAAATCATGCTCTGCCCCGAGGACAAAACCCAAATGGCCGTCGGCAAGGAAATGCTCTACGACCAGCTCCCCGCCGACGTGAAACCGCGCGTCGTCTGGCGGGAAAAATTCTGGCTCACCGACGAAGCCCTCAGCACGTATCGCCGCAGCGCCGGTCTTTTTGGCCACGAAATGCACAGCCCGATCATGAGCATCGGCCAAGGCATCCCCGCCATCGTTTGCCGCTGGGCCGAACAAACGTCCAAAGGCGACATGTGGCGCACCATCGGGCTCGGCGACTGGCTCTTCGATCTCGATCAACCCGAGCAAGCCCAACGCGTTCCCGCCGCCGTGCTCGCGCTCGCTAAAGACCCCGCCGCCGCCCGCGCCCAAGCCGCCCGCGCGCGCACCGTCGTCGAGCGCTACCAGCGCGACACGATGGCCGTCCTCGCCCGTCAATTGAGTTGAGCTTCCGATGCGCCGCACCCGTCTGCCCGCGCTGATTTTCTGCGCTTTCATCGCTTCAACACTCGCGGCCTCGCCCGCCACCGATCGCGTCAACGCCGTCACCGCGACGCCTGGCTGCGTGGCGTTTTGGGATTTCGTGCAACGCGAACCCGACGGCGCGCGCCGCTTCACCGCGCACGTCCCAGTCGGCGCGAGCCACCCCTTCGCCCTCTAGGCGGGCAACTACGTCCACGATTATTGGGGCGAAGGCCGCGTAGCGACCTATGCCGATTTCCCCTTGCTCGGCCGCGGTCCCTTCGGCGAAGCGATTCGCATTCGTCAGGAAACCGACACCACATTTCGCCCGTTCCTCTTCGTCCCGCGCGCCCGCCTGCACGACTCGCCCATCGACCTCAAAGGCCCCAACCAATCCGTCACTGTCGTCGTCTGGGCCATCCGCGAGAGCGGCAATCACGCCCTCGCGGGCATCTGGCATGAGGGCACCGATCTGAAACAAACCGAGACCGCCACGATTAAAAAAATCGAACGCGGCCAACGCCAATACGCCCTTTTTGCCGGCCTCAACCAAACCGGCGCCGCCTGCGGCCACATCTCCGAAAACGGCGCGAGCTCTTTCCTCAATCGCTACGCTCTCCACAAAGCCAACTCCGCCGCCATCGCGCCCGCCGTGCCCGCCGATTCGCCCGCCGCCGTACTCGACGCCGCGTGGCAATGCTTCGCGATGACCTACAACCACGCCACGCATGAACTTACCGGCTGGCTCAACGGCGTCGCCGGCGACCGTTGGCTCGAAAATCCGAAAACCGACCCACTCATCAAATCCGCCTATAACGCGTGGCTCCAAGGCCGCCTCCACCGCGAGCCCGGCCTCCAACCCGGCGAAGACCCCGCGTTTCCTCCGGACCAATTTTACAATCCGCCCGAGGATCAGCTTGTTTCTACGAAAACCCTCAGTTCTTCGACCGACGAACGCGTCGAGCTCCGCGAGTTCCGCTACACGCGCATCGCGGTCACGCTGCGCCGTGGCGCCGACGGAAACTTCGTCGAAACTGCCCGCGACCTCGCCGCGCTCCGGCTAAACCCGTGGTGGTTTTCCCACGACCGCCTCTACACCCCCGCCAACGACGGCACCGGCGGCCCGTTCACGATCGGCCGCGTGATCCACAGCGGCCGAGGCGTCGGTTTCACCGGCTGGATCGGCGGCGTCGCCGTTTTCAACCGTGCGCTACGCGCCGACGAGCTCCGCGCTCTCAGCGCGCTCCGTCAACTCCCCATAATCACCGCCGCAGCTGTGCCGTAAAAACCTCGCGCCCCGCCCGCGTGATTTCCAAGCTCACCACGCCCCCGAAAACCCCTTCCCTACTATGTCCCTGTTCCGCACCCGCATTCGCCCCGGTTTCGTTGCCACCTTCGCGCTTCTTGCACTGGTTTCTCTCACGCCCGCGCTGCGCGCCGCCGAAGTCGCGCCGAAAAAATTTGAACCCAATTGGGCCTCGCTCGACGCCCGCCCTACGCCCGCGTGGTTTCTCGACGCCAAGTTCGGCGTCTTCATTCACTGGGGCGTCTACGCCGTTCCCGCCTACGGCCAGAAAGGCGAATACGCGGAGTGGTATTGGAACCGCATCACGAGCAAAGAGGCC
>CANFSZ010000114.1 GCA_947449835.1 Opitutia bacterium
ATGAATTGCGTCGCGGATAACTGCTGGTCACTTCAATTGCCCGAATCCGCCCGCCCGCTCATTTTTAAGTTTCTGGTCAATGATCTCTCGTGGAGCGCTGGCCAAGATTACACCGTGGCTTCCGGCGACACACTGGCCACGACACCTACGTTTTGAGTCGCGGTAGAAAATACTTAGAGACCTGGTTTGTTTAACCCCACGGCGCTGATGCGATCAGGGTTGATCTCGTGCAGCTGCGCGGAAACGGCCGCCGTGGCCGCGTCGCGATCTTGCAGCTCCGTCGCCGGTACGTGACGGCAACGCATCCGCACGCGGGAAAATGGTTTCGGTAGGTAAAAACGGTCCCATGAGCGCAGTTGCCACGCCGATTCAAATTCGGCTCCTATCAATAGCAGCGGCGTGCGGGTGCGCCGCGTGACTATGAGTGCCCCCGCTTTGAAATCGTAGCAGGGGCCGCGGGGTCCGTCGGGCGTTATGCCTATGTCATTACCGGCTCTTAATACCTCCACAAGGGCCGTGGCAGCCTCGCGCCCAAGTCGGCTGCTGGATCCGCGAACGGTACGCATCCCGGCGAGCGAAAAAAATGCGCTGAGCCACGCTCCGTCCTGGCTCGCGCTCACCAGCGCATGCGCCGGTCGGCCTTGACGATAGCGCCGTACGATTTCCGCGGAGAGAAAAAGACGATTGTGCCAGAGCACGATGGCGACGGGCTCGTCGTTTTTCATGAACGCACGCAGATCTTCCGGCGTGGTCTCGAAGCGCAGGGAACGACCCCAAAGTTTCATTAACAACGCCAGCGGCCACAGCGCGACCCGACGCCAGCCACTGATCGCGTGCGCGGCATCAGCCGGCGCGGGCTCAGTGGGGCCGCGGGCGGACGGCGAGGAAGGTTGGGACGCGGTGGCTTTCAGGCTTGTGGTTGTCGCGCAAAGCACAGGCGTCGCCAAGCGAAAGTTCCACTCAGTGCGCAGCGTTGACCCGCGCGCGCCCGGCCCGAATCTGGCGCCGATGCCTGACACCTTTCCGCCGTGCCCTTATTTGCCCGCCGCTCGACCGGAGCTGGATTGGCGGGCGTTGCACGCATTTCGCGCCGAGGTGCGCGGCGAGGACTTTTATTTTTCGTGTTTGGAATACGCGCACACGCTCTGGCATCGCGGCCTCGCGGCGCGGGCGTTGTTGTGTCTCGACCGGGCTTTGGGCGCAGATTTGAGAGGGGAAGAAGTAATTTTAAACGACTGGCCGTTGCCGTATGCGGCGATGGCGTGGTGCATCGCGCAGACGCCGACGGCGGTTTTTATCGGGAATCCGCGGGTGCATTTTCAGCATTACGCCGATCGCATGAATGAACCACGCCGCGAGCAACGTCGGTGGCGGGCTTGGGCTTGTTGGGCGCTCACGCGCGCGGTGCGGCCGGAATTTCCAGCGGATCCGCGGCACGTTGTGGTCGAGCCCGAGATCGAGCTGATCGCGGCGGCGCTGGAAGCGCACGGCGTGCGCGGCGAGTCGGCGCAGTGGCGCGCGGTGCTCGCCTCGGTTTCAGTCTGAGCGATTTTAAAGCAGCGAGCCTTGATCGCCCCCGAGCGCGGCTTTGAGGCCGACGGCGGCGTAACCTTTCGGCGTGAGCGTGCGGCCTTGGGGTGTGCGCTGGAGGTAGCCTTCTTGAATGAGAAAGGGCTCGTGCACTTCTTCGAGTGTCTCGGCTTCTTCGCCGACGGCTACGGCGATCGTGCTCATGCCAACCGGACCGCCGCGATAATTTTCGGCCATGACGCGCAACATACGTTTATCCATTTCATCGAGGCCGGCGGCGTCGATTTCCAACAACTCAAGCGCGGCGGCGGCGGCGGGTTGGGTGATTTTACCCTTGGCGCGCTCTTGGGCGTAGTCGCGGCAGAAGTTGATGAGGTTATTGGCGACGCGGGGCGTGCCGCGGGCGCGGGTGGCGATTTCTTGCGCGCCGCCCTCGTCGATTGCGACGCCGAGCAGACCGCAACTACGGCGGACGATTCCTTGCAGGGTCGCGTGATCGTAGTAGTCGAGGCGCGTCTGCAACGTGAAGCGTGAGCGTAGCGGGGCGGTCAGTAAGCCGGAGCGCGTGGTGGCGCCGACGAGGGTGAACCGCGGAATCGAGAGGCGCACGCTGCGAGCGTTGGGGCCTTGATCGATCATAATATCGAGGCGGAAATCCTCCATCGCGGAATAGAGATATTCCTCGACGGTTTTGGGGATGCGGTGGATTTCGTCGATGAAGAGGATGTCGCCTTCTTCGAGGCTCGTCAGCAGGCCGGCGAGGTCGCCGGCTTTTTCGATCACGGGACCGGAGGTGACTCGAACGGCTTTGCCGAGTTCGTTGCCGAGAATGAAGGCGAGCGTAGTTTTGCCGAGGCCAGGCGGGCCGGAGAGAAGAATGTGATTGAGCGCTTCGCCGCGTTTTTTGGCGGCGCCGACCATGACTTGGAGGCGCTCGATGGTTTTGAGTTGGCCGGTGAAGTCGGCAAACGAGAGCGGGCGCAGCGCGGCCTCGGCGGGCGAGACGGGCGAGGCGAGAGCGGAGGCGAGAAAGTTGACGCCTTTGTTGGCGGAGGGATCGGCGGCCATGGGATTATTTCCACTCGAGCTCCGCGCCGAGGCTGCGGAGGTTTTCGACGAAGCGAGGATGGGCGCGTTTGATGATCTCGGCGTTGCGCACGACGGATTTTCCGGGGATGGCGGCGGCAACCATCGCGAGGGCGACGGCGGCGCGTATGATGTAGGGCGAGTCGACAGTGGCGGGATGGAGCGGGCGATTGCCGAAGACGACGATGCGGTGCGGATCGCTCACGAGTGCGTGGGCGCCAAATTTCGCCAGCTCGGGAATCCACGAAAAACCATTTTCATATACCTTGTTCCAAAAATGAATCGTGCCTTCGGCGCGCGTGCTGAGGGCGATCATGAGCGGCAACAAATCCACCGAGAAGTACGGCCAGGGCGCGGCTTCGATTTTAGGCAGAAGATTGCTGGTGAACGGTTGCTCGATGCGGAGCTTTTGGTTGCGGCGTACGATGGCGGTGTCGCCTTCGTGTTCGACGACGACGCCGAGTTTGGCGAAGGCGCGGGTGATGAGGTCGAAGTGGTGCGGGAGGGATTGAGTGACGCGCACCTCGCCGCCCGTGATCGCGCCGAGGGCGAGGAAGGTGACGATCTCGTGGTAATCGCTGCTGATCGTGATGGTGGCGCCGTGGAGTTTTTTAACCCCCGTGATTTCGAGGCGGCTGGTGCCGAGGCCTTCAATCTGAGCGCCCATCGCGACGAGAGCAGCGCAAAGATCTTGGACGTGCGGCTCGCTGGCGGCGTTGATGAGCGTGGAATGGCCGGAGGCGAGGGCGGCCGCCATGGCGAAGTTTTCCGTCACGGTGACCGACATGTAATCGCACCAGTGGCGGGCGCCGGAGAAGCCGGCGGGCAGGGCGAGGACTAGCGGTTCGCCGTCGTGTATCTCGGTGCCGAGGGCGCGGAGGATTTCGAGGTGCGGGTCGATCTCGCGCACGCCGAGGGAGCAGCCCTTGGTGTTGGCGCGGATGGTGAGTTTGCGGAAACGGTGGAGCAGCGCGGGATAAAGCAGGACCGTGGAACGCATGTCCTGCGGGAGCTCGTCGTCGGCGAGAGACGGGCGAAACGTGGAGTGATCGACGCGCATCGTGCCGGCCGTGCGGTCCCAGTTGATCTGCGAACCTTGCGCCTGAAAGAAGGCGACGAGTTTATTGAGATCGGTGATATCGGGTACGTTGAGGAGCGTCACGGGCTCATCGGTCAGCAGCGTGGCGCAGAAAATAGGGAGGACGGAGTTTTTGTTGCCGGAAGGCGTGATGGTGCCGGAGAGCGGGCGACCGCCGTGGACGATGAGGTCGGACATGTTTTTTAAAAATAGCCTCGAATGGGAGCGAGTGGTTGGGCAAACCGCGAGCTGGCGCCCGGGTCGTCCATAAAAAAGGCGTCCCGTAAAGGGACGCCTTGGAAATGCGCGGAGAGGGGCGCGCGTTGGCAAGTTTTAACGGGAAACGCGATCAGATCGCGCCGCCGCCTTGCTGGCCTTCGGGGCGGGGATCGGGACCGCCGCGATCACCGCGGGGGCCTCGTTCGCCACGATCCCGGCCTCGACCGCCACGAGAGCGACCGCCGCCGCGATGGCCTTCGCCACCGCCACGATAGTCACCGCGGCCTTCACCGCGGCTCTCGCCTCGGAATTCGCCGCGACCTTCGCCGCTGGAGCGTTCACCTTCGGCGCGCGGGGTGTAACCACCGGAGCGATCTCCGCCTTGGGAACGACCACGACCGCCGCGGCGGTTGCGGCGACGTCCGCCTTGATAACCGTCGCGACCCCCTTCGCCGCCTTCGCGGTGACGTTCACCGGAGTGCGACGAGGCGGGAGCGGCGGATTTGAAACCGAAGAGACCTTTCAGCCAGGCGATGAAACCGCCGGAGCGTTTGGGCTGCGCCGCTGCCGCCGGGAGGCGGTGGCCTTGTTCGGGGCGAGCGTCGCGGCGGGGCTCGCGCGGTTCAAAGCGCTGACCATCACGACGGGGTTCGCGTCCGGCATCGCGACCGGGCTTGGCGTCCATGGGGTAAAGTTCCTGGGCGGAATCTTCCTCGCGGCGCGCTTGGCCGGGGCGGGGCTCGACGCGGAACGTCGGGCGATCCTCGCGGCGCGGGCGCGCGTCGCTCGAAGACGCTTCCCAGCTGGTGGCAGGGCGCTTGGCTTCGGCGGGCGGGAGGATGTTGAGCTCGGCTTTTTCGCTGCTGACCGAGGCCGGCGCGGGTGCGACGACAGGGGCTGGGGCGGCGATCGGGACCGGCGCTGGGGTGAACACCGCGGCAGCTGGAGCTGAGGCGATGGTTTCGACGGGGGCCGGCGTGGAGACCGGCGCGATCACGGGAGCTTCGGGCTCGGGCGCGAACGGGTTCTTATACTCGCTCTTCGGGGTGATGACCTCGAGGGAGCTGGGTTTGTAGTCGCCACCGGTGGAGGCCGGGGCGGGGTTGCTGGCGGGGGCGGCGGGGCGTTTTTTCCCACGGTTGAGGCCGGAGCCTCGGGTGGAGCCGAACGTGCCGAACGGCTGGGTCTCGCCACCGGCGTTGGACGCGGGGGCTGTCACGGCAGGGGCCGCGGGCGCCGTGTTATCGGCGGCCGGCGCGGCGGGGGTGCCGGACGTATCTGGATCTGTCATTGTGTTGTTTTTTGTGTTTTCTGGGCGCTCACCGTAAAACGGGAGCGGCCCGGGTTGGTGACGCTGGCGGAACGCGTTAAGCGCACTCGACGTCGGCGTCAAA
>CANFSZ010000115.1 GCA_947449835.1 Opitutia bacterium
CTCCTGCCCAACGGCCTTTTGCCCGATTGGGGCGACGGCGATTGGACGCACAGCTGGATGTGGCAAGTCGCCAATCTCGTCCTCGCCGGCAGCCATTACCGCGATGGCACGTACCTCACCGCCGCCCGCGAACTCTACGACGCGAATCACGCTTACTATAAAGAACTCCCCGCTGAAGCCGTCGGCGCCCTCGGCATCGCCCTGCGCTGGCTCGATCCGGAAACACCTTTCTCCCCGCTTAAACAGGATAAATCCGCCGAGGTCGTCGACGATCTCATTTCCAAAAAAATCACCTTCCGTGGCGCCGCCGGCACGTACGCCCTTTTCAACTACCGCGATGTCGGCCCCTACGGCCGCTTCACCCGCGATTACCAACGCGCCCAACTGGACGCCCACGAGGAAAAACCTCACCATGGCCACGCCGACGAAAATTCTTTCGCGCTGCTCATGCAGGAAGGAACCGTCTTACTCGCCGATGGCGGCTATCGCGCCAAGCGCGGCCAAGGCTGGCGCGCCGATGTTTTTCATAACCGCATCGTCGCCCGCACCGGCTTCCCGCCTGAGGGCGACATCTTCAACTACCTATGTGCCGACACAACCTACCATGAAGTTCAGACTGAAAAAATTCATTTTGGCACCTTTGGCAGCCTCGACTACGCGCGCACGCGGCTGACCGACGATGAACGCGGCTACACGGGCGACCGCATCACTCTTTTTGCGCCTGAGAGCGGCCTAACGATCGTCGTAGATTCGCTCCTCATCGAGCGCGCCGGCAGTAAAGTTTTCAGCAACACCTGGCACCCCGACCATATCCTAAAAAAAGGCGACAACTGGGTCCTTTCTCACCCCGAGCGCATCGCGATCCGCCAAGAATATTGGCCCAATCCCCACACGCGCGATCTCCTGATCCAATTCATCGGAAACCGCGATAAGGTCGCCCAGACGTGCGAGATTGATCGACGCTTCAACCCCTCGCAGACTTTTTTCCAGTATTTAAAAAACTATTTCTTCAAAGGGCAGCGTCTGACATTTGTCACCGTGCTCCGTCCCATTAAGGCCGGAAATTTTGACCCGAAATTCCTCGACGAAGTCAAATTACTCACCGATGCGCACGACGACGGCCGCACGCTTGGCCTCAAATTCCAGCTCGGAGGCGAACCCGTGACGGTCGGCCTGAAACTCGACCAAACAATCGGCCTCACCAATCTGCGTGGGCGCCCCATGTTTGACGTCGCCACCGGCACCGTCGACTACGGCGCGCTACGTACGGATGCTGATTTCGCCTACGTCCGCGAACGACGCGACGGCTCGCGCGAATTCGGTTTTCAATACGCCACGGCTCTCGCGTATGCGGGTGCGTCATTTTTCAAACAACCGATATGGGATGCGATGTATCAAGGCCTCGAAAATTTCGCCGTCACCGATCGCCGCGACAAAATGCCCCGTTGGCATGAGATCATTCCGGCGCCGGCGCAAAAATAACAGCGCCATCGCATCCAGAGTCCGCCCTGAAATTCGCCGCAAAAAATTCCATGCTTCGCCTCAATTTTATTTTAGCCTTAGTTGTGACCGCTAGCGTTGGTCTGTCCGTGCCGACAACTTCACGCCCTAATTTCGTCTTCATCATCGGCGACGATATTAGCGCCGAGGACTTCGGCTGCTACGGCAACCCCGGCATTCACACGCCCAACATCGACCGTCTCGCCGCGCAGGGCTTGCGCTTCACCAACGCCTATCTAACCGCCTCAAGTTGCAGCCCGAGTCGGAGCAGTATTTTCACGAGTCGTTATCCTCATAATCTAGAAACCGCCGCCGAATTACACGGGCTCTTACCTGAGGGTATTCCGATGTTTCCCAAGCTGCTCCGCGACTCAGGCTATTATACCGCACACGCCGGCAAAGCCCATTTCGGTGGCGAATCCGATGTCCTCTCCGGTCCGGCGGTCGCAGCTTTCGACCTCGGCGGCGATGGCGAACGCGATGATCTTAAAGGCGGCCGCGGCGGTGAAAACCAATGGATCGCGCGTCTGCGCGGACGACCGCAGCAGAAACCGTTTTTTATGTGGTTCGCCGCTCACGACGCTCACCGCGCTTGGGACGCCGATTCGTTCGCTGGGATGCATCGCCCTAGCGATGTGCGCGTGCCGCCTTACCTCGTCGACACGCCCGAAACGCGCGCCGACCTCGCGCATTATTACGATGAAATCACGCGCCTCGACTACTTCGTCGGCGAAGTCGTACGCGAACTCACCCGCCAAAAAGTCCTCGAGAATACTGTCATCATTGTGATGGCCGACAACGGGCGCCCGTTCCCTCACTCTAAAACGCAATTCTTCGATGACGGGATTAAAACGCCGCTCATCATCCGTTGGCCTATTGGCATCGCGCAAGGGGCGACCTCGGCGTCGCTCGTCAGCTCGATCGATATCGCGCCGACGCTCCTTGAACTCGCTGGCGTCGAGCGGCCGGATTCGTTTCAAGGCGTGAGCCTCGTCCCGATCTTGCACGACCCCAAAGCCAGCGTGCGCGATTATATTTTCGCCGAGCACAACTGGCACAACTTCACCGCACATGTGCGTATGGTGCGCCACGGCGAATTCGTCTACGTGCGCAACGCCTGGCCGCAACTGCCCCAGCCCGGCGCGGCCGACACGTTTTACAATACCAGCGCCGACGCGCTCAAAGCCCTGCACGTCCAAAACAAACTCACGCCCTTGCAGTCCATTGTCCTGCAGCCCAACGCCCCGGCCGAGGAATTTTACGATCTGGCTGCCGATCCCAGCCAAGTGCGCAACCTCGCACTTGAGACGTCCCCGCCCGCGGCCCTCGCTGCGCTGCGAGCGATCCTCACGCGCTGGACCGAAGAAACCGGCGACACCGTTCCAGTAAAACCTACTCCCACTAATGTTATCTACGAAACGGGCATGAAAACCGCCGAGTTTTGGCGGGGCGACGCCCCGGGTGCAGCATCTCAAGCCGCGAAAATTAATCGCCCTGGTCCCGTACGCGATTCGGCGTCCACCCCAAAGAATTAAAACCATACGTTGCCTTTCGGTAGCATGTTGAACTCGTACTCAAAATTTTCATGAAATCGCGTCTCCGCATTTTTGGTCTTTTCGCACTTCCCTTCGCCCTCGTTGCGGCCACGGCGTCCACACAAGCGGTCGAGCGCAAACCCAACATTCTGATCATCGTGGGAGATGATCTCGGCTACGGTGAACTCAGCGGCCAAGGCTTTACCCAACAAGTTCCCACTCCGCACATCGACAGCATCGCCACGCACGGCGTACGTTTCTCAAGCGGTTACGTCACCGGTCCTTATTGCAGTCCCACGCGCGCCGGGCTTCTAACCGGTCGCTACCAACAACGCTTCGGCCACGAACTCAACCCCGGCCCCGCGCACTTAAACCCGCCCAGCGTAGGCTTGCCCGTGACCGAGACAACGATCGGTGATCGCTTTCGCGCGGCGGGTTACAAAACCGGCTGGATCGGCAAATCGCATCTCGGCTACGCCCCGCAATTTCATCCGTTAAAACGTGGGTTCGACGAATTCTACGGTTTTCTAGGAGGCCTACATGACTACCTCGACGCCGCGAGCGACGCGGAAGATCGCATTTATCGGGGCACGACGCCGATTGAAAACATCGACTACGCCACCGACACATTTGGTCGTGAGGCCGCCACCTTCATCGAGCGGCACAAGCAAGAGCCTTGGCTTTGTTATTTGGCCTTCAACGCCGTCCACGCGCCGCTCCAAGCCACCGAAAAATATCTCAAACGCTTCGCTCACGTCGAGGATCCCAAGCGCCGCGTATTCTGCGCGATGCTCTCCGCGATGGATGATGCGGTCGGCCACGTATTGGCCAAGCTCCGCGAACACGGACTCGAGGAAGACACCTTGATTTTTTTCCTCAGCGACAACGGCGGCCCGACCGGCGGAACCACCTCCGGCAACGGCCCGCTCCGCGGGACTAAATCCCAAACCTGGGAGGGAGGCATCCGCGTACCATTTATGCTCCAATGGAAGGGCCACATCCCCGCCGGCCAGATCAACGACCAACCCGTGATCCAACTCGACCTCCTCCCGACCGCGCTCGCGGCTGCGGGCGTTAACGTAATGGCCGAGTGGAAAATCGACGGCGTGAACTTACTACCTTTTCTCAACGGCCAACAGAAGGGCGCGCCGCACGCCTCGCTTTACTGGCGCTTCGGCCCCCAACTCGCGCTGCGCATGGGCGACTGGAAAATCGTGAAATCCGTCGGCGCAGGCGTCGCTGCCGAAAATCCACGCGCGGGCAAAGCGACCGTCGAGGGTGTACAACTTTACAACCTCCGCCAAGATCTCGGCGAAAAAGAAAATCTAGCCGAAAAAAATCCCGTAAAACTACGCGAGCTCATCGCCGTATGGGAAAACTACAACCGCCAGATGATCGACCCGCTCTGGCAAGATGGTCCCGCCGAGCGCGGCACCGCCCAGAAAGGCGCCAAAGCTCCGTCCACAAAATAACGGTGCGCTTCGGCGCTAGACCAGGAGCTTAAGGTGCTAATTGCTGAATCTTGAGATTTTTTACCACGAGATGACTGCGCACGGTGCGAATCGCGAACCACCCGCTTTGGAGCGGCGCAGGATCACGAAAAGTAAAAATCTTTTCGCCGTCGCGATAAAACTCCGCCTGCCCATCGCGGGCCACGAGACGGATTTTATAAGGGTGGTTAGCCACGAGTAAAAATTTCTTTTCGCTCAAATCATGCTCCGGCAACAGCGGCCGCGCCGCCGTGCCGTCGTAGCGGCGAAAGCGCGTCGTCTTGTTGTTGTTGCCGCCGTAGCCGACGTAATAGGTCAGCAAGGAATCGTAATCAGAAAATTTTCCGCTGCGGATTTGCCCGGTCGCGAAGGGCGCCGCCGCCGAGCGCGGGTCTTGCGCCATCCAAAAACAGTTCAGATCGGAGAGCCGGTCCTGAGGGCCGCCCTGATCCACGACGGTGACTTCATAAGTAATTTCGATTGGAGCGGTCAGTCGCTCGCTCCACCACGCGGTGCAACCCGCGGCATCAAGAATCTCGAGCGTACCGTCACGCACGGTGCTGGTGCCGCCGGGCATCTGCTCAATTTTCCACGTCGCGGACTCAGCGGCGCGCGTGAAAAACGGGCAAAGCACGACCATGAAAAAAGTGATTTTCCAACGGGAGTTA
>CANFSZ010000116.1 GCA_947449835.1 Opitutia bacterium
CCAAATGCCGGCTTGCAGGAGACCGAAGGGCAACTGCAGCCACGTGAACACCTGTTCGCTCACGGGGCCGAAGCGCGTGCGGATGGCCTGAATGCTCGTCACCACGCGCAATTGCCGGAAACGCGGACCGAAATGCAGGGCGTTGAGGAGGAACCCCAGCACGTTGCCGACGTAAATCATGATAATCGGCCAGCCGTGGCTGTACGCTTGGCTCGCTGCGCCAGTAAACGTCCACGCGCTAAACGCCACCATGAACGCGGAGCCACCGACCATCCACCACAGGGCTTTGCCGCCGCCGCGAAAATACTCCGAGACGTTGGTGACGAAGCGCCGGAAGACCCAGCTGATCGTCAGCATGAAAATAAAATAGAAAACCAATACGGCGTAGTCGTAAGGCGTCATAGGACCTTCCGGGGGCGGGGCATGGGTCACCGTTTAACAACTCTACTGCCGCCGCAATAGCGGATTCGGCGCTGCACCCTCGGGTGGGCGCTTACTGGTAGAGCCAATAGCGCTTGCTCTTCTCTTGGTACAGGCGGGCTTGTTCGCGCCATTGTTTAAACCAGAAATCGAGATCGATGCGTGCGCCGTCGCGTTGGAGGGCGCGCATGAAGGCTTCGCTGCCCATGTGGCGGATGAAACCGTTTTGTTCGCCAGGTTTGGCGGCAGTAAACGGGTTTTTTGGCTCCAGTTTACAGGCTAGGCGCATGAGTTGGAAGCCGAGTTCGGTGGGGCGCCACGCGTCGTAGTCGGTGATCTCCGCGTAGAGGCCGACGGCGGGCTGGCCGGTCTTCGCGTTGGGCACGCTGATGACGCGGAACTGGACGCCGGCGAGATTGAGCGCGCGTAGTTCTTTTTCCAGGACATCTCGGGTCGCGATCTTGTGGGAGACGCCGCGGAAAATGTGTTGGTTGCCTACGCCGCTGCGGAAGCCGCCCAGATAGGTGCCGAGGCCGGTCATCGGGTAGCCTTGCACGGCGGCGAAATCCTGAATGCCGGCGGACGTGGGAACCCAGTTGAGGCCGGTCTCGCTCCAGCGCATCGCTCGGTTCCAGCCGCGCATGGGAATGACGGTGAGTTTGCCGGCGGCGCGTTGGGCCTCGGTCACATCGATGCCTTCGGGGGCGCGGGCGTCGCGGACGAGGCGGGCGAGTTCGCCCATGGTGAGACCGTGGACGTAAGGGACGCGAAAGGCGCCGACGTAGCTCATCCATGCGGCGTCGAGGGGCGGACCGTCGACTTTCAGGCCGCCAAGGGGATTGGGGCGGTCGAGGATGATCACTTCCTTGCCGTTTTCGAAGCAGGCTTCGACAGCGAGTTTCATCGCGCTGGTAAACGTGTAACTGCGCGTGCCGATGTCCTGCAGGTCGACGACGAGGGCATCGATGTCTTTGAGTTGGGCGGGCGAGGCTTTGAAGCTTTTGCCTTTGTAGGCCACGCCGCTGTAAAGCGAGTAGACCATGAGCCCGGTGCGGGGGTCGATCTGATCAGGATATTTTTTCTCGGCCGGAAGATCGCCGTAGACGCCGTGCTCGCCAGCGTAGAGCGCGACGAGTTTGACGCCTGGGGCGCGGCGGAGGACTTCGACCGTGCTGACGCCTTGGCGGTTGACGCCGGCGGGGTGGGTGAGGAGCCCGAGGCGTTTACCTTTCACGGCGGCAAAACCATCGGCTTCGAGGACGTCGATGCCGAGCATGACGCGGCCGGTGGTTTCGGTGCGAGCTGTGAAAGAAACGGATTTGGCCACGGGCGCTACGGCGGTGGCGGGCGCAGGTTTTTTGGCGGCGGGCTTGGTCGTGCTGCAACCGAATAGGCCGAATGTAGCGGCCAGCAACGTGAGCAGGGTTTTTAGCGATGAAGCGCGCGCGGTCTCGGCCATATTGGTGATTTTTATCGTGTCGCCTGCGTCGAGCCCGTCGAGTCGGAAGGTATGGCGCGGTCGGCCGGAAATGCCTGGGCGATGGCGGCGGCGAGCCGAGTCGGGGTCTCGCGTAGCGCGGTGGGGAGTGGCAGGTGGGGCGGGGTGATGGCGTGGAGTTTGAGACCGGCGAGGGGCGCGGCGTCCACGGCGCCGGCGAAGATGTGGGTTGGTTTGCCGAGGGCTCGGGCGCGGGCGGCGAGCGCGCCGGGTCCTTTGCCGTTGAGCGAACTGGCATCGAAGCGGCCTTCACCGGTGATGACTAAATCG
This sequence comes from Opitutia bacterium, assembly GCA_947449835.1. Taxonomy (GTDB): domain Bacteria; phylum Verrucomicrobiota; class Verrucomicrobiia; order Opitutales; family Opitutaceae; genus Tous-C4FEB. The sequence goes on from CANFSZ010000116.1 coordinate 2,189, forward strand.
GCCGCGGCGAGTCGAGTTTCAAGGTCGAGCCAACTAGCGACGAGAGTGTAACCGGGAATGAGTTGGGCGCGAGCGGCCGTCATGAGCCCAAATGCGATCCCGCCGGCAGCGCCGGCGCCGGGGGTGTCTATGAGTGTGTCGGGTTGGTCGCAGTGGTGGCAGAGCAGTTGAGCGAGGCGGGCGGATTGGTGGTCGAGGCGGGCGAAATCGGCGGGACGTAGGCCTTTTTGCGGAGCGTAAATCGCGGCCGCGCCTTGGGGACCGAGCAGGGGATTGGCGACGTCGCAGGCGATACGGAGGTCGGGAAAAGAAGCGGGGAGGACGCCGCTGAGTTTTGCAATTTCGGGCCAACGCGCGGGAATCGGGGGAACGACCGCGGTGCCTGCGCTGGTGTGTGCTTCGATGCCGAGGGCGGACAAGGCGCCGTAGCCTAGGTCGTGGGTGGCGCTACCGCCGACGCCGAGCAGGATCGTCGTGACGCCTCGAGCGGCGGCGAGGCGGATGAGTTCACCCGTGCCGCAGGACGTGGCTTGCCACGGATCGCGTTGGTCGAGTGGTAAGAGCGCGAGGCCCGAGGCCGCAGCCATTTCGATCACCGCAATAGTTCCGGTGTTCGTGGTGTCGAGACGGAGAAGTTGGCGGGCGGCGGCGGGGATTTTTGCCGGTGCGACGAAGCCGATTGGCGCGACCACTGGGGTGCCGCGCGGGCCGGTGACGGTGAATGTTTCCATCGTGCCGTGCGCCGCTTGCGTGAGGATGGCGCAAAAGCCTTCGCCGCCGTCGGCCAGCGGACATATGTCGAATTCCCAGTCGGGATGGAGGTCGCGCAGAGTAGCCGCCGCGATCGCGCAGGCTTGAGGTGCGGGGAGGGCATCCTTGAATTTATCGAAGGCGATCAGGGCGCGCATGCGTGGTCAGAGTGGGGCTGGATAGGGGCTCGGCGAAAGCTCTTTTCGGTGAAACAAGAGGTTAATTTGTGCAACAGTGTGCACGAAACAGCGTTTGTGGAGGGTGAGGCTTAGTCTTTGGTCATATTTAACCCTAGAGACGTGCTGAGGCACAGGCCTTGCCGTCCCTGAACTACACTATGACTATGTATATGACCGCATCCAGCCGTTCTCTTCACAATTTTAGCCGCTCCCTAGCTTTGTGCGCGGCTTTTTTATCAGCCACCGCTGCGTTCGCTCAAACCTCGGTACGTTTGCCGGAGGAAAAAGAAGCGATCGTTTTGCCCGAATTCAACGTAGCTGGCACCGACGAAGGCTGGAGCGCATCTAACACGCTTTCTGGTACACGCACCAATATGAATCTTCGCGATCTGCCGCGCTCGATGCAGATCGTAACGAGCGAGTTTTTGAATGATATCGGCGCGCTCACGCTCACGGATGCCACGGATTACATCAGCGGCGTCACTAACGTCGGCAACCAAGACCAAACCAACGACGCCAACACTTACCAAGTTCGCGGCTTCCGCCAAAATAAAGTCTACCGCAACGGCCAACGCGAACCCTTCGCGGGCATGCTCTATGACGCGGCTACGGTCGATCGCGTTGAGATTCTCAAAGGCCCGAGCTCGCTCTTGGCGGGCGTCGTCGAGCCTGGCGGCATGATTAACTCTATTTCTAAAACCCCACGCGCACGTCAGGAAACCAACGTCAAAGTCCTCGGTGATAAGTGGGGCATGCGCCGCGGCGAGCTCGACACCTCCATTCCGCTCAACAAGCGTCTAGGCCTCCGTCTGGTCTGGGTGCGTCAAGCCGGCGACACGTGGCAGCAATACGCGTTCTCCAACCGCTCCGTCTACTACGGCGCGCTTTCCTACAAGCTCTCCGAAAACACCCGCCTTAACGGCAACCTCGAGTATTTTAACTACGACGCCAATCCGCCCGCCCCGCGCAGCACCGTCGCATCCTCCTCGCCGCTCAACGCCTTCACGTGGCATGGCAACGGCGACATCAACGGCAAAACGCTCAACGGTGTCTATATCCCCTGGGACTTCAATCCCCTCGGGCCGAACAACCGCCGTCTCGAGCGCATCCTGCGCGCCGGCCAGCAGATCGAACACCGTTTCAACGACATGCTTTCGCTCCGCATCAGCGGCAACTACGGCCGCATGCATCGTGACGATCTCCGCCTCAGCGGCACCCAGATTAGCACCAAGGTCGTCAACGGCGTCACCGTTCCCAGCACTGATGCTCTCTCGTCCACCTACGATCGCGAGACCGTCAACACCTACACCGCGCAAGGCGACCTCGTCGGTAAGTTCAAATACTTCGGTATCTCGCATCAGGCGATTCTCGGCGCTGAGTACATCGACACCGATGACCTCCGCCTTCGCGACAACACCCCTGCGCTCACCGCATACGTTTTCGGCGCCGACACCCAACCAGCCTGGGAACAAATGCTCGAGCTCTCACGCTACACGCTACCCAACACCCGCCTCCACGCCCACGCGCGACGCCGCGGCGTTTCGTTCACCAATGTCATCGGCATGTTCAACGATCGCCTGCACTTAATGGCCGGTGTCCGCCACGACGAAGGCACCATCATTAATCGCAACCCCATCGCTACTGACGCGATTGGCAAATACCAGAAGGTTTACGAAAACGCTAACTCGCCCACCGTCGGCGCCGTCTACCGCGTCAACGAAGCCGTCTCGCTCTTCACTTCTTCGAGCCGCTCATTCGCGGGCGTGCCCGTGAGCGCGATCGACATGTACGGTAAACCCCTCGACCAACAAGTTGGTGGCAAAGGCTACGACGCCGGCATCAAGGCCTCGCTCTTCAAGAACCGTTTCAACATCAACGTCGCTGGCTTCCAGGTCGACCAGATCAACGGCACCCGCCAAGTCTCCACCAACGAAATCATCGCCGCCGGCCTCGATCCGCTCGTCGTCACCGGCGCGCGCAGCGTGCAAGACGTCTC
>CANFSZ010000117.1 GCA_947449835.1 Opitutia bacterium
CCTCAAACCCGCGCCGCCTAACTCATACCACTCACCCAAGAAAGGGAGGTGGCTTCGCCCCCTCCCTTAACCCTCCCCATAAATCTTTTTATCTCATCCAGCCACATACCACCGATCCCCTTTTTGCAGAACTTGACGGACACAACTGGTACCACAGCGGGAAGGTGCACCATGCACGTCAGGCGGCGCGCGAAGTTCAAACTCGTTCTGCGTGCGAGGGTTCAATTTTTAACCAAGACCGCGATCAGCGAGGTGAATACAGCGGCGGCGCTGGCGATAAAAAAAGAAAACCCCGCGGCCGGAAGGCACGCGGGGTTTTATAAAAGAGGGAGAATCGGGCAGACCGCCCGGTTAAATTACTTGGCGAGCATGTATTTCGCGACGTGGGCCTTGGCGCGGCTGGCCGCGTTGCGGTGCACGACACCGGACTTGATGGCTTTGTCCATCGCGGAAGCGTAGGAGGCGCCGGCGGCTTTGGCGGTGACGAGATCTTTGGCGACCACGGCGGCGTCGAACTTCTTGCGCAGCGTCTTGATGGTGGTCTTGACGCCACGGTTGCGGGTCGTGAGGCGGGCGGCCTTGCGGGCGGCTTTGATAGCGGATTTGGTGTTGGCCATGGTCGTTAGAGAGATTTAGCCGGTCAAAGACTCAAACGCCCGCCGGAGAGTCAAGGGTTTTGTCGGACGGGCACTGCGTCTTGTCCTCACAAAGAGGACCGGCGGAGGAATTTAGAAGGGAAAGGAGGCGGGGTTATTTGGCGGCGGGCACGAAAGCGCCGTTGCCTTCGTCGAGGTAGCGCACGCCGTTGATTTCGACGATCTGGAGGTATTGCGACCAAGCGCCGGCGGCGGGGAAGGTGCGTTGGGCTTGGAGGCGCTGGAGGTTGACGCTGCGCAGGGGCGGCGCGTCGGTGGCGGTGAGGGCTTCGCTGAGGACGCGGCCATCCATGTGGGCGGCTTCGTCGCGGTGGCCGAGGAGCCAGAGGACGGTGGGGGCGACGTCGGTGTTGGCGCTGGCTAGCGGGTTGGTGACGCCGACACGGAAACCTGGGCCGGCGGCGATGAGGGTGTTGTGCATGTCGTAGGGGCTCAGGCTGGCGTGGTTGCCGACGCGGGTCGAAGTAGGCGCGAGGTCGGAGGAGTGGAGGCCGGGCGTGCCGTGGGCGTTTTTACCGTGTTGCCAGCGCAAGGAGACGACGAGATCAGGCGCGGCGGGAGAGTTGATGCGGGCTTCGGCGAGGGGAAAGGTGCCTTCGCTGGGTTCGCGGGAGAAAATCACGCCGGTCCAATTTTGATTCTGCAAATAGGCGATGACGCGACGGGTCACGTCGGGTTCGTGGCCACCGACGTAGATCAAGGTGCTGCCGCCGTTGGCGACGACGAGGACTTCGCCGGTTTTCAGGCCGCCGGGCGCGGCGCGTTTGGCGGTGAAGCCGGCGGTGGAGAGTTCGACGGCGACGTCGACCTTGCGCGCGATCGTGGAAAACGCGTGATCGGAGACGACGAAGATATCGGTTGTGGCGAGCAGGCCGCGTTTTTCGAGATCGGCGACGACGAGGCCGAGTTGGGTGTCGCATTGAGCGATCGAGGCGAGGGATTGCGGGGAGCCGGGGCCGGTGGCGTGTTGCGAGGCGTCGGGTTCGCCGAGCCAGAGCAATGAATAGGGTGGGATGCCGTCGCGCCAGAGCGAGCCGATCAAGACTTGGGTGGTCCAGGCGTCGCGGGCGGTTTTGTCTTGGGTCTTGGCGGTGGCGGGAAAGGCGCCGTGGGTGACGGTGAGTTGGGCGGCGAGAGCGGCGGGTAACGTCTCGCCTTCGAAGACGACGGGGGACGTCGCGGTGCTGGCGGAACGCGGCGCGCGATCTTGCAAGAGGGCGATTTGTTTCGAGCCGGCGATGGCGGTGCGTTCACCGCGAGCGTGGAGTAATTCGGCGATCGTGGGCGCGCCGAGGTAGTGGCCGTCGGAAACGGCATCGCCTTTGGCGACGGTGGCGGGGTCTTCGATGGCGACGGATTTCTGGGCGTCGATCGCGGGGCGGTAATCGGTGTTGGCGATGACGAAGCTGCGCGAGGGATAGGCGCCGGTGGCGAGCGCGGTGCCGTTGACCTCGGTGGCGCTGAGAAATACGGGATGATGGTGCGCGAACGTGACGCCGCGTTGGGCGAGTTGCCAAAGGTGCGGCGTGGTTTCGGCGGAGACAAAGTCGGGTCTCATGCCGTCCCAGACGACCACGACGACGCGACGATTTTCGGCGCCGAGGGCGGCGACACTCAAGGCGAGCCAGAGCAAAAGTTGGGAAACGGGATGGAATTTCATGAGAAAGGAGCGAGTGAATGGAGTTACAGAAAAAAGTCCTCCGCGGTTACGTGCGGAGGACTTGGATCTGTGATCGATTAAATTTTAACGTATATACGGGATAATTTTTTTAGAATTGTCCAGAAACCGTGAGGAAAAAGCCAATAGGCGTAAGTGGATTGTAAGTACTGGTGAGGGGATCAAACGCTCCTGCGGTGGCTTTGGCGGACTTGAGCAAATTGACCTTGCGGTCGAAAAGATTATTAACCTGTAGACGAATTTTATAGGTCTTGAGGAAGCTGTTATTGAGCTTCTGGCCGTATCCAATTGAAAGATCGGTCATGGTGAAACCGCCTTGGACGATCGAAAGCGAGGTAGCCGGCAAAGGTACATCAGGGTTGGGGGCGCCTTGGTAAGTCGTGTAGTAGCCGCTATACTTCGTCATAAGAGATGCGAAGAAACCCGCATGATCGTAGACGAAGCCGAACCCAGCCGTGCTTTGTGGAACGCTATCAATGCGGCGTTTAGATTTCTCGTAGGTGCCGTAGTTGCGCGAAGCGTTCGCGTAGGCGCTGAGGCCGCCGCCGATGTAAAAGGTGCCCTGCGCTTCGAGGCCGTAGTAGTAAGCGCCGGAAGCGGTGTAATAGATCAGGTCGTTGGGGTTAATCGTACCCGTCTGGTTGGGGTTAACCTGCGAGACCGGGAGGTTATGCGTGCGGATGAAGTAACCGTCGAAGTCGGCGTTGAAGCGGTTGGTTTTGTAGACAGTGCCGAGCTGATAGTTGGTCGTGGTCTGGGGTTCAGCTTTGTTCAGTTCGGGGTGATCGACCTGTAGGAAAGCGAGCGGAGGCGTGAGGAAACCCGTGGCGTATTGGCCATAGGCGGACCATTGCGGCGCGAGGCGGTAGTTGGCCGTCACGAGTGGCATGGTTTTGGAATACGTGTGGGTGTAGTAGGCCGGGAGCATGTTGGTGCTCTGGTTGATGGGTGCGTCGATCTTGCGCTCGACCGACATGTATTTCACGCCGGGCGTGAGGGTGAGATTGGAGACCGGACGCCACGCGTATTCGAGGTAGGGCTCGAAGGTGTTCGTGTAGTAATGCATTTTATACACGTAGCCACCGGTGGTCTTGGGCGCCAACGGATCGAGGAAACCGGAAGGCATGGCAACCATTCCGAGTTTCTGCGCGTTCTCTATGTTGTAATCGAGGGCGTATTGGTAACGCGGGCCGTGTTGGTAATCGTACCAGAAACCCGTCTTGAGGGTGCCCATCGCGTCGTCGTGACTGAGAGCGAAAACATTACCGACGCTGCGGACGGAATTCACTTTGAAGCGACCCGCGAGGTCGGTGCCCGTGGTGATTTTTCCGGTGACGGGATCTTTGGTGGAACCGCCGTTGTTGGCGGGTGATTCGTGGCTACTGTTGTTGTAAGAGAAGGTGTAAACTTTCTCTTCGAGCTTCCAGTCGTTGCCGAGGTCGCTGGTGTAGCCGATAAAGCCGGTGTCGGTCTGCTTCGACTGGTAATTATTGCCGTAGTAATTGCCGTTGCGATCAAGCGGGTCGCTGACTTGGCCGAAGTTGCGACCGAGCTGGAGGATTTGCAGACCGGTGAGCGGGGAGGCGTTCGGGTTGTTGAATTTGATATTATTGTACTCACCCATGAACGTCAGCGTGGAGTTTTTACCGACGGGTTGGATGTATTTGAAAAAATAGGTATTGCGGCGGAGCGTGCCAAACGTGCGGTAACCATCGGAGGTCATGTATTGGTAGCTGGTGATGAGAGAGCCGCCGTGGGTCTTGGGGATGATGCCGGTGTTGAACTCGAGGTGGGCGAGTTCGGTTTTCCAGCTGCCGATGCTGAGCGTGGGTACGAAGGAAGCCTCAGGGCGCGGATCCTTGGTCTCAAGTGCCATGGTGCCGCCAAAGGTCGCCATACCGATCGTGCTGGCAGTGCCGGGACCGCGATCAATCGTGACGCGGCCGAGGAGTTTCGCGGGGAAATAACTCGTGGTATGATGCGTGTAATCGTTGCCGTCGCCAAAGGGGATGCCGTCGATGGTGACGTTATATTGGCCATCGTTGAAACCGCGAAGCGTGGGCTTGGACTCGTTGAGGCCAGGGCCGTTGGTGGAAAAGTTAGTAACGCTCGGCGCGAGGTTAGCGATCATCGCGTAATCGGCGGTGGGCGCGATGCTGTTTTGAATCGTCTGGAGCGAGATGATCGACTCGGGTTGGACGGTTTCGAGGCGGCTTTCCGTGGGCGCCATCGTCTGCGCAGAAGAACGCGACTCAATCACTTCGAAATCCTCTAGCCGTACGGCGGAGGTAGCAGGCTTGACCGCTTCGGCGGAGCGAGCCGTCGGGGCGGCGGCGACCAGCGCGACCGCGAGCGCCAAGAGCGAGAGAACACAATAATACTTAGGTGGTGTTGGTAATTTAATCACCCCACCATGCTGCGCCGCCTGTGTGACAATTTCGCGGCGGAGAAGTTACACTGCGGAAACAACCGGGTTACGCTCTGGTTAACCCGCTGGGATACTTTGAAAATGTTAGCTTTGGGGCCGTTAAGCCGGATTCTGTGCCACGTCTTGCGACGCTTCGGCCGTCATTTCTCTCAACGTCCTTGCGGACGAGTCCCGCGCCCGGCACTTGCCCGACGATGGGATGCGGCATACCCGTGACTATCGGACGGGCCGCC
>CANFSZ010000118.1 GCA_947449835.1 Opitutia bacterium
CGATCCCGGTACCGAAAAGCTGCGCCCAAAAACGATTCACGACGACGCGCGCGACGAGCGGGTGGTCGGGGCGGGTCAACCATTGCGCGAGGCCGAGGCGGTTGCGCGGTGCGCCGACGGGCCACGGTGCGATCAAGGTTTCGGGTACGCCGGGTTCGACGCGCTCGCCGGGTGAGTCGTAGTTGCCGCGGTTGAGCACGAAGGCAGGACGCGGTTGCGGGAGTTCCTCCATAACCATCGTGGTGGGTAGAGTGCGTTGGAGCGCGAGATAAGAAGTCCAGACGGCGTCGCGTTCGGGTGCGGGGTTGAGCGCGGCGCTTAGCCAGGTGCGTTCGAGCGCGGTGGCGGTGGCAAGGTCGGCGTGGGCCCGCGCGCGCGGCAGGGCGCGGGCGGCAAAGTGCGCGTGGACTACGTCGGGATTGAGCGCAGTCGGGAAAGCGCGGACGTCGTCGAGCGCGCCGCGCCAACGCACGCCGGCCTTCGCGTTGTCGGCGCCGATGAGAAAATCTTTCTTCGGCTGTTCGGAAGTGACGCCGTCGTAGAGCACGCGCGTGGGGAGTTCGTGGCCATCGATGAAGAAGCGCAGATTCGCGAAGCTGCGTCCGCCGGTGTAGCTGATCACGACGTGGCGCCAATCGCCGGGTTGAATCGCTGCGCCGACGGAGCGGACGATCAACGCGTAGACGGGGAATCGATCGCTGAAGGTGACTTCGATCTCGCCGTCGATGAGACGAATTTCGCGACCTTTGCCGTAAGAGGTATCGGCGGGCGAACCCAGATGATTGACGTTGGAAAAGAGTGCGACGTCGCGGGGATTGTCGGTGTCGGGTTTAAGCCAAAAAGCGAGCGACTGGCCGGTCTTGGCGGCGAAATCGAGTTTGGCTGCGGGAATGGTAGGTGCCGGTTTTTCGAGATCAGCTCGCCAGCCGGCATCGGAAAAATCTGCGTTTGCAGTTGGAGTTTCGATCAGGGTGATGCCGGGATGAGCGTTGGCGGTGGCGCGCGCAGCGGTGATGAGGGTTTCGAGGCGCGCGTGATCAGCGGGAGTCCAGCTCCAGGCGGCGCGAGCGGGGAGGAGTTTGGCGTCCAGGGCAGCGAGTTGGCGCTCGTGCGTGGTGAGTTCGGTTTGTTGGGCGCGCGTGGGCGCGGGGATCATCGGGACGGCGTTGGCCACGCGGCCGTCCTCGCCGTGTTCGGGGACGTTGTTGAAAAACGCGGTGAGTTGGTAAAAATCTTTTTGGCGAATCGGGTCGAATTTGTGGTCGTGGCACTTGGCGCATTCCATCGTGAGGCCGAGCCACGCGGTGCTGAGGGTGCGGACGCGGTCGGCGACGTATTCGAGCCGGTATTCCTCGTCGATGATACCTCCTTCGGAACTGATCACATGGTTACGCGCGAAGCCGGTGGCGATGCGTTGCTCAAGGGTGGGCTTGGGCAATAGGTCGCCGGCGATCTGCTCGGTGATGAAGCGGTCGTAAGGCAGATTGGTATTGAACGCGTCGATTACCCAATCGCGCCAACGCCACATGCTGCGGGACGAGTCGTTATTAAATCCATGAGTGTCGGCGTAACGGGCGGCGTCGAGCCATTCTACAGCTTGGCGTTCGCCGAAATGCGGCGACGACAGCAGGCGGTCTGCGGCGGCGACGTAGGCGTCGTCGCCGCGTTTTTTCACGTCGGCGGAAAAAGCGTCGAGTTCGGCGGGCGTGGGTGGAAGACCGACGAGGTCGAAGCTGGCGCGGCGCAGCCATGTCTCGGGCGCAGTGGCGCGCGCGGGGGAGAGTTTTTCTTTTTCTAGGCGGGCGAGGACAAAATGATCGAGTGGCGAGCGCGGCCAAGTGGCGGCGTTGAGGCGGGGCAGCGGCGCGCGTTGTGGAGGGGTGAAGGCCCAGTGTTTTTCGTACTTAGCACCCTCGGTGATCCAGCGGCGGATGAGCGCGATTTGCTCGGGGGTTACGTGCTTGTTAGCCGTAGGCGGCGGCATTTGTTCTTCTTCGTCTTTGGAGAGTAGGCGAAAAAGAAGTTCGCTTTGGTCGGGTTGACCTGGGGCGATTACGACATGGCCGTCGCGATCGAGGGTGGCGTTGTCGCGGTCGTCGAGCCGGAGTTTGCCTTCGCGGTGATTGGCATCCTGACCGTGGCAGTAAAAGCAATTTTCCGAAAGGATCGGCCGAATGTCGCGATTGAATTCAAGTTTCTCGGGCGCGGCGGCTGAGCAGGTATACGTGATTAGTACTAGCGCAAAAAAACGGACGGCTACGATCGAGTGGGGCATGAGAGATAAGCGGACGCGGGCGGATTAACTCCCGCTGCACACACAGAGCGTTTGCAGACTCCGTCGCTGCGCAAACGCGAACTTGGTTTTCGCGCAAATTTTCGTGCGCGCGCTGAAAAATCAGGATGTGGGTTTCGCGGCGAACGCAGCGGATTCGGCGGCGGCCTTGGTGGGTAAGCCGGATTTACCAAGGAAGCCGAGGTCGCGAAACCATTCGAGAAAACGCTCGGGCCAGGTCCCGAAAGGAATGCCGTCGCGGGCTTTGAGTCCTCCGCCGTGGCCACCGCGGCCGTAGATGTGCATTTCCAGATTCGGGACGCCGCGCTGGAGCATGGCGGAGAAATATTCCTCGGCCCAAATCGCGTGAACGCGGTCGCCGGAACCAGCTGAAGCGATGAAGGAAGGAGGGACATTGGCAGGAATCGTTGGTGTGGCGCCTTTCGCAAACGGCGTGGGACCAGGGTAAATTAGGCCGACAAAATCAGGACGAGCGGAAACTTGGGCCAACGGATCGTTAGGGCCGTTATTAGCTGCCGTGAAGGCGTCAAAAAAAAGGGCGGCAGGCGCGGAGAGTTCGGCGCCGGCGGAGAACCCGACGAGGCCGATCTTGGCGGGATCGAGTTTCCATTGCGCGGCGTGGGCGCGAACGACGCGGACGGCCTGAAAGGCATCGTTCACGGCGTCGACTTTGGCGTCGTAACCGTCGATGCGCAGACGATGGCGTAGGATGATCGTAGTGATGTCGTGCCGCGCGAAATACGGGACGAAGTCGTGGCCCTCGGGTCCGATCCAAAGGATTTTGTGGCCGCCGCCGGGAATGACGATAACAGCGGCGCCAGTGTTAGTGCGGCCTGGGGCGAGATGGACCTCGATGCTCGGGTTGTGGATGTTAAGCGTGCTTTGGACTTTGCCGCCGGTAGCGACGCCGCCCGTGGTGCTGTTGTAGTTTTCGGCCTCGTGGAGCCGCTCGCGTTTAAGAAGCGGGGAGTCGGACGGATAAAGTGCGAGGACAATGCCGCCGGGAAGGGCGGGGGCTGGTACAAACGGTCCCTGGGAGTCGCTGCGGGTGGGCGTAGCGATCGGTGTGGATGTCTGCGCCTGTGCGTTGAATGTCACGAGCATGGCGCAGAGGGCGATGAAAGGACCCGAAGGGGAAAGAAAGCCGAACGACATAAAAAAATGTGTTAACTCAGGGCGCAAAAGCGCGCGGAGCATTATTGAGCGGGTTTGGCGGCGGCCGGGGTGGCGGGCTCGGGGTTTACCGTAGCACCTGCGATTTTAAACGTGAAGGCGTGACGGCACGGCGCGGCTTCGGGGCCGAGGTCGGGCGTCGTGATGGTGAGCGTGGTGCCGTTCAGCGAAGTTTTCAAAGCGCCGGGGACGCCGAGCATCGTGACGGTGGCACCAGCAGTAACTTTAACGTCGCGCAGGATGAGGTGTTTGCCGGGCCAGCCGGCTGTGATGGCGTAGAGTGCGTCGGGTTTTTGCGTGAAGAAAACGCTTTTCACCGCCGCGCCGTCTTTGGGGGCCTGGCCGATTTGGTCCATGAGTTTATATTTGATCATGTACTCGCCGTATTCCTGCGTGGCGCGTTTGCCCTCGGTCCACTGGGTCGAGCGGCCGGCGGTGCGTGTGCCGTAGATGGCCTCGCCGTTGACCTTGAGCCAGTCGCCGATCTCGAGGAGGCGTTGCTCCATGAGCGGCGGGATGGTGCCGTCGGCGGCGGGCCCGATGTCGAGGAGGAGATTGCCGCCGCGGCTGACCAGATCGATGAGCACGAAGATGAACTCGCGAGAGGTTTTGTAGTCGTCGACGCGTTCGGCGCGGTTGAGGCCGTAGGAGGCGGCCATACCCCGGCTTTCTTCCCAAGGCTGGGTGCTGTCTTTGAGGCCGGCGGCGTATTCGGTCGTCCAGTAACCGCCGTGTTTGTGGCGGCTGTCTTTGCCCCAACGGTCGTTGATGACGACTTCGTTTTTCGAGGGGGATTCGTTAAACAACCACGCGAGTAGCTCTTCGGATTTCCAGTCTTTGGAAGGCATGTCCCACTCGCCATCGGCGAAGATGATCGACGGCGCGTAGCGGGTGACGACGTCTTTGAATTGCGGTGTCATGTGCTCGGTGACGTAGCGCGCGCGATCGGTGAGCCAGAGCGGATTGTACCATTCGTAGAGCGAGTAATAGAAACCAAACTTCAGGCCGGCGGCGCGGGTGGCGTCGGCGAGTTCGCCCATGAGGTCGCGCTTGGGGCCAATCTCGGCGGCGTTCCATGGGCGGCCCCAGGTGCGGCTGGCTTCGGCGCTCGGCCACAGCGCGAAACCTTCGTGGTGCTTGGAGGTTGGGACGACGTATTTCACGCCGGCGCGCGCGAAGAGATCCGCCCATTGTTTGGCGTCGAAGAGCTCGGCGGTGAATTTCGGTGCGAAGTCTTTGTAATCGAAATCGGCACCGTAATTTTTGGCGTGGAAGGCGCGCCAGTTGGCCCATTTGGC
>CANFSZ010000119.1 GCA_947449835.1 Opitutia bacterium
CGAGACAGGCAATCAGTGCGAGCAGGCGAGTGGCGATCGAGGTTTTCATGCAGATAGGGTTAGATAAAGTGGCGCGTTCACGTGGGGTGGCGCGTCGCGATCTTGGGGGTTGGCGCTAAGAAGAAGCGGCTCGCCAGAGGTCGCGAGGTCTTTGATGCTTTAACCGTAAAGTGAATCACGCTCTTCAGCCCTCCATGAAGCATGTCGCGCAGGCGGCGGGTGTCTCGGTCATGACCGTGTCGCTCGCGCTGCGGCGGGCACCGAGTATTCCGGTGGCGACGCGCGAGCGGGTGTTGGCGGAGGCGGCGCGGCTGGGTTATCGTCGCAATCCACTGGTCTCGGCGCTCATGGCTGGATTGCGCGGGCGCAAAATCGGGGCGGATGCGCAGGTGTTGGCGTACGCGGAGAGTTTTCCGCCGAATGTAACGCGACAGCACGCCGAGTCGTTGCGGCGCTTTCGGGCGGGCGCGGAGGCGGGCGCGGCGCGGCACGGTTACCGTTTGGAAGCGTTTCGTCTGGGCGGCAGTGGGTTGAGCGAGGCGCGGCTCGAGAAGGTGTTGCACGCTCGCGGCATTCGCGGGGTTGTCTTTGCGCCCGTGCCGCGGCCGGGCACGGTGTTAAAACAGGCGTGGGCTAATCACGCGGTGGCGGCGTTGGGGTTTTCGCTGGCGAGCCCGCGATTGCATCGTGCGGTGAACCATCAAATTCACTCCATCCGGTTGGCGCTGAGTTCGCTGCTGGCGCTCGGCTATCGGCGGATGGGACTGGTGATCAGCCGCGCGCACGATGAGCGCGTCGATCACCATTGGCTCTCGTCGGTGCTGTTGACGCGGCATGAGCAGCGCGACGCCAACGTCGTTTTCCCGTTGCTGCTGGAAGACGATTTTGGGCCAAGGGTGTTGCAACGTTGGCTCCGCGCGGAGCGCCCTGAGGTCGTGCTCACCACCGAGCCCGGGATTGCGTCGCGATTGCGCCGTGAACGTACCAGTGCTGGGCAACCCATCGGTTTTGCGCATCTGGATCTCACGGCCGAACTACCCGGAGCCAGCGGCATCGACCAAAACAACGAGCGCGTGGGCGCGGCGGCCGTGGATCTCGTGGTCGAACAATTACACAGCAACGCCTTTGGCCTGCCGGAAAACCCCAAGACCGTGCTCATCGAAGGACGCTGGGTGCCGGGCGAAACCGCGCCAGGTTTGTCGCATAAATCCATGCAGTGATCGCGACCGCGCAAAAAAATCAGGCGCGGAATGCGCGCTTTTCTTTTGGCGGGCGCATCGGCAACTTCGGCTCTCATGGCGCACGCGAGTGGGGTCCTGACCCCGCAACTCACTATGCAAGATTTCCGGCTGGAGACCCTCCGCGGCGCGGCGGGTCATGTTCGCGTCGGTCTCACGCGCGCCGGTCAATGGTGGCTCGTCGATGCGCGCGATCAGCCGTTTTTCAGTCGGGGCGTAAACGGTCTCAACCGCACCGGCACCACCGGCAGCCGCACCGCGCAACTCGGGTCCTATGCGGCGACCGTGGAGGCGCTTTACGGGACGGTTGAGCCCAAAATATTCGCCGACGCCGCGCTCGCGCGACTCCCGAACTGGGGCTTTAACACGCTCGGCGCTTGGGCCGGCGCCGAGTTTTTTGATCGCGGTGTCGCTTACACGGAGATGATGGATTTTCGGCAAGCGGCGCCTGAGACCACGATCCGTCTCGGCGGCGCGAAAGTGCCCGATGTCTTTGATCCGCGTTGGGTCGAGGCCTGCGATCACCGCGCGGCGGAGCGGGCGTTGGCGCGTGTGTTTAGCCGTGAGTTGATCGGCTATTTCACCGATGATGATCTCGCGTGGGCGCAGCCCGATGGTGAAGCGGGCACGAGTGAAGTCGAAGGCGCGAAACGGGCACCGCGGCCCTCGCTGTTGCAGATTTGCTTGAGCTTGGAACCGAGTTTCCCGGCCTATCATGCGGCGTGGGAATTTACGCTCGCCGCGCACGGCGGCGAATGGGCGACGATGGCGCGGGCGTGGGATGTGACCCTGCCCAATAAAGAAGCACTGCGCCAACTCACGTTGAACGACGTAGCGCTGATGAGCGCTGGCTATGGGCGCGACCAGGAGCGTTTCTCGCGGGAGTTTGCGCGGCGGTATTTCGCGGTGACGGCGGCGGCGATTCGGCGACACGATCCGCATCATCTGATTTTGGGCTGTCGTTTCAGCGCAAATCCGGGTGCGGCGGTGCTGGCGGAATGCGTCGCGCCGCAGGTCGATGTGGTGTCACTGTGTAGCCGCGATGAGAAAGTGTGGTCGCGCATCGAGGTGGCGAACCGCGCGCAAGGTATGCCGATCTTGCTTGGAGAGTTTAGTTGGACCGGAGAAGCGTTTAAGCGGTCGACGGCGCCGGGTGAGACGCCGGGATTGAGTCCGATTGAGCGCATATTGTCGCGCGGTCGAGCGACCTTGGAGCGGGCGTGTGTGCACCCGGCGCTCGTGGGTTACGCGTGGGCTCGCTGGGCGGATCGTGATGAACAACGGCCGCCGTTTGGCGAAGGCTTGGTGCGGCGTGATGACCGCGAGGCTCACGAGCACACGGATGCGTTGACGGATTTTAACGCCCGCGTGGCCGCGTTGCGCTTAGCCGCGGCGGTGAGGAAATGATGACGGTTTCGCGGCGCGCTCTTGACCGTTAGGGTGGCGCGGCTCTGTCCTGTTTTCCGCCCGCATCTGCGGCAGCTTCTCATCTTCACTTTCATGGCCCAATCCTCGTTCTCCGATTTTCTCAAAGCTCGTGTGCGCACGATTCCCGGTTGGCCCAAGGCCGGCGTAAATTTCCGCGATGTGACCACGTTGTTTCACGACCCCGAGGCGTTTCGCGTCATGGTCGAAGCATTTGCGCTCGATTGCACGCAGCAGCGCATCGACCTGATCGCCGCGGTTGACGCGCGCGGTTTCATCGTCGGCGGCGCCCTGGCTTATCAATTGCACAAGCCTTTCGTGCTCGTGCGCAAGAAGGGCAAGTTGCCCCACAAAACCATTTCCGCCGACTACGCCCTCGAGTACGGCACCGCGACCGTCGAGATCCACGCCGACGCCTGCAAACCCGGTGACCGCATCCTCATCCTTGACGATTTGATTGCGACCGGCGGCACGTTGTTGGCCGCGACGGAATTATTTCGCCGACTCGGCGGCGTAGTCGTGGGCGTCGCCGGCATCATCGATCTGCCCGAGCTCGGGGGTTCCGCCAAACTCCGCGCCGCGGGCCTCAACGTCCACACGCTCTGCGAATTTTCCGAAAACGAATAACCGCTGCATCCTCGCTTCCGCTTTTTTAATCTAAAACCCGCCATGGCTCTCACGATCTGGACCAACACCAAATTCGACCCCACGGTCACGCAGCTGCTGCATGACGGCACGCGCGCCCACCGGCTCGTCACTTCCGCCGCCGCTAGCACGTCGGTGCTCGTTGCCGGCCAGACCGACTCCGCGCTCGCCTCGGCCGACATTGCGTTTGGTCAGCCCGACCCGGTCGATTGTCTGCGTTATCCGAACATCAAGTGGGTCGAAGTTTCTACCGCCGGTTACACGCGCTACGACACGCCGGAGTTTTTGGAAACGTTTCGCTCGCGCGGCTCGGCGTTCACCAACGCCTCCGCGGTGTTCGCCGATCCCTGCGCGCAACACGTCTTGGCCATGATGCTTTCGCTTGGGCGTCAGTTGTTGCCCTCGCACCGCGATCAACTCACGGACCAGTCCTGGCATTATGAAGAACGTCGCTACCATTCGCGCCTCCTTACGGGTCAGAGCGTGCTCATGCTCGGCTACGGTGCGATCGGTCGTCGTCTCACGGAGTTGCTCGCACCGTTCGGGATGACGTTGTACGCGCTGCGTCGCCAGACGCGCAGCGAGACCGGCGTGCGTATCGTGCCTGAGACCGAGCTCACGCGTGTCCTCCCGCTCGTCGATCACATCGTCAACATCCTTCCGGCGAATCCCGCCACCGCCGGCTACGTGAATGCGCGCCGCCTCGCTTGCTGCCGCCCTACCGCAAAATTTTACAACGTCGGGCGTGGCACCACCGTCGATCAACCCGCGCTCGCTGAAGCGCTGCGCTCGAAAAAAATCGCCGCCGCCTATCTCGATGTCACGGACCCCGAGCCGCTCCCGCCCGCGCACGAGCTGTGGTCCACGCCAAATTGTTATATCACGCCGCACACCGCCGGCGGCCGCCACGATCAAGACGAGACGATCGTCCGGCATTTTTTGAAAAATCTCGCCGCTTATGAAGCCGGCGGCGCGATGACGGATCGCGTCGTGTGATCTTCCTGCAGCGCGGCCATGAATGAATCGTTAAACACCGCCGCTGGAACGCTCACACGCCGGCAATTCACGGGCTTGGCGCTCGGTGCCGCCACGCAGCTCATGGCCGGAGATTTAGCTAAACCAGCCCCGCGCACCTGGCGACTCGGTCTCAATACGTATTGTCTCCGTTTCCAGCGCTGGAACGACCGCCAACTTTTCGACTACGTCACTCAGCACCAGCTCGACGCGATTTTTCTCCAAGACTCACTGGATAAGGGCGTGATGGATCCAAGGCACTGGGCCGAAGTGCGCGCGTGGTCGAAAGATTTGGGCCTGCGCCTGGA
>CANFSZ010000120.1 GCA_947449835.1 Opitutia bacterium
GCTCCTCGCGCCCGTCGTCCCGCGCCAGATCCTCGGCGTTGGTCTCAACTACCGCCACCACGCCAAGGAAGCCGGCATGAAAGAACCCGAGCTGCCCGTGCTCTTCGTCAAAGGCATCAATACCCTCCAAAACCCCGGCGACCCGATCTGGATTCCCACGCACTTGCCGAGCACCGAGGTCGATTACGAATGCGAACTCGCTGTCGTCATCGGGCGCGACTGCAAAAACGTGCAGCGCGCACACGCCCTCGACTACGTCCTCGGCTTCACCTGCGCCAACGATGTCTCCGCGCGCGACTGGCAGATCAAGCGCGGGGGTGGCCAATGGTGCCGCGGCAAGTTCTTCGATACCTTCTGTCCCCTCGGGCCCCGTCTCGTCACCGTCGACGAGTTGCCCCAACCCAACGCGCTCAAGATCGCCACGCGCCTCAATGGTGAGACCGTGCAAGACTGGACGACGTCCGACATGATCTTCGACGTACCCACGATCATCGCCTTCCTCAGTGCGAGTACGACGCTCCCTGCCGGCACGGTCATTCTCACCGGCACGCCGCACGGCGTAGGCATGGCCGCCAAGCCGCAGCCACGTTGGCTCAAACCCGGCGACCGCGTGGACATCGAGATCGAGTCCATCGGCACCCTCAGCAACCCTGTCGCCCTCGAGCCGCGGTCCTGAACTCCGGCCCCTGTGCGTTGCGTTCGCGTCCTCGCGATGGTGCCGCGCTCGGCTGACCTCAGCGCACGTGGAGCAGCGCCTCTAGGTCGAGCGCGTGGGTAAACATCGCGAGCGTGCCGTCGGGTTGGCGGGGCCAGTTGGCCTCGGGACGATCCCAATACAGTTCGACGCCGTTGCCATCGGGGTCACGTAAATAGAGCGCTTCACTCACCCCATGGTCGGCCGCACCCTCGAGCGACACGCCTGCCTCGATCAACCGGCGCAACGCGTCAGCAAGCGCCGCACGCGTCGGATAGAGAAATGCCACATGGAAAAGCCCCGTCGTCCCGCGGGCCGGCGGTGAGCCGCCCGCACTCTCCCAGGTGTTGAGCCCGAGGTGATGATGGTAACCTCCAGCCGAGAGGAAGGCCGCTTGCGTCCCCATCCGTTGCATCACGGTGAAGCCGAGCACATCGCGGTAAAACGCCAACGACCGCTCGAGGTCCGCCACCTTCAGGTGCGCATGGCCAACTGTTACGCCGGCATGGATCGGTTGGCGTGCAAGACGAGTGGATTGATCAGGCATGAGGTTACACGCGGCTTCGCGTTAGATGGCCGTTGGGCCTTCGGCGCGGAGTTGTTGGAGGAGGGCTTGGATGTAGCCGTGGCAGAAGGCGAAGGCTTTGTGACCACCCACGTCGCCTTCGATGTGCGGCACGTGGTCTGGCATCACCATGCCGTCGTACCCAAATTCTCGATACACCCGCAAGGCCTTCGGCATATCCACGTCGCCATCATCGGGCATCGTCTCATCGAAATTCAAATAACCGCCGCGGATGTTGCGGAAGTGCACGTTGAATATCTTCCCGCGTCGGCCGAAGTCCCGGATCACGTCGTAGATCTGTTCGTTGGGCTTGGGCAACATCTCGGCCACTGTGCCTTGGCAGAAGTTGAGCCCATGATACGCGCTCGCCTGCATCTCGACAAACTTCACCAAGCCCGCCGGCGTACCGAGCACCGTGTTGACGCCGCGCCAACCCGTCTCGGGCGGCATCCCGGGGTCTTGGGGGTGACACGCAATCTTGACCTTCGCCTCCTCCGCGCTGGGTACGATCTTCTTGAGGAACGTGTGGATGCGGTCCCAATAGATTTCCTCGGTGATCCGCCCGGCCGGTGTCATCTCCGCACTGGGTTTCAATTGGCTGTAATCAAAAGATTTTAACGTCGCGCCGCCGCGGCCCACCTTGGTGCCGGTCCGCACCACGCCGATGAAGGTTAGGTTGTATTTCACCATTGGGATGCCGGCCGCGCCGCAGTTGCGGATCATCTGGCCGAGCAGCTCCAGCGTGCGGTCGCGCTCGGGATTTTTATCGAGCAACACCTCGGGATGCTCGCCCTCGGTGATGTAGGCCGCACTCAAGGGCAGGGGCACATAGTCCAGCGCGAGGCCAAACGACTCCACGTGCTGCCGCAGTCGCTTCAGGTCCTCGACGCTCCAGCCATCATCGAGCCCGCGCCCGACTTTACCGCTGCAGATGTGCTTCACGCCAAAGGCCGCGAGCGCGCGCAACGTCGCGGGCGTGTGGTCATGTTGATGTCCGGCTTTCATGCGCACCGGCGGCCAGGCCGACGTGGACGATGCCGCGGCTGCTGTCGTGGCTGCGCGGGTGGGGGTGAGGCTGGCGCCCGCGAGACCGAGCGCACTCGCGCCAGTCACCGCCGCGCCGATGAAATCTCGACGATTGATTAGGGGCATAGGGGTAGTGGACGTATCTCAACGCGCAAAGTAGCGCCGCCTCAATCCCCTTTCTGCGCGCGCGCAGTCCATAAAAAAGCCAGAGGACGTTGTGGTCCTCTGGCTGAGTGGAAGGGCTCACCGATTAAGACCCGACGCGGGTTCGCGCCGAGCCGGCAGTGCACTTACTTGGTTGAAGGGGGCGTCTTGGTCTTGCGGGTGGATATCTTGCGCTCGGATGAACGCACCCCGCCGGCTTGTTCGTATTCGTTGCTGTTGCGCCCGTATTTGATGCCTACCGACATAAGCATGTTGGCATTGAGCACCGCGACCTCCTGCTCGGCGACGAGGATTTGATTCTGCGCTACATCGATAGCACTGAGCATCGTGTTGTAGTTATCAATCATGGTTTGGGTGCTTGTGATTTTGTCTTGATAGGCGGCGAGGGTACATACCACCGATCCCCTTTTTGCAGAACTTGACGGACACAACTTGCCCTCACCCCGCAGGGATGGGCAAGGAGTGGGTGAGCGGGGGTGAAGCGGGGTGGGGGCACCCCGCCTACAGGGGGAGAGAGCGAGTGTGTAAATAAAGCGGGTGGGGGCACCCCGCCTACAGGGGCAAGCAGGTTTGGGTGTGGGCGGGGTGCCCTCACCCCGCTTGGGAAAAGGCTAACATGTATACCCCGGCGCACCCTTCCTTGGGGCGAGGTTTCTTACCGTCGATTCTTTAAGAAAGCCTTAATCTCATCATGCGTTCCACAGCGATGAAACACGAGGGCGTCGCGTTCTCGCTGGAATATAAGTCGTAGGTCCAAACCGCAGCGACATTCCATGAAGGGTGGGATTCGCCTGAGTCCAACTCCGGCGTGTAAGTGAGGTTGTCCGTAAGCGGTCGCGGCTGCGCGCATGGTGGCTAACACTTCGACGCGACGGTGCGCCGGTATGCTGGTGAGGAAGCGTGGCGTCGCCAGCAGTCTCACGGGGTAAGATCGGAGAGCGATTTAACTTCGCGCAACTTACCCTGGCGACGAGTGCGAGTGGTTTCCCGGCGCAAGGCTGTGCCAGCTTTGGCACTTTGGGTGGGCGTGATCCCGTATTCTGAGGCAAAGTAGCTCGCGTCTGAATCGGTAACAGCAAAGGGCAGGCCGCGATGATTGACGAGTTGAGTGAGGGCCATGGAGACAAAGGATCCAGCGTCTAACCCGAGACGCTTCAGGACTTCGTCGCTTTTTTTCTTCAACTTGCTATCGATGCGGGAGCGCATTTGAATCGTGGGCATGCCTCAAAAGTGTTCAACCCGCCTCAGCCTGTCAAGGCAGTGACCTAAGGTGAGGCCGGGTGGGGCTAGCTGCATTTACTCGGACGGTGCGCCCAACGGTGCGCCCTTCCTTGGGTGGCAACGCTCAGTCTTCGGGCTTCAGCGTGTGGAGCGCGGGGAGGCGGCGGAGGGCGGGGACTTGCTTGGCCACCATCGCCGCAACGGCGATCGTCCCGAGTCCACCCCAGATCACGGCGGCCACGGGTCCCATGACGGCCGCCATGAGGCCGGCCCGGAGGGCACCGAGTTCATTCGAGGAGCCGATGAAGATTTGGTTCACCGCGGTCACGCGGCCGCGGAGGGAGTCGGGCGTGAGCAGTTGCACCAACGACTGGCGTACGACGACGCTGATGTTGTCGAACACACCGGTGAAGAACAACGCGACGAGCGAGAGCCAGAACCACGTGGAGAAACCAAAGACCACAATCGACGCGCCGAAGCCTGCGACCGTCCACAAGAGCGCCCGACCCGGATGCTGGAGGGGCGCTCGGTGCGCGAGCCACATAGCCATACCAAAGGCTCCGATCGAGGGTGCCGCGCGTAACCAACCCAGACCAATGGGCCCAACATGGAGGATGTCGGCCGCATAGATCGGCAACAACGCCGTCGCCCCGCCGAGCAACACCGCAAACAGATCGAGCGTACTCGCGCCGAGGATCACGGGCCGGCGCCAGATGAAGTCGGCACCGCCAAGCATGTCGCGCCACGTGCGGTGACCTTGGGCTGGTTTGGGCGGCGTGAAATAGTGCACGCGGCGCAGGAGTCCCAAAAAGATGAGCTCGA
>CANFSZ010000121.1 GCA_947449835.1 Opitutia bacterium
CGGTCTCCGCAGTACGCCAACTCCGTAAAACCCTTTCCCTGCAGATGCTCGGCCGCGAGTCGCGCCACCGCCGCGTTGTCGATACTCACGCGCGAAAACTCTGAGCTGAATCGCTCCGCGCTTACGTCGATCACCGGCAGGCGAGTTCTCCGCAACGCCGCCGCGATTTGCGGCGAATCCACGCGCGCGATGATGCCGTCGCCTTGCCAATCCTTGAGCCACGTCGGCAAGGGCGCACCGCGGCCTTGCTCGGTAAAACGAATTGCCCAGCGTTCGCCTTCGCGCATCCAGTCCCGCACCCCATACAACAGATCGCGACCGTACCGATTCGAAGTTTCGATCAACAACGCGACTTTTTTGGGCGGTTTCATGCGTGGAGCTGAGTCTTGCCGACCCAAGGTGGATTCGAGCCTGAAACCTACGACGTTAAAAATCAAAATTTATATATGGATTCTTACACACCTGTCGTCTCGCGCCCGCCGGAGAATTCAACCACTAGTTGGAGCCTATTCCCTATTACTCATGAAAAAATCTCCTGCGCACTTTCCCACCATCAAGCCCATCGCCTACGAAGGTCCCGGCAGCGCCAACGCCCTCGCCTTCCGCCATTACAACCCCACCGAGATCGTCGACGGCAAGACCATGGAGCAACACCTGCGTTTTTCGGTCGCCTACTGGCACGCGTTCCGCGGCACAGGCTCGGATCCGTTTGGTCCAGGCACCATCGTTCGGCCTTGGGAGAAGGGTAAAGATCCCGTCTCTGTAGCCAAGGTCCGCATGGACGCAGCCTTCGAGTTTTTCCAAAAAATCCGCGCCCCCTTTTATTGTTTCCACGACCGCGACATCGCCCCGGAGGGCGCCACGCTTGCCCAATCCAACAAGAACCTCGACGCCATCGTCGCCCACGCGAAGTCCCTCCAAAAAGCCACCGGCGTGAAACTGCTTTGGGGCACCGCCAATCTCTTCTCCAACCCGCGCTACATGTGCGGTGCCTCGACCAATCCCGACGCCCACGTCTTCGCCTACGCCGCCGCGCAGGTTAAAAAAGCTATCGACGCCACCCAAGAACTCGGCGGCGAAAACTACGTTTTTTGGGGCGGTCGCGAAGGCTACGAGACGCTGCTGAACACTAACCTCAAACGCGAACAAGACCACCTCGCCGCGTTTCTCCACATGGCCGTGGATTACGCGAAGATCATCGGCTTCAAGGGCCAATTCCTCATCGAGCCCAAGCCGAAGGAGCCCACCAAACATCAATACGATTTCGACGTCGCCAGTGGCATCGCTTTCCTGCGCACCTACGGCCTCGAAAAATATTTTAAGTTCAACATCGAGACCAACCACGCCACGCTCGCCGGGCACACGTTCCAACACGAGATCGAGGTCGCCGCGTCGCAAAAAATGCTCGGCTCGATCGATGCCAACGCCGGCGACGAGCTCCTCGGCTGGGACACCGACCAGTTCAACACCAACGTCAAAGAGCTCACGCTCGCGATGACGAGTATCCTTAAAGCCGGCGGCTTAGGCTCCGGCGGTTTCAACTTCGACGCCAAGCTCCGCCGTCCGTCCATCGACGCCGAGGATCTTTTCCACGCTCACATTGGCGGCATGGACGCGTACGCCCTCGCCTTCAAACTCGCCCGCCGTATCATAGCCGACGGCAAGTTCGATCAATTCGTCGCGCAGCGCTACGCGAGCTTCGACACCGGCTTCGGCAAGGACATCGAAAGCGGCAAAGCCAACTTCAAATCGCTCGAGAAACTCGTCCTTGGCCGTCTCGGCGAACCCACGCCGCGCTCGGGCAAACAAGAATACCTCGAGAACCTGCTGAACACCTACCTCCACGGCTAAACCGCCAAGGGCTCGGATCCGTGTTAATCAGGCCGCTCGCCAGAGCGGCCTTTTTATTTTTCACTCTTCGTAACCATGAAGCTTCTTCGCTCCGTCCCGCTCCTCGCCCTCGTCGCCTGCGCTGTGTTACTCGCGGGCTGCGCCACAGGCATGAGCACGCGCAGAGCAACAGACCTCACTCGCTTCAAAAAAATCTACGTCGAGAGCCGTCTCGCCGATAATCATCGAATCGACGCACAGATCGCCGCGGCCCTCAACGCCCTCGGCCGGGAAGCCACGTTTGGCGTCGCGACCATGCGGCCCGATGGCATCGATGCGATTGTCAGTTACACCGATCGCTGGGAGTGGGATTTCAAAAACTACATGATCGAAATCAAAATCGATCTTCGCGACGCCCGCACGGACAAGCCCCTCGCCACGGGCAGCTATTATCAAGCGTCGCTCAAGACCAAGCCTGCCGACGAGGTGATTCGCCTCATCCTGAAACCATTGTTCGGCGCCTGAGCTCCCGAGTCGGGAGCGCGCGTCTTAGTTTAATTTAACTGCCTGCGGCGTGGACTCGCCGGGCGCGAGTCCGAGCGACCACAAAATCCCGCCAAGCACGTGTTGCTGGAACGCGTTTGCCACGGAGGCCTCGTTGGCGCGCTTTCCTTTTTCCAGCGCAGCCGGATCCCAGACATCATCGCGATGACCGAGCGACGTGTAAAAAACGTGACCTGCGCCAAATTTCTTGGCCCACGCAACCGGATAATCACCCGGCGTGTGGTCGTTGGGATGTTGGTTCAGGCCGAGGAGCCCACGGACTTGGGTGCGCTCGAAATTTTTGAACTGATAAATCTCATCAAACACCGTCCAGGTCGCCGGCAGATGTTTCACGGCGACGTGAGTCGGATCTTGATTGAGGACCGAGACGCTGACTTGCGCGCCGTGGGTCTTAAACTCACCGCCGATCATCGCGATGAACGCCGGAAATCCGTGAAACGTATCCGTCGCGGCATGGATTCCCACGAAAGCATGCCCCGCCGCGATCCAATCGAGAAAACCCTGTTTGTCGGGCAACGGCAGATCGCCCGTCGTGCTCGCGAAAATGACACCGTCATAATGCTTGAGATTCGCCGGCGCGAGGGGCCGCAGCGCCTCAGCGACCACGGGCATCCAAGCGGCCCGCGCGACTTGGTAAGCCTTGTCGGCTTCTTGCCACTTCGCCATCGCCGCGAGGAATTCTGGCGTCTTATCGCCGTCTTTGCCGGCACGCGGTTTAGGCGGGGATTTCGGCTCGCCGGCCGGTTGCCGCACAAATTCTACCGTGAAAGCCCCGCCGCTTTGCGCTGCGAGTTGCGTGAGGACGTTTTCAGAAAGCGGAATCACACTGTGGCGGAAACCCGTCGTCACGGTGACCACGAGTAGTTTCTTCGGCGCCGCCTCGAGCGAGCCAGCCAGCAACGCTACCAACACCAACCATAAACCGCGGGGAGTTTTCATAGTAAATAAAGGGGCATGCGAAAAAGCAGTACGATTCAGCCAAGTCGCACGATCAGAGTCGAGCGGTAAGCCCGCGAGCGGCACCGCGATTCTGCGTTGCAACCAACGGTCGTGGCACTCGTCTTCCCCTCATCGTGCGCTCGAAATTTTATTCCCCCGTTTTCCATTTCCTGTTGCTGCTCCTCGTCGGCGCGTGGCTCCCCGCGGCGGTGATCGGCACCAACCCTGAATCGCTCCCGCTCACCGCCGAGCGCATTGCGACGTTGCCGGCCGCCGAACAGCCCGCGTGGCGCGCTTATTTCGCCCGCTCTGAAGCGCTACGCGTCGCGGACGAAAAATTCTACACCGCGGAGCGCAAAGCTCAATCGCTCACCGAGCCCCTCGTGCCGACTCGCGGTCGCAGTTTGCCCCTGAAAAATCCCCCAAATTGGTACGCTTCCACCGAGGCCCGTCGCTACGCCGACATCACCGTCTCCTTTCAAACCCCTGCCGGCGGCTGGAACAAAAACACGAGCTTCACCGATCATCTGCGCCGCCCCGGGGAACGCTCCGGCTACGAACACGGCTACGTCGGCACCATCGACAACGATGCTACGATCACGCCGTTATCCTTTCTCGCCAAAGTCATCGCCGCCACCGACTCCGCCGCGAGTGCGCCTCATCGCGCGGCGTTTGCCCGCGGCCTTGATTATCTGCTCGACGCCCAATTTCCCAACGGCGGCTGGCCCCAAGTGTATCCGCTCGAGGGCAGCTACCACGACGCCATCACCTACAACGACGGCGCCATGGTCAACGTGCTCTCGCTCCTGCGCGAGATCGCCTCCGGCCAAAATGAATTCACCTTCGTCTCTGCCGCGGATCGCGCGCGGGCCGCCGCCGCCGTCACGCGCGGGCTCAATTGTATTTTGGTCACTCAGATCCTCGTCCAAGGCCGCCGCACCGTCTGGTGTCAGCAACACGATCCCCTGACACGCGCGCCCACCTCGGCGCGCAACTACGAGATGCCTTCACAATCGAGCGGCGAGAGCGCCGGCCTCGTATTATTTTTGATGGAGTTACCGAACCCATC
>CANFSZ010000122.1 GCA_947449835.1 Opitutia bacterium
GCCGAGGCGATGCGGAGCGCGAAGCATTTTTTACCGAGGAGCGCGTTGCCGCCGTAGCCGGAACCGTAGCTCCAGATCTCGCGCGTCTCGGGGAAGTGAACGATGTATTTTTCTTTGTTGGAAGGCCACGAGACGTCCTTCTGGCCCTTGGAGAGGGGAGCGCCAACGGAGTGGACGCAGGGGACCACGCGTTTGAAATCGCGGTCGATGAGTTCGAAAACTTTTTTGCCGATGCGCGCCATGATGCGCATGTTGACGACGGCGTAAGGCGAGTCGGTGAGTTGCACGCCGATCTGCGACATGGGCGAACCGAGCGGGCCCATGCTGTAGGGCAGCACATACATGGTGCGGCCCTTCATGCAGCCGTTGAAGAGGCCCTTGAGCGTTTTGCGCATCTCGAAGGGATTAACCCAGTTGTTGGTCGGGCCGGCGGCTTCTTTGGAGAGTGCGCAGATGAAGGTGCGGTCTTCGACGCGGGCGACGTCGCTCGCATCGGAGCGGGCGAGGTAACAGCCGGGCCATTTCTTTTGGTTCAGCTTGATGAAGGTGCCGCCGGCGACCATCTCGGCGCAAAGTTGGTCGTATTCTTCTTTGGAGCCGTCGATCCAGTGGATCGCGTCGGGCTTGCAGAGCTCGACCATTTTTTCGACCCAACGCAGCAGATGTTTATTGGTGCTGAGTGGCGTGGAGAGGCTGCGCTTTTTCATATGAGAATAATCTGCGATCGATCGTGAACTGAGTAAACGGGAAAGCCGGCCAATGCTGATGAACAGAAGTTAATTTCAGTTCAGCATTAGCCGGCTGCGTGATGGAAGGGACCGCCCCACCGGAGAGGCGGTCTAGATTCTAAGCGGGCTTAGAACTTTTTGGTCACTTGCGCCGACCAGGTGAGACCGCGCGCCATGGTGTTATAAACGGCTGGATCGTAGCCGCGCGAGTCGCTCGATAGCGGAGGCTTGGCGTCGAAGAGGTTATTAACTCCGAGGCGGATGTCGGTTTTGTTGAGGTAGGTATTGCGCGAAACGATACGGTAGGAGGCGTAAACGTTGTAAGACTTCGTGTCGTGGACCGTGTAGCGGTAAGAAACCGCGCCGTTGTTCACGATGGGCGTGACGTAGCTCGGGGAACCGAGCGACTCATAGGTAGCCTGCGTGGTGGTAGCGCCGGTGTCTGTGTAGCTGCCGATGTAGTAGAAGCCAAAGCCCGCACCCCATTGCTGGCGACGCCAGGTGAGCGTGGAGGCGCCGCGCCAGTTGGGCGAAGCACCGCCGGCGGCGTTGGTGTTGCGCAGTTCGGTGCGAGCGGCCCCGGTGACGCTGTAGTTATGGAAATCGTTTAGCTTGGTCCAGGTGGTGTTAAACACGAAGTTGCCGAGGGCGAGTTTCGGGAAGCGGTAGTTCACGTCGAAGTCGAAACCGTTCACGAACTGGGAGGCTTTGTTGAAGTAAGTCGTGCGGAGGATATCGATCGAGCCGACGACGGCGCGTTGATTGCCGGGGACTTGCTTGGCGTTATACGCGGTGAAGAAATCGCGATCAGCCTGAGTAACCGCGAGGCGGACCACGGAGCCGTCGCCCTTGTAGTTGGCGGTGCCGGAGCCGAGGTCGATGGAGTTGATGTTCTGGCCCGCGGCGAGGGCGGCCTGCGTGGCGGCTTGGAGGGCCGCGGTGTCATCGGCGATCGAACCTGAGGAAGAGATAATGCTCTTCTGCTCAATTTCCCAGTAATCGACGGAGACGGAGAGACCCTTCACGAAGGGCACGTCGATGACGACGCCGCCGGATTTGCCGGTGGAAGTTTCGGGCTTAAGAGCGCGATTACCGGAAGCGACGCTGCGGCGATTCGAGGGGCCGTCGGTGGTCAGACCCGTGACCGCGCTGCGGTAAGAATCGGTGCTGCCGGTGACCGTGCGGATGAGCGTGCCGGTGAAGAGTTGGGCGAGGTTAGGCGCGTGGAAACCTTCGTTGTAGGAAGCGCGACCCATGATCCAGGTGTTGGGGCGCCAGTTGATGCCGTACTTCGGCTTGGTGGTGGAGCCAAAGTCGGTGTAGCTCTCGTAGCGCGCGGAAGCGGTGAGCTCGAGGGAACGCACGAGCGGGAGCGTGAATTTGTTGCCGACGAGCGGAACCACAGTCTCGAGGTAGGCGGCCGCGACGTGGCGGTTGCCGTGAGTGTCGGAGTTGGGCGAGAAGCCGAGAAAGTCGTTGCTCTCGGGGTTGAGGCCGGAGCCGGCGGGATTCAGGCCGGCGTAGGGCGGACGGTAATCGTCGTAGGTCTCGTAACGGAACTCGCCACCGAAGGCGCCGCCGATGGCGTTGCCGCCCCAGATGGGGAATACATCGCCGGAGGCGCGGACGTCGCCGCTGCCGAGTTTCGTGATGCCATTGCGAATAAATTCAGAGCGGAACGTCGAAGTGACGCTGTCGGGATTCTTATAGTTGCCGGTGGCGACGAGTGTGCCGTTTTGCACGGCGAAGGTGCGGGTGAAGGGGTTGAACGCCTTGGCGGGATCGGTTTGGTTGATGGCAGCGATCAACTTACTTTTCCGGCTAGGGCCAGTTTCATTTTCGATCACTCGGGCCGCAGAATAAAGCAGCGCAGCTTCCCAGGACCAAGAGCCGCTAAGTTTGCCACGGAGACCCATGACACCGCGATATACGGAGGTGTCGACGTAATCGGTGCGTGTCGCCAGATCGGAGAGACGTTTGTTGGTGATCGAGACGGCAGAAGGCGTGCCAGTGAGGCGCGCGGTGCCGTCGGAATTAGCGGCGCCAGTGGTGGACCAGAAGCGGTCGCCGAAGGGGTTAAAGGGGTTGCTCGCAGGCACGATGATGTAGCCGTCGGTGCTTTGGGTGATGCCATCGGCTTCGCGGTAGGTGATAGACTGGGCTTGATAGAGGCTGGCGTCGGCGAACGCGGTGATGCGGTTCGTGAGGTCAAATTCGCCGCTAGCAAAAATGTTCGTGCGATCAGACTTGGGCTGGATGACGCGCGCGGCGTTGTTGTTCCAGTAGTAATCGGCCGTCACGCCCGCGCGACTTGGAGTGGCGGTGGCAAAAGCCGCGCCGCCGGTGCCGTTGGGCACGAGGAAGAAAGCGCCGGAAGTGGCAGCCAACGTCGCGGGAACGCCGGTAGGACGCGCGCCGGTGAAGGAGTTAATCGAGCCGTAAGCATCGGTGCCGCCCACGGTACCGAGGAGGTAATTACCATATTGGGTCGTGGCGGAGCGCAGGTTGAACGTGGTGACCGTCGAGAGATTCCACGGCGCGGGTGCGCGGTAGCTGTTGTCGGCTTCGGCGGAGAACGAACGGTCGCGGGCGTACATCGCTTCGCGGCTGTAGAAATCGGCGGTGATCATCGCGCGGCCACGGCCTTTAGCGAACTCTAGGCCATGGGTGAGGGTTGCGCGGGTTTCTTGACCGTCGCCGTAGCGGGTCTCGCCGAAGCGCAACGCGAGCTCGGTGCCGCGAAAACTTTTATTGGTGACGTAATTCACAACGCCAGCGACGGCGTCGGTGCCGTAGATGGACGAGGCGCCGTCACGCAGGATTTCAACACGCTCGAGGCCGCGGTTGGGCAGCGTGTTGACGTTGGTCGAGAGCGTCGGAGCGCCGGCTTCAGACTGGCTGATCGGATGCGGCGTGAGCCGACGGCCGTTGAGGAGGATGAGCGTATTGCTCGAGGGAATACCACGGAGCGAGACGCTGGCGTTGTCACCGCGAGCGGTGGCGCCGAGAGTCGCGGTTTCGTTGCCCGGCAGGCCGGTGACCTGCGGGAGCGCAGTCAACAATTCGGAGGGCTGCGAGGCATCGCGCACTTCGAGTTCACTGGCAGCCAACACGGTCACGGGCAGGACTTTTTCCTGATCGAGGCGTTTGACGTTGGAACCGGTGACGGTGAAAGCCTCGAGCTTGACGGTCTGATCGACCGACTGAGCGGAGGCGGTGAGGGCCAACACGGCGCTCGCCAAAAAGGCGACACCGAGGTTTGGGCGTGGGGGGTTAGCTGGTTTTGTCATGGTAGTTTAGGAAATAGAAAAGGTAGATTATTGCGGGAAAAATTGGCGAACCGCAAACGGCGCCATCCCTTTATTGGAGTGGGCGATTCCGGGTGCCGTGGCGAGGGTCCAGTTAAACGGCGCGTGCATCGTCGCAGCCGCAGCCCGAGCCTGGGCATAGAAATACTGGCCGCGCGCAAAACGAAACAACCCCTGCGCATCCGCCTCGGGCGTGTGACGCAGCGCCGAACTCTTCGGGTCGATATCCGCTTCACCGAGCAAAACCACGAGCGGA
>CANFSZ010000123.1 GCA_947449835.1 Opitutia bacterium
ACCGAGACACCCGCCGCCTGCGCGACATGCTTCATGGAGGGCTGAAGAGCGTGATTCACTTTACGGTTAAAGCATCAGACACCTCGCGACCTCTGGCGAGCCGGTTCTTTTTCGAAAAAACCCCGAGAATCGCGACGCATTTGCCCTACCGTGCGCCCGCGCTTCCACCCAACCCAGCATGAAAACTTCCAGCGCTTCACGCCTGTACGCAGGCTTCACCCTGCTTGTCCTCACCGCTACCCAAGCCGCCGCCCAAGCGATCGCATCGAGCCCGTCGACCACCTCGACCACGAACGATCCCGTTCAGCTGACGCCGTTTGAAGTGAGCGCAGGCCAAGACAAGGGTTACGTCGGCCAAGACACTCTCGCCGGTTCGCGACTCCGCACCAGCCTCAAGGATCTAGCTGCCGCCATCAGCCCGATGACGGCAGAGTTCCTGAGCGACATCGCCGCCACTAACATCATCGAAGCCACCGAATACGGCGTCGGCACTCGCGTCGATACCGACGACGCCCGCTCCGCCGGCCCCGTGGGCGACGGCTATAACGACAGCATCCGCAGCATCCGCGTGCGCGGTCTGCCCGGCGCGGGTCGCAGCATTAATTTCTTCGGCGCCCCGGGCGAGGTCGACACTTACATTGTAGATCGCATCGACGTCTCACGCGGGCCCAATTCCATTCTCTACGGCTTCGGCTCTCCCGCCGGCCGGCTCAACGTCACCACCAAGCAGGCCCAGACCAATAAAAACGCCTACGCGTTTTCCAACCGTATCGACGACTGGGGCGGTGAGCGCTGGACGGCCGACGCCAATCTCGTCCTCATTAAAAACAAACTCGCCCTGCGCGCGGTCACGTTGCGCGGGCGCGAAGACTCGTGGCGCGCCTCGGGTAACAACGACCAGGACCGTTACTTTCTGGCGGCCAAATGGCAGATCGATCGCAAGACCACGCTCAAAGCCGAATACGAACAAGGCGACATCAAGCGCTTCGTCCCACGCCCTTTCTTCGGCAACGACAACACCTCAATCTGGGACGCCAGCGGCCAGCCGATATTTAATAACTTCTCCGCGACCTACGTCCCCGGCACCCCGGGCACCGGCGCGACGGGCACTCCGGGCACGCCGATCCGTGACAGCGGCACCACCAATGTCGTCGGCGTGCAAGAGCGCTCCGGCGGCGATTGGGTCGTCGTCAGCAATCGTTTCTCCACCGCGCAAAACTACCGGCAGTTCACTTACTCGGAAGCGCCCACCGGCGGTCTCCTCGCCAACGATTTTGCCCGCGGCCGCAGCAATCCCAAAGCCACCCCGGAAGCCAACTGGGTTAATGGCAACTTCAAGGTCCATAATTTCTCCACCTTCCTCCAGCGCGAGATCGCCCGAGGCGTGAACGCCGAAATCGCCTTTAACCGCCAGACGAGCCAGACTGAGACTCGCAATCTCGCCTCGTGGAACCACTACGGCGTCAGCGCCGATACGAATCTTTACCAACCCAACGGCCAGCTCCGCCCCGCGGGCAATCTCTACTTTTACGACGTGTCTCCCGACCGCCGGCCTTCGAGCGCGCAGGTCAACCAAGGCCGCGCCACGCTTTCCTTCGAGAAAGGTTATCGCGACTGGGTCAACGTCCGCCTCGCCGGCCTCGGCGAGATGAGTGCCAGCAAAACCCGCAGCCAGATTCTCCAGCAATATTGGCTCAAGGGGCCTTCACTCGCCAGCGGCGGCGTGTTCAACGCCACCCCAGAAAACTCGGCCAACCAAGTTTACTACCGCTACTACCTCGACAGCTTGAAGCAGCTCGATGACCCGAATTACCGCATCCCCGGCCCGCTCAACCTCAGTGGCGCGACCCCTTACCAAGACCCGCGCACCGGCACCTCGAGCAACATTTACATGCGCGAGTTCAACCGCGCCCAGGGCAACATCGGCTACGCAGATCGCAACACCAGCGCCTACATGGGCGTGGGCCAAGTTTACCTCTGGAAAGAGCGCATCGTCGGCACCTTTGGCTACCGGAAAGACCGCCTGAAAAACTGGGTCGGGGTCGCCGTCCGCGATCCAGCCGGCGAAGCCGTCGCAGCCAACACCGGAGTCTGGACGCCCGTCGATCCGAGCACCGCAAAGTATTCCGTTTTCACCGGCCAGACCCGCACCACCGGTGGCGTCGTGCACTTCACGAGTTGGCTATCTGGCTTCGTGAATGCCTCGAACAGCCTGAGCACCCCCGGCACCAATTACATCACCCCGACCGACCCCAACAAAAACACCATCGCCGACCTCGTGCGCTCGCCCTCCGGCAAGACCACCGACTACGGCCTAAAGCTCACGCTGCTCTCCGGCCGCATCTTCGTCACCGGCACGAAATTCCACACCATCTCCAAAGACGAGTTCGGTTTCTCCGGTTTCAACAAAGGCAATGTAGTCAACATCTGGACCGCCCTCGGCAACTCCACCGCGCTCAACGCCAGCGAAACCGCCATCGCCCTGAAGCAAGCCGAGATTATTAACCAAGTGCAGGGCTACATGCAGGACTCCGAGAGTCGCGGCGTCGAACTCGAGGTCGTCGGCCGTATCACGCAACGCTGGTCAGTCTCCGCCAACTACTCGAAGAACGAGACCGTAAAATCCAACATCGCCCGCGAGTATCGCGCCTACATCGATTATTGGAAACCCTATTGGCTTAAATATAAGGACCTCGCCATCCCCCAAAACACCACCCTGCCACGGCCACAAAACGCCCCCAGCTCGGTCGATTGGCGCACGGCGACCGAGATCGCCAACACCGGCGATTTCACGGTTAACACCGACAGTATTAACGAAGCCATCGCCGACGCCGAATCCGCGTTTTTTGACAACCCGTATGTGTTCCAAGGCAAACGAAACGTCGGCGATCCCCTCCACAGCGTAAATCTCCGCACCCGCTACGATTTCGCCACCGGCTGGGCCAAAGGCCTGAGCATCGGCGCGGGCACGCGCATGCGCTGGGAACGCGTCGCCGGCGCCCGCTCGGAATACACCTTCAAGCCCGGCTCGAGCTACACCGACGCCCTTAACGGCCGCACCCTCACCACCGTCACCACCGTCAACGCCAAGGACCAAAACGTCTACGACGCCCAAATCGGCTACACGCGGAATTTACTCAAAAATAAGATCAAGTGGAGCATCCAACTCAACGTGAACAACCTCACCGACCAGCGGGAGCTCATCGTTAACAACCTCCACCCGCGCACCCTCACTCCGCTCACTTACCGCTACCAAGACCCGCGGCAGTTCATCCTCACCAACACCGTCTCATTCTGAGTTTTCGGCTTCTTAGGCCCGAGCGCCGCGGCCAACCTTCGCCCATGAACTTCATCCCGCGGCTCGCCGCTTGCCTCGTCGCGCCGGTCAGCCTCGTCCTGGGCGCAAGCTGGACTCCGCCCGCGCCCGCCCAGCTCGCCCGCCTCGACCGCGCGCTCGCTTCGGCCCACGCCCAATACGATCCCGCCGAGCACATGCTTCGGCGACCGTTTTCTTCGCCCGGTTACCACACGACGCTCACGGGCGGCTTCGTGCACGGCACCAAAGACTCGCTGTCCTACGCCGTCGGCCTGCTCGACACCGGCCGTGCCGCCGACCTCGATCGCGCCATCGCCATCATCCGCCGCGTGGTCGCACTGCAAGACACCGATACCGCCAGCAAAACCTACGGCATATGGTCGTGGTTTCTCGAAGAACCGCTCGGGCAGATGCGCCCGCCCGATTATAACTGGGCCGATTTCAACGGCGTCTCGCTCCTGCAGATCGCGCGCGATCACCGCAAACGTCTTCCGGCGGATCTCGCCCGCACCGTCGACGACTCGATCCTTCACGCGTGTCGCGCGATCAAGAAACGCAACGTCGGCCCCAGCTACACCAACATCGCGATCATGGGCACCTATGTGACGCTCGTCGCCGGCGAACTGTATGACCTGCCCGAGTTCAAGACCTACGGCCTCGACCGACTGCGCCGGTTCTATGAGTACACGCTCACGAACGGTGCCTTCGAAGAATACAACAGCCCCACGTACACCCTCAGCGCTCTCTACGAACTCTCGCGGCTCAAAGCCCATGCGCAATCGCCCGAAGCTCAGCCGATGATCGACGCGCTCGTTCGTCGCGCCTGGGAGGAGATCGCGACGCACTTTCATGCACCCACGCGCCAATGGGCCGGCCCGCACAGTCGCGCCTACGCCTCGCTCAACCGCGCAGCGGCCCTCGCGGCCATCCATCGCGGCAC
>CANFSZ010000124.1 GCA_947449835.1 Opitutia bacterium
GCCGCCGGTCCGCTGGGTATCGCCGCCCTCGCCGCCGCCCTCCCCACCGCGCAAAACGAACTCGCCCTCGGTCTCGCCATGGGCCTCGCCCGCACCGAGGCCGGCGCCGCCACCCTCGTCGAGGTCGTCACGGCCGGCCGCGCCCCTGCGGCCTTGCTCCGTCATCGCTACGTCGCCGATGCCCTTGCCCAACGCCCCGCCACCGTCCGCGAGCGCGCCGCCGCCCTGGTCAAAAACCTCCCCTCCGAAGACGCCCGCCTCGACGCCCTCATCTTTGCCCGCACCGCCGCGATCACCACGGCCAAGCCCGATGCCGCTCACGGTGCCGCCGTCTTCGCCCAAAACTGCGCCGCCTGTCACCGCTTCAAAAACACCGGCGGCAACCTCGGCCCCTCGCTCGACGGCATCGGATCGCGCAGCATCCAACGCGTGATCGAAGACATCCTCGACCCCAGCCGCAACGTCGACCCCAACTTCCGCCTCACCACCGTGACGTTGAAAAACGGCGACACGCGCTCCGGCCTCAACCTCCGCACCGAAGGCGCGACCACGCTCCTGCGCGACGCTGCGACTAATGAGGACATTGCCATCGTCACCGCCGACATCCAAGCCAGCGCCGCCTCCCTGATCTCCCCGATGCCCGCCACCTTCGACACCGTCCTCAGCGAAGCCGATTTCTTCGACGTCATCACTTACCTACGCACACCAGCCTCGACTCAATAATGCTGCACCTGTTCAAGCAATCGCGGCACACGATTAACGACAAAATCCCAGAGTGCGGCATAATCGATGATGTCTTAGCCGTGAGCGATAAGTTTTCTGAATCCGAAAAATCTTTCGATATTCAGGAATCTTCTGCGCGAGATTATCAGCGGCGATCCGTTCCAGTCGCAAGAGGGCCTCGCCGATGATTTCAAACTGCCGTTCAACGGCGAGCTGTAGTACCCGATCGCTCTGGAAATTCGCCAAATCTTTACCCGCACAAAACTGGATCGTCTCCGCACAAGCCAGAGAAAGGTCGAGCAAGAGCTTTCGGACTCTATGCGGCATAGATGAGCTCCTTGGAGCGATCGATCTCAGCCTGAAAAATGTGATTTCTAAACGGCTTCACTGAAGGCGAACCGGTTAATTTTCCGGCAACACTTCAACCGTCCACCACGGCAGCGGCGGATTCCGATAGACCACTTTGCCCTGAGCGGTAGCGGCCACAGGCCGCAGCGGCGTGTTCAGCGAAGAGTTGTCCACCACAATGGCAAAATCCACGAACACCAGAGAGGCCTTCACATTCTTGCGCATCCGTTCGTAGCGCGGACCGATCTTGTCGGGCGGCACGCTATGCCCGCCATCCTGCACCCGGCTCTCGACGCGCAGTGCGCTCAGTTCCGCCGAGTCCACGCAGATGAAAATCATGACCACCGTATATCCGGCTGCTTGCGCCTCCCTGAGTGCCTGCACTTTTGCGCCCACCGGGTCGGAAAAAACTGTCTCCGTGATGAAGTTTTCCCGCTTTGCCATCATCTCGCGACGGCGTTTTTCGGCCAGATCGGCCGCTAGCCTTTCGGTCGCCTCACCCTCGGGTGCCCCTGCTGCGATTAAGGTCTTCGCTAGCAGGTCGGCGTTGATGAAAGGAAGTTTGATGGCGGCGAGGTGTTGCTGATAAAACGTGCTCTTACCTGCTCCGTTGGGACCCACCAGAAAGAGCAAGACCGGACCCGCTTGCTGGGTCAGCTTCGACAATTGCTCGAATACGACATTAGGTAACGGCGTCGCCATGCGCTCTCACTCCGATGCGTGCTAATCCGCTGCCGTCGATTGCCTGATCGCTTCTCGGGATCCATCCGGGTTCAAACGCGTGATGGTGCCCGCTTCCCCTGGCTCGGAGCCATAAAGCGGCACTCCTCGCGCACTGATTTCGCGCAGCCACGCACCTTCGTCGCCGGTCTGGCCGAGAAATTCAGTCAGCACGGCGGCAATCTCCTGGCGCTGGCCGGCCTCGACCGCGCGGCCAATTTTCATGGTGCCGCCCATCCGCTCCAACAAATTCACTAGGGCATCGCCCGTTAGTTGGGATTCGATCGCTCGTCCGATGGCCGCCCAATGCTCGATCTGCCCTGTCATCGACCGATTAAACAGCTTAGCGGAGCTGCGGGCCTCCTCTACAAGTTCACCCGAAAGCTTTATAGGCATGGATCGGCTCATGCCATTAAGGTAGTAAAATACTACCTTGCGTCAAGATCGATGTCTTGAACCTTAGGGTAACAATGGCCAAGCGAGTATCCGGCCAACAGCGATCGTAGCCGGGGACATGATCGCGGGACCGTCGCCGTGATTAATGGCTGCCGTGTTCGGAGTGCCGAGCGTAGTTGTAAAGGTTATCAAAGCCATGCCCCTTACGGCACTTCATAGATCTCGATCAGCGCGACGCCCGAGGAGGCGTTCTTCGCCGACTTGATCTGCGCGGTGTACGCACCGGGGTTCAACGTGATCACCACCGCGGCGTCCTTACTGCCGCTCGGCAACGTAAACGCACCGGTCTGAATCGCTGCCGTCGTGATCGCGGCACTGTTCGCCCAACCTTCGTTGGTCGCGATGGCCTTGCCGTCTTGGTAGATGATGAGTACAGGATCAGCCAGCGCGCCGGCGATGCCGAAGCTGGTCAAGGCCGGGCCGATGCCACGCACGAGGAGAGTCTTCGGGGAATTACCCGTTACGACGAAACCACCGATCAACACGCCATCATCGGGCGTGACGCGACCACGACTCGAAATATTAACGAGACGTTGGTAATCGGCATTGGGATTGATGCTGGCGTCGTAAATTTCGGCGAGGGCTACACCAGTTCCCGTCCCGCTCGGGTCGGCTATCTGCGCGGTGTAGGCGCCGGGCGCGAGCGTCGTGAGGAGCGCGGCATCTTTGCTACCGGCAGTGAAGGCGAAGGCGCCGAGACGGGCGATGTCCGCGGAGTCGTCTTTGCTCCAATCGTCGTTTTGCGCGATGAGGTTGGAACCTTGGTAGATCTTGATCGCAGGATTGGGCAAGGTACTCGAGAGGCCGAAGGCGCCCAGCGCGGGACCGACCGCGCGGACCAGCACTCGTTTTGATTCAGATCCACCGACCACGAAGCCCGTGATGAGGACAGATTCACCGGTGCCAACCTTGGCGCGAGACGAAAGGTTGATCAGGCGATCGGTGCGCTTGGTCGTCGTGCTCAAGCCCGAGAAATCCACCTTGGTGTTACCTGGTAGTGTAACCGTCGCGGTCGCAGTCGTCGTCGTGGGATTGATGCCACCGGTGAGGGTGACGTTGCCTGTCGCGGTGAGGGCAAAGGTGTTGTCGGGTTTCAACGTTGTGAGTCCACCAGTTGTCACAGTGGGGCCTTGGGTCAGAACGAGGACTTCGTTGTTGGCGCCGACCACTGAGTACGTGACTCCGGTGCCTTCGATCAGAGCCGTCGATTTGTAGAAGCCTACAGCGGAGGCCGCCGCCGGTGGCGTCGTCGGGACGTTGGCTGTAAATACTAACCCGAGTGGGGCGATGGTACCAGAGAGGACATTATCCGTGAGTGAGCCCGAGATCGTGTAAGTCACAGGTGCACCTTGCATCGATTGGCCTGAGAGCGGAACCAAGCCTGCGGCACTGGTAGATTGGATCGTTGCGGTGAACGCACCACCGGCCCCGATCTGGAAATCAACGGTGCCGTTCAGCGACGGTGTGCTCGATGAAACCATGAGCAAGGTGCCTGAACGAGCATTAGCCGGCAATACAACCGCGACATCCGCTACAACGGCGTTGGTCGTGGGCGCGATCGCTTTAGTAAAGATCGCCTGCGTCGCTCCGGCGGTGACGACAAACGAGACCTCAACGTCCGGCGCCGCAGCGTAGGTCGCGTTGCCCGGTTGGCTGGCGCGGATCTTCACGGTGCCGGTGGCACCGGTGAGATCGACGACGTTGCCCGAGAGGAGCGCTGGGCCGCTCAAGACGGAGTAAGTCACCGGTAGGCCCGAGCTGGCGGTGGCTGTGAGCGCAAACGAGCTACTGTTGCTCGTGCGATCGGTTAGCGAGGCAAAGGTGATCGTCTGGTTAACGAGGCTGATTGTGAGCGCAGCGCTCGTCGTACTGGCATCACTGGAGCCAGCACTGTTGTTGGCCGTGATGGTGAAGCGGTAAGACTTACCCGGGGTGAGGCCGGTGATCTTCGCCGGGGACCCGGTGGCGTTGACCGTGACGATAGAACC
>CANFSZ010000125.1 GCA_947449835.1 Opitutia bacterium
GATCAATACGGCGACATTGCCGAGGGCAACGCCGCCGAATACCTGAAGTTTATGCCCGGCGTCGGCGTCGACTACAACGCCAACGACGCCCGCGCCGTCACCCTGCGCGGCATGAGCACCGCCTTCACGAATGTGACGATGAACGGCAACCCCGTCGCCAGCGCGACCTCCGGCAACTTAAACCGCCGCTTCGAATTCGAACAAGTAGCCATTAACAACGTCGAAACCATCGAGGTTTATAAAACCCTCACTCCCGACATGCAGGCCACCAGCACCGGCGGCTCCATCAATCTCGTTACGAAGAGCGCCTTCGACCGCGCCGGCAGCCTCTTTACTTATCGCACTTATATGCAAGCCACGGGTACCGCCCTCACCTTTGAAAAAACCGAGGGTTGGGGCCAAGAAAAGACCCGCAAAATCCTCCCCGGTTTTGATTTTAATTACGCCGCCCGACTGCGCGAAAATCTCGGCATCAACCTGAGCTACAAAAATTCCCAGCTATACAACGACTACCCACGCTCGTCCTACTCCTGGCAATACAACCCTGCCAGCGGCGGCTCACCCACCACGCCTTGGCTCAATAGTTGGAACATCCAAAACGAGCAAAAGAATACCCGCCGCCAATCGCTCTCTGGTCAGGTTGATTACAAACTCGCGGAAAACACCAAGCTATCCTTCAACGGCCAGTGGAACTACTACGATCTGCTCTTCACGGACCGCGTCATCACCCTCACGCCCGGCAACGCCTCGGCCGCACTCGCTCTCGCGGCCCCGGTCACCTACGGCTACGGTGGCACCTACATCGGCCAAGCCGGCCTCGGCAGCGCGGCACTTCAGACCATTAACCGCTCTAAGTCCGGTGTGACGTGGAGCAGCGGCGCCAGCCTGACTCACGATTTTGGCGGCGGCTCCAAACTCGAAGCCAGCACTTACTGGAGCCAAGCCTACAGCAAATACCGCGACGTTTCGCGCAATTGGTTCTCCGATGCGACCATGACGCGCACCGGGCTCACCCTTAAATTCATGAACGTCGGCAGCGCTGCTCCTGATTATAGCGCCACCGATAGCACCGGCGCGGCGGTCAATTTGAATGACGTTTCGCAATACTCCATGACCCAAATCCGCGCCCGTCCGCAGACCGGCGTCGACACCAAGGACGGTCTCTCGCTCGACTTCAAAACTCCGCTCAACACCACAATCCCGATCACCATTAAAGTCGGTGGTCGTCTCGATGACACCACCCGCAACCTCGACAACCGCGTGTTCAATCGCACCGGCACGAGCGTCGCCACGGGCTTCGGGGGCACCTCGGCCATCACCGGCAATCAACTGGTCAACATGGTGGACTACGGTTTCTCCCAACACCCGATCGGCTACGGTCGCCCCGCTTATAACTTCCTCAGCGTCTACTCCGCTTTTTCTCAACTCGGCGGGCTGAACTACTTGCCCTACACGCCAGCCAGCGACGTCATCGCCCGCTTCGACGACAAGACCAACGCCGCCTACGCTCGCGTCGATATCACGCCGATCAAAAATTTCCTGATCGTGGCCGGTGTCCGCTACGAAGAGCGCACCACCGATATCCAGAATCGTTTGTCGACCCTGCCCAAGATCATCACCGGCCAATATCATGACGACGGTTATTACCCGTCGGTTAATTTAAAATACACGCCCACGCGCAACCTCCTCGTGCGCTTCGGCGCCGCGCAATCCATCGGCCTGCCGGATTACAGCGACCTCCTTCCCGGCGCGCCCACCATCACCGAACCCACGTCCACGGCGCGCGGCCGCATCACCGTCTTCAACCCCAATCTAAAATCCTACCAAGTGGATAACTTCGATGGCGGCATCGAGTATTATTTCAACCAAACTGGCTTCGTCTCGGCCTCGGTGTTTAGAAAATCTCTCACCAATTACATCATCGACGTCACGCAGACCCTCGACGCCGCAGGCGTCACCGCTCTCGGCGTCAACACCAGCTCACTCGGCAGCTCCATCGATCAATACGACATCGGCTACAAGTTCAACGTCCCCGATGCCGGCCACTACAACGGC
Source organism: Opitutia bacterium (assembly GCA_947449835.1). GTDB lineage: Bacteria > Verrucomicrobiota > Verrucomicrobiia > Opitutales > Opitutaceae > Tous-C4FEB. Next base: position 2,056 of record CANFSZ010000125.1, read on the forward strand.
GTCGAGCTCGGCTACTCCCAAAATTTTTCCTTCCTGCCGAAGCCGTTTAACACCCTCGGTCTCCAACTCAACAGCACGCTCCTCAGCGTCGACCCGATCAAGACCAAGACCGTCTTCAACAACAGCGCCACCGATCCCAACCTCAACGCCGCCATCCTAGAATCCGTGAACCGCGGCCTCGAAATCGCCGCGGTCAAACGCGCTTTTAACGCCACGCTCACTTATAGCATCGGTAAATTTGGTTTCACCCTCACCTCCAATTACACGGGTAAAGTCCTCAAATCCGCCAATCGCGTGACCGTCAAATACAGCGATGTCGCCGTCAACCGCTACATCTTCGAATACATCTACCAATCCCCACGCGAACTCGTCGACTTCCGCATGGATTACAAAATCAACCGTAAGTTCACCCCTTACTTCCAGATGCGCAACGTCCTCAAACGCGCCATCGTGACCTCGACCCAAGACCGCCCCTCCAACCGCGCCGAATACGGCGACCCGATCTACGAACTCGGCGTGCGGGGCGTTTGGTAATTTATCCACCCGGCGCCCTTCGCCCGACTTGCTTCATTAAACCCACTCGGGCGGAGTCCACGGACTCCGCCTTTTTTCTTTTTTTCCATGCGCCTAGCACCCTGCCTGTTCGCGACTTTACTCCCACTCGCCACCCTCACCGCGGCCGAAGTCCAACGCTGGACTCTCGAGCACCCCGAAAAAATCGGCGGTCACTCCGCGCAGGTCCTCGGCGCTCCGCGCGCCTTCCGCGACGCCACCGGACCCGCGCTCGTCTTCGACGGGGCCCACGACGGGCTTATTCTCCCCGTCAATCCCATCGCTGACCTCAAAGCTTTCACGATCGAACTTCACATCCGTCCCTCCGCCAAAGGCCCGCCCGAGCAGCGCTTTTTCCACATCCAAGATACCGCCGGCGCCCGCGCGCTCCTCGAACTCCGCCTCACGCCTGATGGCCGCTGGGCGCTCGATACGTTCCTCACTGACGGCACCCATAAACTCACGCTGCTAGACCGCACCCTTTTACACTCTAGTGACGTCTGGCACTGGGTAGCCCTCCATTACGACGGTCATCACATGACTGCCTACGTCGACGGCCAAAAAGAACTCACCGGCGAAGTCATCTTCGCCCCCACCCGACCCACCGGACAAACCTCCCTCGGCGTCCGCCTCAACCACGTCTATTGGTACCAAGGCGCCATCAGCGAAGTCCGCATCCACCCCACCGCGTTGCCACCCGCGCAACTCGCCCGTTAGCCACCCCACCCGCCAGCCTCCTCGCTTTCACCCCCCCATGAAACCCCGCCCCCTCGCTCTGGCTCACATCGCCCTCGTCGCGGCCATCCCGCTCTTAAATTTTTCCGCCACTGCCGCGCCCACGACTCCTGCGACGCCAGCTGGCGACGGACTCCTTTTTTATCTCTCCGCCGAAAAGGGCACCACGGCCGATCTCGCCGCGCCGGGCACCGCCACTCCGACTTTTGACGCCGAAGTCACGACCATCACCGACGGCGCGCACGGCGCCGCCCTCCGCTGCGCCGATCTCCAACGCCTCGCTTACCGCGCCCCCGGCAACATCTATGCCGCCCGCGGCACGCTCTCGTTTTTCTGGCGCTCGCGCGAACCGGTCGGGCCCACGGAGTTTCCCGTCTTCCGCGTCGCCTACGCCGATCACTCCAGCTGGGACATGGTTTGGCTCCGCATCGATTACAACGGCCACGGCTTCGACGCCTTCGTCACCGATGCCAGCCTCGCGCGCACTCGCGTCTCCGTAAAACTCGACTCCTTTCCCGCGCCCAATGCTTGGACGCACCTCGCCGTTTCCTGGGACGAAACTCGCGGTCTCCGCTTTTACATCAATGGCCAACTCGCCGCCAAAAACGAAACCACCGCCGTCTACAACGCCGCCCTCGACCAATTCGGACCGCACTCCCGCATCATTAGCCCGTATCAGGTCCAGAGTGACTACAATTTCACGCGTGGTGGCGACATCGACGAAATCCGCATCTACGACCACATGCTCGATGACGCCGCCGTCGTCACTCTCGCCAGCGGCGCCGCCCCCGCCCTCGTACCCGCCCCCGCCGCCTCCCTCGCGGACTCCGCGACCCGCGCCGAATGGGCCCTGCGCTACGGTTGGAACCGCCC
>CANFSZ010000126.1 GCA_947449835.1 Opitutia bacterium
GATCACCTCGTGCCGTTTGTTTTGGATGAGGCCACGTTTACGCCGGCGCCACCGGTCGCGTTGGCGGCGGAGCAGCGCACCTTTGCGGGTTATCGTCGGCCTGGAAAGCGCGGCGTGGGCACGCGCAACACCGTTGTTATCCTTGGCACAACGTCGCGCACGGCGAGTTTTGCGCGTCAACTCATGGCGCGCTTGCAAGGGCTCGCGCGGCTGTATCCGGCGCTCGATGGCATCGTTGCCGTCGCGCACACCGAAGGCGGCGGACCGACGGAGCCCAACAACGCCGCAGAGGTGTTGCGTGCGCTCGCGGGTTTCATCGTGCACCCCAATGTCGGTGCGGTGCTCGCCGTGGATTACGGGGTCGAGCCCATCACGAATGCCCGCCTGCGCGAATTCATGGTCGCGCGCGGTTATCCGCTGGCCGATGTGCCGCACGCGTTTCTGAGCATCGAGCGCGGCCTCGCGGCGGCGCTGGCCGAGGGTGAAGCGCTCGTGCGCGGGTGGTTGCCCGCGGTCGCTGCGCAAGCGCGCACGCCGGAGCCGGTGAGTGCGTTGCGCGTGGCGTTGCAGTGCGGCGGCTCGGATGCGTTTTCTGGCGTCTCGGGCAATCCGCTCGCGGGCTCGATCGTGCATGAGGTTGTGCGTCACGGCGGCATCGGTGTGTTGTGCGAGACCGACGAGATTGCGGGCGGCGAGGCTTACATGATGAAACGTGTGCGCGACCTGCCGACGGCGCGGGCGTTGCTCGCGTGCATTGAGCGATTTCGCACGCGCCTCGCCTGGCACGGGATCACGCCCGAGAGTAATCCTTCCGCCGGTAATCGTTTCCGCGGGCTCTACAATATCGCGCTCAAATCCCTCGGCGCCGTGCATAAAAAAGATCCGCGCTCCCGCGTGGATCACGTTATCGACTACGCCGACCCGCTCGACGCACCTGGTTTTTATTTCATGAACAGCCCTGGCAACGACCTCGAGGGTATCGCCGGCCAAGTCGGCGCGGGGTGCAATTTGTTCCTCTTTGTGACGGGCAACGGCTCCATCACCAATTTCCCGTTTGTCCCCACGCTGAAACTCACCACGACCACGCGGCGCCATCAGTTGCTCATCCACGAGATGGACATCAACGCCGGTCGTTATCTCGACGGCGAGTCGATGGACGCGCTCACTACGGAATCTTTTGACCTGCTCCTCGCGACCGCCTCCGGCCAAAAAACTCGAGGCGAACACGCGGGTCATTCGCAGGCCTCGCTCTGGCGCAACTGGCGGCAGACGGATTCCACTCGGGTCGCCGCGATCCGCGCGCGTCCCGCGCCTGATGGCCAGCCCCTGCGCGCTGTGCGGCCGACGGCGGCAGCGGCGGGCGTGGCGGCTGGATGGCGGGCGAATCGGGACCGCATCGGCCTCGTGTTGCCCACGAGCATGTGTTCGGCGCAGATCGCGCGCCTCGCCGCCGAGCGCATGAACGCCAAAGGCCTCGGGCCCGCGCTTGGGTTTACGCGCTTCCTCGCGCTCACGCACAGCGAAGGCTGCGGCTTTGGCGGCGAGTCGATGTACCAACTTTTGCTGCGCACCTATCGCGGCTACGCCACGCACCCAAATGTCGCCGCGACGCTCTTGCTCGAACACGGCTGCGAAAAAATCCCAAACGATTCGATGCGCCGGCAATTTGAAAACGCGGGCTTGCCGCTGGAGCGTTTTGGTTGGGCGAGCGTGCAGCTCGACGGCGGCATCGACCAGACGCTCGCCAAGGTCGAGACGTGGTTCGCTGAAAAAGCCGCGCGCCCGTCCGCCGCGCCTGCGCTTGCGACCGGGCCTGTGCCCGCGTCGTCGGCCGCCGAGGGAAATGATCGTGCAGCGGAAATTTTAGCGGGTGTTAATCTGGGCGTGCTCACGGTCGGGCCGTTGCGCAGCGCGAGTTTGTCGGCGCTGGTAGTTTTAATGGAAGACGTGTTGCGCGGTGGCGGCTCGGTGCTCGTGCCGGAGAGCGACGCGCTGTTGGCGGATACGCGTTTTGTCGGCGCGATGTTGGGTCGCACGCCGCTGCACGCGACGCTCGCTTACGGCCAGCCGTTGACGGCGCCCGGTTTCCACGTGGTGCAGACGGATTCGGATCATTGGGTGGAAAATCTCGCGGGCCTTGGTGGTTGTGGGGCGCAGGTGTTTTTCGGCTTCGTCGGCGACAGCGTGCAGCAAGGTCATCCGATGTTGCCGGTGTTGCAGATCGCGGAGACGGGTGCGTTGCCGGCTGCGGCGGTGGCCGATGTCGACGCGGTGTTGGCCGACGACAGCGCGGCCAACGGAGTCGCGTTGCAACGGCTCGTCACGGCGACCGTCGAGCGCACGTACACGCCCGTGGCGAGCGCCGGCGGTTTCGTGGATTTCCAACTCTCGCGCGGCCTGCTCGGAGTTTCGACGTAAGCGATACCGTCCTGCGTCGCCAGCCGCGTTACGCCGAGGGCGCGGGCGATTTCTGATGAGCTACCGGAGCTTGATCTTAAAGGCGAGGAGCGGGTCGAGGAAGTCGGAGCGAATGAGGCGCGAAGGTTCTAAAAATAGGCCAGATAGGCGCTGCGCTCGGCAAGCTCACGGATCGTTTCGCTCACCTTAGGGCGGTTCCGCTGACGACCTCGTCGCGGGTCGCTCGCAAAGCGTGTTTTGAAAAATGACGAAGGCAGAGCGGGTGCGTTTGTTCGCGGAATACATGTCGGTGAGCGTACAAACAGCTTACAGAAATTGGCCGCTTGGCTCTACGGACTATAAGTCTCATTTTACGGCGCTTGGTGGCGTCCAGCTAACCTACGTGCCACAGCCGCACCGCCTGAAACTCGATTGAGATCGCGCTTAAGGGCGTGCCCTATCTCGGTCACAGCAACATGGGCTTCGCCTGAAGCGGGCGTGAATCACGCTTTTTCCAGCCAGGTAATTTTGAGCTCTTTTTCCACGGCCTTGAAATCGTAGTCGGCCGTCACCAGTTCGGCTTTGCGTAATTTGGTGAGGGCGGCGGCAAAGCCGTCGGCCAGCGCAAGTAGTCCGGCCGCTTTGTAACCAGCTGCCAACTCAGCCTGTTCTTTGTCGGACGGAATAATGGACAATGGCCCGCTCGCGGCCAGTTGGCGCGCCGCGCTCACCCCGGTGGACCCTTGGCGTTTTTCGATGCGATAAAGAGTCTCCGCCCAATTCACGGCGGTCATGAGTAGAGGTTGATCGGCCGCGTTGGCGCGATGGAAGAGGGCGCGCACCTCATCCGCGCCGGGCTCGCCGTAAAACATCGCGAGCAGGGCCGAGGCATCGAGCACGACGGGTTTCATGATCTGCTCCGGTCGCTGGCAACCTTGCGATCTTCCTGCGCGCGCTCCTTGGCCCGGTCATCGAGGAGTTCTTGCACGGCGGACTTTTCGCCGGGTTTCGCCTTAAAGAGGCCACAAAACGAATCGATGAATTCACGCGTTACCGGCTGGATCACGATCTGGCCGTCGGTCTCGGTAAAATTAAGCCGGGTGCCGGCCTTAATACCAAATTTGCGTCGCAGACGGGCGGGCACGACTACTTGGCCTTTGGAGGTGACGTAAGCTGATTCGGTGGTGGCTGCCATTTCGAATAAAGTCATGATTTAGTAAAAAGTAAGGCAATAATAAATTGTAAGACAAAAAATGAATTAGCCAACTTGAGCTGGAGAAAGCGTTGCAGCGAGTTGAAGCGACGAAAGGTGTTTGGCGGAAACGCGCGCTCGGCGAGCGGCGCGAGTAAACTCGCCCGCCCGTACTCACTGCAAAAGCTCGTGGACGCAGGAGGCTCGGCCGGACTACGCGAGCCAGGTTTTGAGGACGGCGAGGTCTTTTTTGAAATACGCGGTCATCGCGGGGATGTCGCCGAGTTCGTATTCGTGGTGTTGGGAGATCGGGCCGGCGTAGGCGGAATTTTTCAACGTCGTGATGAAGCTGCGGTTGATCATGCCTTCGCCAAGTGGGCACCAAGCCGCAGTCCAGCCTTTGGCTGTTTTTTGCCAGCTAAAATCTTTAATATATACTGCGGTATAAAACGGCGCGATGAGCTTGGCTTGAGTCGGCCAAGAAAGGCCGCCCTCGATCGTGGCGTGACCGATGTCAAAGCACATACCGCAATGCGCGGGATCGAGGTCGCGGATGAGACTGAACACATCCCAGATGGGTGCGCCGACATAGTTGTGACCGGAGTGATTTTGAAAACCAGCC
>CANFSZ010000127.1 GCA_947449835.1 Opitutia bacterium
GAGACGTCTTGCACGCTGCGCGCGCCGGTGACGACGAGCGGATCGAGGCCGGCGGCGATGATTTCGTTGGTGGAGACTTGGCGGGTGCCGTTGATCTGGTCGACCTGGAAGCCAGCGACGTTGATGTTGAAACGGTTCTTGAAGAGCGAAGCCTTAATGCCGGCGTCGTAGCCTTTGCCACCGACTTGTTGGTCGAGAGGTTTGCCGTACATATCGATCGCGCTCACGGGCACGCCCGCGAATGAGCGACTCGAAGAAGTGAAGAGCGAGACGGCTTCGTTGACGCGGTAGACAGCGCCGATGGTGGGCGAATTGGCGTTTTCGTAAACCTTCTGGTATTTGCCAATCGCGTCGGTAGCGATGGGGTTGCGGTTAATGATGGTGCCTTCGTCGTGGCGGACACCGGCCATTAAGTGCAGGCGATCGTTGAACATGCCGATGACGTTGGTGAACGAAACGCCGCGGCGGCGGGCGTGGGCGTGGAGGCGGGTGTTAGGGAGCGTGTAGCGTGAGAGCTCGAGCATTTGTTCCCAGGCTGGTTGGGTGTCGGCGCCGAAAACGTAGGCGGTGAGCGCAGGGGTGTTGTCGCGGAGGCGGAGGTCATCGGTGTCGATGTACTCGGCGCCGAGAATCGCCTGATGCGAGATGCCGAAGTATTTAAACTTACCTACGAGGTCGCCTTGCGCGGTGTAGGTGTTGACGGTCTCGCGATCGTAGGTGGACGAGAGAGCATCGGTGCTGGGAACAGTGACGCCGTTGACGACCTTGGTGCTGATTTGGGTGCCGCTGAGTCGAAGATCGTCACGATGCATGCGGCCGTAGTTGCCGCTGATGCGGAGCGAGAGCATGTCATTGAAACGGTGTTCGATCTGCTGGCCGGCGCGCAGGATGCGCTCGAGGCGGCGGTTGTTCGGCCCGAGGGGATTGAAGTCCCAGGGGATGTAGACGCCGTTGAGTGTTTTGCCGTTGATGTCGCCGTTGCCGTGCCACGTGAAGGCGTTGAGCGGCGAGGAGGATGCGACGGTGCTGCGCGGGGCGGGCGGATTGGCGTCGTAGTTAAAATACTCGAGGTTACCGTTGAGGCGGGTGTTTTCGGTGAGCTTGTAGGAAAGCGCGCCGTAGTAGACAGAGCGGTTGGAGAACGCGTATTGCTGCCACGTGTCGCCAGCTTGACGCACCCAGACCAGACGGAGGCCGAGACGCTTGTTGAGCGGAATGGAGGTGTCGACCTCGCCGCGGCGCATGCCCCACTTGTCGCCAAGGATTTTGACGTTGGTTTCCTGGCGCGTGCGTGGGGTTTTGGAAATGGAGTTGATCATGCCGCCGGGCTCGACGACGCCTGCCAAGAGCGAGCTCGGGCCTTTGAGTATCTCGACGCGATCGACCGTGGCGGCGTCGTAGAGCATTCCCGCGAAGGGTTCGCGTTGGCCGTTGCGGTAGACTTTATTTTGGCGGAAGCCGCGCACTTGGTAAGTGTTGGCGTCGTTGGTTTGGTCTTGGTTACCGACGTTGGTGACGCCGCTGATGTAATCCGTGGCATCCGTGAGCGTGAGCGCGCCGATATCGTTCAAAAACTCGCTCGTCATGATCTGCATCGAGCGCGGCAGATCGCGGAGATTCATATTAGTGCGCGTACCGGAAAGCGTGTTCGATGCGCTCCAGCCTTCGTCGGTGCCCGCTACGTTGAACTCAGGCAAAACGATCGCTTCTTTTTCCTCCGGCAAACGCACCTGCGTTTGCGCGAGTGCCGCGGTGGCTGAAAACAAAGCCGCGCACAGGGCTAAGGCGCGGCTAAAATAAAGAAGAGAACAGCTGGATGCGGTCATAGACGTAGTCATGGTGGAGTTTAGGGACGGCAAGGCCAACGCCTCAGCACGTCTTTAGGGTTAAACGATGACCAAAGACTAAGCCTCGCCTCCCACAAACGCTGTTTCGTGCACACTGTTGCATAAACTAACCTCTCGTTTCACCGAAAAGAGCTTTCGCCGTGCCCCTATCCAGCCCCATTCTGACCACGCATGCGCGCCCTGATCGCCTTCGACAAATTTAAGGATGCACTCGCCGCACCCCGCGCCTGCGCGATCACGACGGCCACCCTGCGCGACCTCCATCCCGACTGGGAATTCGACATCTGTCCGCTGGCCGACGGCGGCGAAGGTTTTTGCGCCATCCTTACGCAAGCGGCGCACGGCACGCTGGAAACCTTCACTGTCACCGGCCCGCGCGGCACCACAGTGGTCGCGCCCATCGGCTTCGTCGCACCGGCAAAAATCCCCGCCGCCGCCCGCCAACTTCTCGGCCTCGACACCACGAACACCGGAAGTATTGCGGTGATCGAAATGGCTGCGGCCTCGGGCCTCGCGCTCTTACCGCTCGACCAACGCGATCCGTGGCAAGCCACGTCCTGCGGCACAGGCGAACTCATCCGCCTCGCTGCCGCTCGCGGCGTCACAACGATCCTGCTCGGCGTCGGCGGTAGCGCCACCCACGACCTAGGCTACGGCGCCTTGCCCGCCCTCGGCATCGAAGCACTTACCAGCGCAGGCACCGCGGTCGCTCCCCCGATTCCCGCGCGTTGGCCAGAAATCGCAAAACTCCGCGGCGCCCTCCCCGCTTCTTTTCCCGCCCTCCGTATCGCCTGCGACGTCGCCAATCCCCTGCTCGGTCCCCAAGGCGCGGCCGCGATTTACGCTCCGCAAAAAGGCCTGCGTCCCGCCGATTTCGCGCGCCTCGACCACCAATCCGCCCGCCTCGCTCAACTGCTCTGCCACCACTGCGACCAACCCGACACGCTCATGGACACCCCCGGCGCCGGCGCTGCCGGCGGGATCGCCTTTGGGCTCATGACGGCCGCTCGCGCCCAACTCATTCCCGGTTACGCTCTCGTCGCTGCTTGGCTCGACATTGAAACTCGACTCGCCGCGGCTGATTTAGTCATCACCGGTGAAGGCCGCTTTGATGCCAGTTCGCTCAACGGCAAAGGACCCGGCGCGCTCGCCGCCCGCGCCCGCGCCCTCGACAAACCCACCCACGTCTTCGCCGGCGCCGTCGACGCCGCGCCCCTCGCAGGTCTCAAACTCCACGCCATCACCCCGCCCCACCTGCCACTCTCCACCGCGCTACGCGAGACCCCGACTCGGCTCGCCGCCACCATCGCCCAGGCATTTCCAGCCGACCGCGCCACACCTTCCGACTCGACGGGCTCGACGCAGGCGACACGATAAAAATCACTATTATGGCCGAGACCGCGCGCGCTTCATCGCTAAAAATCCTGCTCACGTTGCTGGCCGCTACCTTCGGCCTGTTCGGTTGCAGCACGACCAAGCCCGCCGTCAAAAAACCTGCGCCCGCCACCGCCGTAGCGCCCGTGGCCAAATCCGTTTCTTCGGCAGCTCGCACCGAAACCACCGGACGCGTCATGCTCGGCATCGACGTGCTCGAAGCCGATGGTTTTGCCGCCGTTAAAGGCAAACGCCTCGGGCTCCTCACCCACCCCGCCGGCGTTAACCGCCAAGGCGTCAGCACGGTCGAAGTCCTCCGCCGCGCCCCGGGCGTAAAACTCGTCGCGCTTTACGCTGGCGAACACGGCGTCTACGGCGATCTTCCGGCCGAGAAAAAATATCCCGATCAGATCGACCCCCGCACCGGGCTCATGGTCTACTCGCTTTACAGCGGCGTGGCCTACAAAGGCAAAAGCTTCAAGGCCTCGCCCGCCCAACTCAAAGACATCGATGCCCTCGTCGTCGATCTGCAGGACATCGGCACGCGCAGTTACACGTTTACCAGCGCGATGAAACTCGCCGTCGAAGCCTGCTTCGAAAACGGCAAAGAAGTAATCATCCTCGACCGCCCCAATCCCCTCGGCGGCCTCAAAGTCGACGGCCCGCCCCTCGACGCCGCGTGGATGAGCTACGTCGGCGCCTTCCGCGTCCCTTACGTCCACGGACTCACCATGGGCGAACTCGCCCGTCTCGTCCGCGAGGCCCGCGCCCCCGACGGCATCGATGTCACCGACGCCCAACGTGCCGCCGGCAAACTCACCATCATTCCCATGCGCGGCTGGAACCGAGCGATGCGCTGGAGCGAGACCGGCCTCAACTGGGTTCCCACGTCCGCCGGCATTCAGGATTTCGCCGCCGTGCAAGGCTACCCGATGACCGGACTCGGCACCTATCTGGGCGGCTTTCGCAGCGGCGTAGGCAACCAA
>CANFSZ010000128.1 GCA_947449835.1 Opitutia bacterium
AACCTCATGGAAGACGCCGCTACGGCCGAGATTTCCCGCGCGCAGCTCTGGCAATGGCTCCATACCGGGGCCAAACTCGCTGACGGCCGCGTCCTCACCGCCGCGCTCTACGATCAATTTCTCGAGGAAGAACTCGCCAAAATTAAAAATGAAATCGGCGCCGATCGTTACCTGCGTGGCCATTTTATCCGCGCGATCGAGATCTTCATGCTCATGGTGAAATCGCCCCAGCTCGACGAATTCCTCACGCTCCCTGCCTACGAATTGCTCGCTTAACCGTGCGCCCTCGTCCGTCGACGCGCTCGCTTCTTGATGCTCACCCTCGACTCACTCAACGCCCTTGACCGCGCGGCCTTCACCGCCGCGCTCGGTCATCTCTTTGAGCATTCGCCGTGGGTGGCCGACGAGACGTGGCCGCGCCGACCGTTTCGCGACGCGGCGCACCTCCACGCGGAGCTTTGCGCTACGATGCGCTCCGCCGCACCAGCCCGCCAACTCGCCCTCATCCGAGCTCACCCCGATCTCGCCGGCCGCCTCGCTCAACACAACGCCCTTACCGCCGAATCCACCCGCGAACAAGCCAGCGCCGGCCTCAATCGCCTGACCGACGCCGAACTCGCCGAATTTCAGCGCCTCAACACCGCCTACCTCGCGCGCTTCGGTTTTCCGTTTATCATCTGCGCCCGCCTCAACGCCAAATCCGCAATCCTCGCCGCGATGACCGCCCGTCTTCCGCAAACCCCCGCGTACGAATTCACCTCCGCCCTTGGAGAAATCGAGAAAATCGCTCACCTGCGTCTCAACGATCTTTTGGAGAAAACCCTCTGATGCCCGGCAAACTCAGCACCCACGTCCTTGATCTCACCACCGGCCGCCCCGCGTCGGGCTTGCGCATCGAGCTCCACCGTCACACCCCCGGCGCCGCGCCCCAGCTTATCAAGACCGTCGTTACCAACGCCGACGGCCGCACCGACGCCCCGTTGCTCAACGCCGAGGAAATCGCCGCTGGCAGCTACGAACTCATCTTCGACGTCGCGGCTTATTTTGTTTCGCGCGGCATCGCCTCGCCCTTTCTTGATCGCGTGCCGATCCGTTTTAACATCGCCGACCCCACAGTCGGTTATCACGTGCCGCTGCTCGTCACACCTTGGGCCTACAACACGTATCGCGGCAGCTGATGCATGCCTCCGCTCAACTCCTCGGCCGTTACCTCGCCGAACTCGCCCAAGTCACCGACGAGCCCGGTCAACTCACGCGCACGTTTCTCTCGCCCGCGATGCGGCGCGCCAACGCGCTCGTCGCTACGTGGATGCGCGCCGCCGGTCTCGTGACCCGCGAAGACACCGTCGGCAATCTCATCGGTCGCCTCGAAGCCCCCGCCGCGCCGCACGCCCGCACGTTGCTGCTCGGCTCGCACCTCGACACGGTGCGCAACGCCGGACGTTTTGACGGTGCGCTCGGCGTGTTGCTGCCGATTGTCGCGCTCGCCGAACTGCGTCGCCGTGGTGTCTCGCTGCCGTTTGCCGTCGAAGTGCTCGGTTTTTCCGAGGAAGAAGGCGTGCGTTTCGCCAGCGCCTACCTCGGTAGTAAAGGCTACTGCGGCCAACTTCGCGCCGCCGATCTTAAGCTCACCGATGCCGCCGGCCTCAGCGTGCGCGCGGCGCTCGAAACGCTCACGCCGACGGCTCAATCGTTCGTGTTGCCGCGTCGTGCGCACGCGCCGCGCGATCTGCTTGGTTACGTCGAGCTGCACATCGAACAAGGCCCTGTGCTTGAGGCCAAAAAACTCGCTGTCGGCGTCGTCTCCGCGATCGCGGGCCAGACCCGTGCGAAGCTCGCCTTTCACGGCCGCGCGGGCCACGCCGGCACCACGCCGATGCATCTCCGCCGCGACGCGCTCGCCGGTGCTGCGGAATTCACGCTCGTTGCCGAAGCACTCGCGCGACGCACCCCGGGACTCGTCGCCACCGTCGGCACGATGTCCGTCGCTCCGGGCGCCGCCAACGTCATCCCTGCCACGGCGACATTCTCGCTCGATTTGCGTCACCCACGGGACGTCGTTCGCCGTTCCGCGCTTCGCCAACTGCGGGCCACGGTCGCGCGCATCGCTCGCCGCCGTCACCTCACGTTCACGTGGACTCCTACGCAGGACAACGCCGCCGTCATGTGCTCGCCTGCGCTTACCGCTGCGCTCACCGCCAGCGTCCGCGCTGTGCAGGGGGAAAGCCTCGCGCTTCCCAGCGGCGCGGGCCACGACGCCGTCGTTCTTTCCGCGCTTACGCCGGTTGCGATGGTGTTCGTGCGCAGTCGCGCCGGCCTCAGTCATCATCCCGACGAATTTTCTTCACCGGCCGATATCGCGCTCGCGCTTGAGGTGCTGATCGACTTTCTCGCGCGCCTCGCGCGCACTCATACTTCATGAAACGCACCACGCTCGTCTCTAAAAATGCCAAGATCTCACCCGAGCCCGAGCGTCTCGACCTCATCGTTCGCGGCGGTAAACTCGTCACCCCTGGCGGCGTGATCTGGGCCGACCTCGGCGTGCGTCATGGAAAATTTGTCCAGATCGCCCCTGAGATCACGGAACTCACGCACGAGACGATCGACGCCCAAGGTTGCTACGTTTTCCCCGGCATCATCGATGCGCACGTGCATTTCAACGAGCCCGGTCGCGCCGATTGGGAAGGCCTCGGTTCCGGTTCGGCCGCGCTCGCCGCGGGCGGCGGCACGTGTTTTTTTGACATGCCGCTCAACTCCGAGCCGCCCGTCCTCGACGCCGCCAGTCTTCGCGCCAAACGCACCCTCGCTGAAGAACAATCCTGCGTCGATTTCGCGCTCTGGGGCGGACTCGTCCCCGGCAACCTCGACAAACTCGCCGGCCTGCGCGACGCCGGCGCCATCGGCCTGAAAGCCTTCATGTGCAACAGCGGCATCGACAGTTTCGGCGCGGTCAACGCGACCGTTCTCCGCGAAGGCATGAAGCGCGCCGCTAAACTCGGCATGCTCGTCGCCGTCCACGCCGAAGACGACGCACTCGCGGCGAAATTTACCGCGATCGAAAAAGCCAAGGGCCGCAACGATGCGAAAGCTTGGCTCGCCTCTCGCCCGGTCGAAGTCGAGCTCACGGCCATTCGCACCGCGCTCGAGCTGGCCGGTGAGACGGGTTGCTCGCTGCACATCGTCCACGTCAGCAGCCCGGAAGGCATCGCGCTCATCACCGCCGCCCGCGCCCAACGCGTCGACGTCACCGCCGAAACCTGTCCGCACTATCTTCTGCTTAACGACAAGGACGTCACCAAACTCGGTGCCGCTGGCAAATGCGCGCCGCCGATCCGCGACGAGAAAAATCGCATCGCGCTCTGGACCGAACTCCGTGCCGGCCGCATTCACACGGTCGGCTCCGACCACTCGCCTGCTCCCCCCGCGATGAAAACGTCAAAAAATTTTTTCGAAATCTGGGGTGGTATCGGTGGCGTCCAACACGGCGCGCAATTGCTCATGAACGAGTGCGCCGCGACGCTGGAAAACGATTTACCTACGCTCGCCGCCGTCCTCGCGCGCAACGTCGCCCGCCGCTTCCGCATCGAGGAGCGCAAGGGCTCCATCGCCCTCGGCCGCGACGCCGATTTCTCGATTTTCTCCCTGCGTGAACCGGAAAAAATTTCTGCCGACGATCTGTGGACGCGCCACCGCACCAGCGCGTACGTCGGTCGCAAAAACCGCACGCACATCTCGCACACGTTCGTCCGTGGCCAAGCGGCTTGGCGCGACGGACGCCTCGCGTTGCCTTCGCCGCGCGCCGAATTTCTCCGCCCCGTCGGCCCGCTCTGATTCTATCGCCCCCGCCAACCCACTTGCCTGTCCCAGCGTTTCGCACCCAAATTACCGCCATGTCTGAACTCTTCGGCCACACTCGCGCTCGCGTCGCCGCCCGGCACGCGCTCATCACCCCCCATAACCACGTCGCCAGCTCGCTGCCCGGTTTCACCGATGCGACCGCGATCGTTCTCATCAGCCCGGTCATGGGTGCGCGTTTCGCGCAGACGCAGGTCACGTTTAACAAAGGCGGCGCGGCCAACGTCGCTGCGAGCGACGTCGAGACCTTCGGCTATTTCATGAGTGGCGGCGGCACGCTCGGCGTCGGCACCCATCGTCAACG
>CANFSZ010000129.1 GCA_947449835.1 Opitutia bacterium
AACCTCATGGAAGACGCCGCTACGGCCGAGATTTCCCGCGCGCAGCTCTGGCAATGGCTCCATACCGGGGCCAAACTCGCTGACGGCCGCGTCCTCACCGCCGCGCTCTACGATCAATTTCTCGAGGAAGAACTCGCCAAAATTAAAAACGAAATCGGCGCTGATCGTTACCTGCGTGGCCATTTCATCCGCGCGATCGAGATCTTCATGCTCATGGTGAAATCGCCCCAGCTCGACGAATTCCTCACGCTCCCTGCCTACGAATTGCTCGCTTAACCGTGCGCCCTCGTCCGTCGACGCGCCCGCTTCTTGATGCTCACCCTCGACTCACTCAACGCCCTTGACCGCGCGGCCTTCACCGCCGCGCTCGGTCATCTCTTTGAGCATTCGCCGTGGGTGGCTGACGAGACGTGGCCGCGCCGACCGTTTCGCGATGTGGTGCACCTCCACGCGGAGCTTTGCGCCACGATGCGATCCGCCGCGCCCGCTCGCCAACTCGCTCTCATCCGCGCTCACCCCGATCTCGCCGGCCGCCTCGCTCAACACAACGCCCTCACCGCCGAATCCACCCGCGAACAAGCCAGCGCCGGCCTCAATCGCCTGACAGACCCCGAAATCACCGAATTTCAGCGCCTCAACACCGCCTACCTCACGCGCTTCGGTTTCCCGTTTATCATCTGCGCCCGCCTCAACGCCAAATTCGCCATCCTCGCCGCGATGACCGACCGTCTTACGCAAACCCCAGCGCACGAATTCACCAGCGCTCTCGGCGAAATCGAAAAAATTGCCCAACTGCGTCTCAACGATCTTTTGGAGAAAACCCTCTAATGCCCGGTAAACTCAGCACCCACGTCCTCGATCTCACCACGGGCCGCCCCGCTTCGGGCTTGCGCATCGAGCTGTACCGTCACGCGCCCGGCGCCGCGCCCCAGCTCATCAAGACCGTTGTGACCAACGCCGACGGCCGCACCGACGCCCCGTTGCTCAACGCCGAGGAAATCGCCGCCGGTTGTTACGAACTCATCTTCGAGGTCGCGGCTTATTTTGTTTCGCGCGGCATCGCCTCGCCGTTTCTCGATCGTGTGCCGATCTGTTTTACCATCGCCGACGCCACAGCCGGTTATCACGTGCCGCTGCTCGTCACGCCTTGGGCCTACAACACGTATCGCGGCAGCTGATGCACACCTCCGCTCAACTCCTCGGCCGTTACCTCGCCGAACTCGCTCAAGTCACCGACGAGCCCGGCCAACTCACGCGCATGTTTCTGTCGCCCGCGATGCGGCGCGCCAACGCGCTCGTCGCTACGTGGATGCGCGCCGCCGGTCTCGTGACCCGCGAAGACACCGTCGGCAATCTCATCGGTCGCCTCGAAGCCCCCGCCGCGCCGCGCGCTCGCACGTTGCTGCTCGGCTCGCACCTCGACACGGTGCGCGACGCCGGGCGTTTTGACGGTGCGCTCGGCGTGTTGCTACCGATCGTCGCGCTCGACGAACTACGTCGCCGTGGCATCACGCTGCCGTTTGCCGTCGAAGTGGTCGGGTTTTCCGAGGAAGAAGGCGTGCGTTTCGCCAGCGCCTACCTCGGTAGCAAAGGCTACTGCGGCCAACTTCGCGCCGCCGATCTCAAGCTCACCGATGCCGCCGGCCTTAGCGTGCGCACCGCGCTTGAAACGCTCACGCCGCCGGCTCAACCGTTCGTGTTGCCGCGTCGTGCGCACGCGCCGCGCGATCTGCTTGGTTACGTCGAGGTGCACATCGAACAAGGCCCTGTGCTTGAGGCCAAAAAACTCGCTGTCGGCGTCGTCTCCGCGATTGCGGGCCAGACGCGTGCGAAGCTCGTCTTTCACGGCCGCGCGGGCCACGCCGGCACCACGCCGATGCATCTCCGCCGCGACGCGCTCGTCGGTGCTGCGGAACTCACGCTCGCTGCCGAAGCACTCGCGCGACGCACCCCCGGCCTCGTCGCCACTGTTGGCACGATGTCCGTCGCTCCGGGCGCCGCCAACGTAATCCCTGCCACGGCGACGTTCTCGGTCGATTTGCGTCACCCACGCGACGTCATTCGCCGTTCCGCGCTTCGCCAACTGCGTGCCACCGCCGCTCGCATCGCTCGCCGCCGTCAACTGACGTTTACGTGGACTCCTACGCAGGACAATGCCGCCGTCACGTGCTCGCCTGCGCTCACCGCTGCGCTCGCCGCCAGCGTCCGCTCTGTGCAGGGTAAAAGCCTCGCGCTTCCCAGTGGCGCGGGCCACGACGCCGTCGTTCTTGCTGCGCTTACGCCGGTTGCGATGGTGTTCGTGCGCAGTCGCGACGGCCTCAGTCATCATCCCGACGAATTTTCTTCACCGGCTGATATCGCGCTCGCGCTTGAGGTGCTGATCGACTTTCTCGCGCGCCTCGCGCGCACTCATACTTCATGAAACGCACTACGCTCGTCTCTAAAAATGCCAAGATCTCGTCCGAGCCCGAGCGTCTCGACCTCATCGTTCGCGGCGGAAAACTCGTCACCCCCGGCGGCGTGATTTGGGCCGACCTCGGCGTGCGTCATGGAAAATTTGTTCAGATCGCCCCTGAGATCACGGAACTCACCCACGAGACGATCGACGCCAAAGGTTGCTACGTTTTCCCCGGCATCATCGATGCGCACGTGCATTTCAACGAGCCCGGTCGCGCCGATTGGGAAGGCCTCGGTTCGGGTTCAGCCGCGCTCGCCGCGGGCGGCGGCACGTGCTTTTTTGACATGCCGCTCAACTCCGAGCCACCCGTCCTCGACGCCGCTAGTCTTCGCGCCAAACGCACCCTTGCCGAAGAGCAATCCTGCGTCGATTTCGCGCTCTGGGGCGGACTCGTCCCCGGCAACCTCGACAAACTCGCCGGCCTGCGCGACGTCGGCGCCATCGGCCTAAAAGCCTTCATGTGCAACAGCGGCATCGACAGTTTCGGCGCGGTCAACGCGACCGTTCTCCGCGAAGGTATGAAGCGCGCCGCCAAACTCGGCATGCTCGTCGCCGTCCACGCCGAAGACGACGCGCTCGCGGCGAAATTTACCGCGATCGAAAAAGCCAAAGGCCGCCACGATGCGAAAGCTTGGCTCGCCTCTCGCCCGGTCGAAGTCGAGCTCACAGCCATTCGCACCGCGCTCGAGCTAGCGGGTGAGACGGGTTGCTCGCTGCACATCGTCCACGTCAGCAGCCCGGAAGGCATTGCGCTCATCACCGCCGCCCGCGCCCAACGCGTCGACGTCACCGCTGAAACCTGTCCGCACTATCTTTTGCTCAACGAAAAGGACGTCTCCAAACTCGGCGCCGCCGGCAAATGCGCGCCGCCAATCCGCGACGAGAAAAATCGTTTAGCACTCTGGACCGAACTCCGTGCCGGCCGTATTCACACGGTCGGCTCCGACCACTCGCCGGCTCCGCCCGCGATGAAGACGTCGAAAAACTTTTTCGAAATCTGGGGCGGTATCGGTGGTGTCCAACACGGCGCGCAATTGCTCATGAACGAGTGCGCCGCGACGCTTGAAAACGATTTGCCCACGCTCGCCGCCGTCCTCGCGCGCAACGTCGCCCGCCGCTTCCGCATCGAGGAGCGCAAGGGCTCCATCGCACTCGGCCGCGACGCCGATTTCTCGATTTTCTCACTGCGTGAACCGGAAAAAATCTCTGTCGACGATCTGTGGACGCGCCACCGCACCAGCGCCTATGTCGGTCTCAAAAACCGCACGCACATCTCGCATACGTTCGTCCGTGGCCAAGCGGCTTGGCGCGACGGACGCCTCGCGTTGCCCTCGCCGCGCGCCGAATTTCTCCGCCCCGTCGGCCCGCTCTAATTCTATCGCCCCCGCCAACCCACTTGCCTGTCCCTGCGTTTCGCACCCAAATTACCGCCATGTCTGAACTCTTCGGCCACACTCGCGCTCGCGTCGCCGCCCGGCACGCGCTCATCACCCCCCATAACCACGTCGCCAGCTCGCTGCCCGGTTTCACCGATGCGACCGCGATCGTGCTGATCAGCCCGGTCATGGGTGCGCGTTTCGCGCAGACGCAGGTCACGTTTAACAAAGGCGGCGCGGCCAACGTCGCTGCGAGCGACGTCGAGACC
This sequence comes from Opitutia bacterium, assembly GCA_947449835.1. Classification (GTDB taxonomy): domain Bacteria; phylum Verrucomicrobiota; class Verrucomicrobiia; order Opitutales; family Opitutaceae; genus Tous-C4FEB. Next base: position 4,104 of record CANFSZ010000129.1, read on the forward strand.
TTCGGCTATTTCATGAGTGGCGGCGGCACGCTCGGCGTCGGCACCCATCGTCAACG
>CANFSZ010000130.1 GCA_947449835.1 Opitutia bacterium
GGCTGATCGGCGCGGATCATTTCCTCAAAGGTGAGGCGCGTCTCGGCGACGGCGGCTTCGGCGAGCGCGTCGTCGAGGTAGTAATCGTTATAAAGCGTGGTCGAGGGCGTGGAGTCTTCGATTTTGCGGAGGTCGATCCAGTAATCGAGAAACGCGTCGCGGAAGCGTTGCGACTTGGCATCGGCGAGGAGTCGCTCGGTCTCTGCGCGCAAAGCGGCGGGCTGGCTCAACTCGCCCCGCGCGGCGCGCGCGCGGAGATCGGCATCAGGCGGAGAATTCCAGAGGAAAAGTGCGAGCCGGATCGCGAGCGCGGTGTCGTCGAGCCGGCCGGGTTTCTCGTCGAGAAACACAAATCCCGGCGACGCGAGCACCGCGGTATAAGTTGCCACCATGGCTTCGGCGAAACTCAAACCGGCGCTTTGGCGTTCATCGAAGAGCGCGAGGAAACGCGCGACGTCGGCCTCGGCGACGGGGCGGCGGTACGCGCGGTCGAGGAAACCGCGGAGCAAGCGCGCGGCGTCGCCGTGCGGATCATTTGAGACGATCTCGACGCGCGTTTCTTCGAGTGGTTCGACGCGTTGGCCGGCTTGACGGCCGCCTTCTCGACGATCGCCGCGCGCCGTGATCGGCAGCGCCAAACCGGAGGCGCGGGTCGGAGATTTTTTGAGCGGCAAATCGCCAAAAAGCAGGCGGTAACCGGCGGTGGTGTCCGCGTCGTAGAGCGGGCCTTCGACTTCCATCCAGCGGAACGCGACGCTGGGCACGCCGGCGGGCGTCATGAGCGGGTTGCGGAAATTTTCCGGACGCGAGCGGTAGAAACGCGAGGCGTCGGGGACGAGCGTCTCGTTGGCCAGCAACCAAACCTCGCCGACGTCGTGCGTCGCGGGCTCAGGCGTGAGGTCGAACTCACCGACGCGGCGATTCGGGACGCCGTTGCGCGTGTAAACGGTGATCGGCTCGACGGTGCGACCTGGTGAAAGGCGATCGTAGTCGGGTGTGTTTAAATTAGGCGGACGGATTTTACCGACCGTGTCCGTGGAATGCGAAAAACTCTTCGTCACGCCACCGGGCGCGGCCCACATCGTGTAACCGTTGAAGCGAATCCGGTAACGACCCGCGACGGGCGCGCGAAATCCATCCCAGCGGTACGTGAAGCCGGTGACGTAATTACTCGAAACCCAACCCACCGCCTCGCGGTCGCGCCTGGCTGGATCTTGCGCGCCGACGGTGAGCGGCGCCTCGCTCATGCGCACCGGGCGCTGCGGCTCGCGGTCTAGCAACGGATACGTCATGCGGTCGGGCGAAGAATTAAAAGGGTTGGGCGTGAACTTACTCGTGAGCGTGCGTTGATCGCGCGCGTAGTGGCGCACCGTCGTGGTGGGCGGATGCTCGAGTTGCACGGTGAGCGCTTGGCGAATCGCGTAGTCGGCGGCGGCCATGTAGCGCGCGAGATGGACATGAGACACGTCGAGAGCGTCGCCGATTTTGTTGTAGCGGTTGGATTCGCCGTCGTCGGGAAATTGGCCGCGGATCTGGAGCCAGGGCGCGTGGAGGAGATCGCGCAGAGCGTTTTCGTATTCGTAGCCGTTGAGGCGGCGTTGGGTGGCGCGCCCTTCGCGCGCGATGAGCTCGCGATCGTGGGCGCCGAGGGTTTCACGAAGCGCGGCGAGGAAGGCGGCGGTCTCGGCGGCGTCGGGGCGTTTTTTTTCTTTCGGCGGCATCTCGCCCGCGCCGAGGCGATCATGAACTTTGACCCACGTCGAAAAATCCGTCGTGGCGGTGAGGTCGAGCGTCAGCGAGGTGAGATCGAGCCGCCCCTTCTTGTCCTCGTCGTTGTGACAAGAGGAACAATATTTATCCGTGTAATCGAGCAGCGCGGGCGGTAGGGCGGCAGCGGGCAAGGCGGCCGGTAAAGCGACGGCGAAAAAAATTCCGGTGATCCGGCGCGCCCAACGGTCGCGCCCCACCTTTAAAGTCGGGGCGAGGAAACTCATGCCAGCTCCAATCCGCGCATCGTGCCGGTGGACGAGGCGAACTTGTCGGTTTCGATGCCCATACGTTGAAGCATGGAAACATAGAGATTCGGCAGCGGGTAATTATTGGTCGTGCTGAAAGCGTGGTGTTGGCCGTGCCGGAAACCGCCGCCGGCGAGAATCGTGGGCATATTGAAACACGTGTGGGCGTTGGCGTCGCCGAAGTTGGAGCCGTAGAGAACCATCGTGCGATCGAGGAGCGTGTCTTCGGCTTCGCGCACGGCTTTCAAGTCGGCGAACAGTTTGGCGAGGAGCTTCATGTGCCACTCGTCGATGGTGGTGAGCTCGGAGCGTTTTTTTTCGGATTTACCGTGGTGCGAGAGATTGTGGTAACCGTCGGAGATGGTCTTGTCGGGAATGTCGAGCGCAGGCGTACTGACGCTGTCGAGCATGAGCGTGATGGCGCGGGTCGAATCCGTCTCGAAGGCGAGGCGCGCGAAGTCGTACATGATTTTAACCTTCTCCATGTACGCGGCGGGATTCGTGGGATCGACGGGAACGGGCGCGTGCACGAAGGGTTTCGGTTTCGTCTCCCAACCGCGCGAAGCTTGGAGGCGATGCTCGAGATCACGCACGCTCGTGAAATATTGGTCGAGGCGATCGCGGTCGCGGGCGGTGACGCCGCGGGAAAGTTCGCGGGCCTGACCGGCGATCGTATCGAGAATGCTGCGACCGTTGTCGAGTTGGCGGAGTTGCGCCTTCACCTGCTCGGGCGAGCCTTGGAGAAAAAGTTGTTTGAACACCTCGGCGGCCTTGTCTTCGGGCGGGATGGCGACGCCGGTGCCGGTCCACGAAAGGCTGCGCGTGCGGGTGTTGACGGCGAGCGTGAGTGAGGGGAAGCGCGTGAGCGTGCCGATCTGCTCGGCGATGTGTTGGTCGAGCGAGACGGTGTTGCGAAACGAACTGCTGCCCGGATGCGGCGCGGCCGTGAGGAAACACACATCGGCCGGGTGCCCGCCATCGACGTTGGGGTGTGAGACCCCACTGAAAACGCTGAAGTCGGAGCGATGATCTTGGAGAAATTTTAAGTACGGCGAAGCGACATAATCGCGGCCGGTGCCCGTCGGGAAAAACTGATCGCCGAGCAGGCCGAGGTTGTTGCACACCGCGAGCATGCGGCGGGGTTTCGCGCCGGGCGCGAGCGGGTTATCGGCTTTGGCGCCCGCACGCGCGACGCCGGGCAACATCGATTCAAGAAACGGCAACGAGAGCGCGATGCCCGCGCCTTGCAGAAAACGGCGACGCGAGAGCGGCACGCGCGTGGTCACAAACGGCGCGCGGGGCGAAGGAAAAGAAGAAGAGGACATGAAACGACCGGGGGTGACGGGCAAAAAGTGGGGCTGAACAAAGGGGTGAAACTCTGCTTAGAAAATTACCCCCGCCCGAAAAGGCAAACCCCGGTTCACAAAGGCGGAGAGGCTTAACGAAGACTCCCGAAGTGCTTGCCGCACCTTTCCTCTGGCGGCGGTTCCTGAACTCAATCCGGCAGCCGTCTTTAGGCTGTTGGCGAAGTTAATGTCGCCTTCGCAAAAGCGAGGTTAGTGTCGTTTTGCGGCTCTAATTTGAAAATTCAGCACCGCTTGCCACCACGTTTCGGCGAGCAAAAACTGGCGTAGGGGCTAATCGCTTAGCAGCTGATTACGTGTGCGTAAACGGGTTGGACCAATGGGGATATTTCACTTTGTCTCCGAAAGTATCTTTTGATACAGTTTTTTTGCATCCATTTTTTGGCTGCTGATAGATTTTTCGACCATCGCACCTATCATGTCGTAGTCGTGTATCTCCAAGATGCGGAGGCCAAGTTTTAGGGACTGTCGGATCGTGTCTTGATCTGAAATCTCCATTTTTAGGGATGCCCTTCGCACTTCATTGATTAGCGACGGCGACATTCTGACGGATATGGGAATAGAAAGATTAGATGATGTAGCCATAATGTATTCAGTGGTTTGATTGCCGAACCGTATCCTATCTGTGCCATGTCACAATAGTGGGTTTGTTTTTATTTGACTGTCTTATGACATCATTTTTGGTAAGTAGTTAAAATGACTACCTGCCTTACCCCCCCCCCCCCCCCCCCCCCCCCCCCCCCCCCCCCCCCCCCCCC
>CANFSZ010000131.1 GCA_947449835.1 Opitutia bacterium
GCGCGTTGCTTGAGGCGGGCGAGGCTGACCTCGGTGGGGACGTCGATGACGACCGTGAGGTGGGGCATGACGTTGCCCACGGCGAAACGGTTGATCTGGGCGACGGGATCGGCGGCGAGATTGCGCGCGATGCCTTGGTACACGGTGGATGAATCGAGGAAACGGTCGCTGAGGACGATCTTGCCGGCCATGAGGGCGGGGGCGATGACCTCGCGGACGAGCTGGGCGCGGGCCGCGGCGAAGAGCAGGAGCTCGGTCTCGGCGGTCATCTCGTCGCCCTTGGAATTATGGACGATGATGTTGCGGATCTGTTCGCCGATCTCGGTGCCACCGGGCTCGCGGACGGTGACGACGTCGCGGTTTTCTTTAACAAAGCGGGCGGCGAGTAGGGAAATCTGAGTGGATTTGCCGGAGCCTTCGGAACCTTCGAAGGAGACGAGTCGGCCGGAGGGTTTATGTTTGAGAGGCATGGCGGGAAACTGAGACGATCAGCTCCAGTTGGCGAGGAAGGTTTCGAGGTCGGTGAGGGAGGGGCTCTGGGCGGTGCGGACGTAGTGGCCGCTGGTGCAGACGCCGGCACCGAGGCAGGCCTCGGGGGAGCAACCGATGAGTTGGGCGGCGGAGAAGCCGGCATTGAAATGGTCGCCGGCGCCGGTGGTGATGAGCGGCTGGGCGACGTAGGGTCCGGGAATCCACCACGTGCCGTCGCGGGTGGCGCAGGCGGCGGATTCTTTTGGGTGGACGACCACCGTGGTGAGATCGAGGCGCGTGCGGATGTTTTCGGCCATCGTGCGGAGGCCGGCTTCGGTTTCAGCGACGGCGGCGAAGCCGAGGGCGGCGAAGACCTGTTGGGCTTCTTTGAGATTGAGACCGAGGGTGACGCGGCCGAATTGCTCGAACTGGCTGATGGTCTCGAGGGCGTAAACGAGATCCGCGGCGGAGCGTTTCTCGGGGTCGGCGAGGTCGAAGAAGAACGTGCGGCCAGGGCGAACGGGCAGGGCGGGGAGGACGCGCTGGACCAGATCGGTGAAGATCGCGGTCATGTTGGGAATCATCGTCCAGTTGACGAGGGCGACCAAGTCGCTGGCGGCGAGGGCCGCGCGGTAGCCGTCGATCCCACCGAGGGCGGCGGTGAGGTTGGCGGGCGTGATGTCGTCGAGACTGCGCATCGTGCCGAGCATGAGCTTACCATCGGGGAACTCGACGGCGGTGGTGTGCGCGGGCTCGGCGAAGGAGATGACGCGGGCGCGGGAGGCGAAGTCCGCGAAGACCGGGTGGACGTTGCCGCGGCCGAGGGCGCCAACGTAGGTGACGCGGGCGCCGTGGGCGAGGAGGGCGTTGCCCATGATCGGGCCGTTGCCGCCTAGTTTATCCATGCGCGGGTAGAACTCGAGGTTGGTGCTCTTGCCGGCGGCACCGAGGATGCGTTGGCCGAAGGCGGCGATGCCGGTGAACGGCGTAAAGTTATCGCCTTGGCCGGCGCGCTGGTCTACGGCGGTCACGATCGTGTCGACGAAACCATCGAAGCCGACGATGGCGGTTTTCTGAGCGAGGGTGCCGCGATGCGCGCGGAGTTCTTGGAGAGTGCGGGTTTTAAAGTCCATGTAGGGGCGAGACGTGAGGTTGCAGGGAAAAATCGGTGAAGCGAGGTCGCAAACAGATTCGCGCGGGGTGGCCGGAATTTCCATTGAAGGAGTTCGGCAAAACCGCCAACTCTCGACGCACGTCTATGTCATTGACCTCTCTTTTCACGCCCGTCCTCGCGTCGACCAACATGATCGAAGTGTTTATCCGCTGCGATCCCGCCGGGCAAATCATCACCGTGGGGCTGGCGGTGTTTAGTGTGATCGCGTGGACGATCATGTTTCAAAAGCACTACGAGTTGAAGCGACTGGCGGCGTACAACCACGCGTTTGAGTCGCACCTGCGCGACCAGAAGTCGCTGCTCGATCTGCCCGATTCGTTTCGCTCGAAGCGGATGATCCCGTACGCGGATTTGTTTGCCGATGCGGTCGAGGCGTATTGGCGCGCGGCGGCGATCGGGAAAGAAAAAGGCGCGGACACCTCGCGCGCCCGCCTCGAGCACGCGGAGAACGCCCTTCAACGCGCGCTCTCGCGCCAGACCCTGCGCTACGAATCGAGCATGATCTTCCTGGCGACGATCGTCACCGGCGCGCCCTTTCTCGGGATGTTGGGCACCGTGTGGGGCGTGATGGAAGCCTTCAGCGCCGTGGCCGTGCAAGATTCGGCGAGCATCAAGACCCTTGCGCCTGGCGTCTCGGCGGCGTTGCTCACGACCATCGCCGGCCTCGTGGTGGCGATTCCCTCGGTATTCGGTTACAATTTCCTGCTCGGCAAATCGAAGCAACTCGTGACGGAGTTGGAAAACTACGCGAGCTCGCTGGCCGACCGCATCGAGTTGGAATCGAAGTAAGTTGCGACCATGGCCCGCACCTTTCGCCGCAAACACGCGCAGCATCCGATCTCGGAGCTGAACGTGACGAACCTCATCGACCTGGGATTTACGCTCCTGATCATTTTCATGATCGCGACGCCTTTGATTAACCAAGAGCAGACCTTGCCCGTGAACCTGCCCGTGGAATCTAAGAGCATCCAGACCAAGCCCGATCCCGACGATAAGTTTGAAAGCATCACCATCCGCGCCGACGGCTCGTGCACGCTCGCGGGCCGGGCGGTCGCGTCGGGACAACTGGCGAGCGAGCTGATGCGGTTTGCCACAATGCCGAAGCCGCCTGTTTTCCGCATCCGCATGGACGCTAAGACCACCGCGCAACAATTCATTACCGTGATGGACGAGTTGAAGAAACAGAAACTCTTCAAGATCACCTTCGACACGCAGACGACCAACTGACGGGGCCGACCGCCTCGTCTTCGCCGCCGCACCGCGCCATGTCTGAAACCCAACGCACGCCCGCCTTCATGCTCTCGCTCGCCTTGCACGGCGTGCTCGTGGTGTTGGCGCTGCTGATGAGTTATGCGGTCAACCAGCAGGTCAAGAATGCGCCCAAGGTCTTCGAACTCGTCGCCGGGGCGGGCGACAACTACCTGGCCACGGAGGCGCCCGCGCTGGGTTCGCCGACGGGCTTGAAGCTTGATTTGCCGACTACGACCACGGCGCAAATTGAGCCAACGCCAGAGCCCGTCGCACCTGCCCCCGTGGCCGCGCCCGAACCGTCACCGATCACCCCGGCGCCCATTGAAAAAGCTCCGCCCGAAAAAGCTCCCGTCGAGAAACCGAAGGCAGAAAAAGCTCCGCTCAAGCCCGCGGAACCGGCCGTGCCCAATTTCAAAAATCAGATCGTCAAAAAGGTAAATCGCGCCGAAGCGAAAGCGAAACAGGAAATCAAGAAGGAGCAGGCCGCCGAGGCCAAGATGACGAAAGAAGCCTTTGATAAAGCCAACAAAGCTAAGGCCGTAGCCAAAGCCAAAAGCGGCAGCGCCAAGATTGAGCCCGTCGGTCAAGGCATCCGCGAAGGCGTGATAGGCGGTAGCCCGAAGAACACCAAAGGAGGCGCGGGCGGCAAGGCTTTGACAGCGGAGGATGGGTCGAAGATGGAGCGGTATTTTTCGTTGCTAAAAGCGCGGTTGAAGGAAAACCACGAGAAACCCTCGGGGTTAAGCGATGCGTTGATGGCGCGCGTGGAGTTCTACGTGGGCGCGGACGGCTCGATCTCGCGCGTTCGCATTAGCAAATCCTCCGGCAGCGAGGAATTTGACCGCTCGGTGCGCGAGGCCTTTGCCCGGACTAAATCAATCGGCGCACGCCCGGATAAGAAGGGCGAAACCGTCGAGCTCGAGTTCCGGATGCGCGAAGAAGACGGGGAATAAGCCCGCGCTGCGCCGTTAGACGCGCTGCGGCGGCTGCGTTGAGCCGAGTAATTGGGTCACAAAAAAGGCCGGGGATTCTTGCGAATTCCCGGCCCAAAATGGTGGACCCTAACGGGTTCGAACCGTTGACCTCCTCAATGCCATTGAGGCGCTCTACCAACTGAGCTAAGAGCCCGATCGCTTGCGCGAGGTTTGGAAAAATCAAAATTCATGGGCCGAACGC
>CANFSZ010000132.1 GCA_947449835.1 Opitutia bacterium
GATATTGAAAAAGTCTCCATCGAGAAACTCCGCGAGTTCTACGACACCTACTACTGGCCCAATAACGCCACGGTCTCCATCATCGGCGATTTCCAGACGCCCGCCGCTCTCGGCCTCGTCAAAAAATTCTACGGCGTCTATCCGAAATCCCCCAAGCCCATTCCTCAACTCTACACCGAGGAACCCGAACAGACCGGCGCCCGCCGCGTCACCGTCAAACGTAGCGGCCAACTCGGCGTCGTCGCCGTCGGCCACAAGATGCCCGCCGCCACCCACGCCGATTACCCGGCCATGGCCGTCCTCAGCGCCATCCTCACCGACGGCAAAAACAGCCGTCTCTACAAAGCCCTCACCGATAAAAATCTCACCACGGGCGTCCAGGCCTTCGCCGGTTTCAACCACGACACGACGATGCACATCATCTTTGCCCCACTCGCGCCCGGCGCGAAACACGATGAGGTCGAAAAAATTACCGTCGAAGAAATCGAGCGCTTGAAAAAAGACGGGGTCACCGAGACTGAGGTCGCCGCCGCCGTCGCCAAAACCCTCGCCGACGCCGCCTTCCAGCGCGACGGCTCCTTCGCCATCGCCGGCAACCTCAACGAATGCATCGCCGCCGGTGATTGGGCCTTGTTCTACTCCCTCGAAGAGACCGCTAAAAAAGTCACCCTCGCCGACGTCCAGCGCGTCGCCAACCGCTACCTCAATATCGACCAGAGCACCACCGGCTGGTTCGTTCCTACGTCTGCCGGCGGTGCACCCGGCGCTAAACCCACGGCTAAGCCCGCGCCCAAGCCCGCCCTCAGCGACGGCCCCTATTACTACCGCACGCCCGGCCTCGACGACGCGTCCCTCGGCGCTCCGCTCACCCTCGCCGAAACCTCCGCCACTAGCTCCGCGTCCGCCGTCAGCTCCGGCGCTAAAATCGCCCCCAACGCCGTCCGCACAAAAATCGCCGGCATAGACGTCATCGCATATCCCACCGGCGTGAAACAAGTCGTCACAATAAAAGCTTCCTTGCCCGCCGGTGACGCCTTCGCCGCCGACGGCAACCCCGCTATTCCCTCCCTCACCGGCATGCTGCTGGACCAAGGTACGACGAAGCAGGATAAATTTGCTATCGCTGAAAAACTTGAGTCCGTCGGCGCTAATATCTCCTTCAACGTGGATACGCAGGTCGCCACCGTGAGCGCTAAGTGCCTCAAAAAAGACGTCCCGCTCGTCATCAGCCTCATCGCCGAGCAACTCCGAACCCCTGCTCTCTCCGCTGAGGAATTTGCCAAGGCTAAGAAACAATACGCCGGCAGCCTCAAGCGCTCACTCGAAAATACCGACTTCCGCGCCGCCGACGCCTTCACCCGCGCCGTCTATCCCATCGGTCACCCCAACCGCCAGACGCCCGCCGATGAAATGCTCGCCGCCATCGAATCCGCCAAACTCGAAGACGTCGTCGCCTTCCACAAAAAATACTACGGCCCCGATCACCTCACCCTCGTTGTTGTCGGCGACCTCGACATTCCGCAGATCCAAAAAGAACTGACTAGCGCCTTTGCCGGCTGGACGGGCGGCGCCGCTCTCATTCGTCCCGCCAAAGCCACGCAGACCGATGCCGCCAAAGACCAGAACGTATTCATGGCCGACAAGACCAGCGTGAGCGTTGTTCTCGGCCAATCCAGCGGCCTTAAATACAACGACCCCGATTACCAAGCCCTACGGGTCGGCACCGCCATCCTCGGTAGCGGCTTCACGGGCCGCCTCATGGCCAACGTCCGCGACAAAGAGGGCCTCACCTACGGCATCGGCTCGAGTCTCGCCCACGACACATTCAGCGACGGCGACTGGAAGATCACCGCCACCTTTGCCCCCGCGCTTCTCGAAAAAGGCCTCGCCTCCACCCAGCGCCAGTTAAAGAGCTGGTATGAAGCCGGCGCCACCGATACCGAGGTCGAGCGCCGCAAGAGCAACCTCGTCGGCTCCTTCAAAGTTGGCCTCGCCACCACCGACGGTCTCGCCGGCGCTATGTTGAGCGCCGTGCACCGCGGCTATGAACTCACCTGGCTCGACGAATACCCTGGCAAGATCAACGCCCTCACCACCGCCGATGTAAACGGCGCGATCAAAAAATACCTCAAGCCGGAGAACATGATTTTAATCAAAGCCGGCACCGTGCCCGGAGCCCCCGCTAAGTAAGGTCGTTAGAGTAAAAATCGGCGGAGAGCAAAAACCCCCTCCGACTCGCTCCCCAGTGTGGCGATGCGCCGCTCAATGCAGGTTCTGCAAAACCTGCAAGATGTGCATCGCCTTGGCGAAGTCGCCGGCGTCAATCGCATGAAACAAAGCCTTTTTGAGATCGTGGATCGTATCCACATCGCCGGCCCAATCGGCCGGATTCACGCTGAGATCTAGGTTCGTATGCCGCTCATATAGCGCGGCCGTTTGCCGTAGGGCCGGCACCGCGGAAGCGGGACTAATCATGGCGATATTCATTGTAACAGTCCTCCTGTTAAAAGTGATATCTAGGAGCGGGAGCTCGGAGACCTCTAAGGAAGCAGAGCCTCGGGCTAGTAGAAAATTAATAAGGCATTCAAAGTTGAAAAAGAGGTGATTTATCCTGGTGAACCCAGGCTCGATGAAGGCAAACGCTCACTGGGTGAGCCGACCGGCGGCGCGTGGATGTTCATAACGGAAAAACAAGAACCAGAGGGCATATAATCAGCTGCCGGTTTTTATTGGTTTAACACCCCGCATCCTACACCCAAAATACTGCAAGGGTGACGCATCTTTTGGCGGAAACCCCTCATGCCTTGCCATACATGGCCGAGATGCTTCTTCCCGGTCTGGCACCCACCCTTTGGGTTGAACTGGACCCGCTGACGGCGAACGATACTGAGTTTTCACCCGATCCCATCGACCGTGATCCGCGCTGGCGAGTAATCGTGCGACGCATGCCGGAGGCAGACACATGATCCCAAGAGCGAATCTTACCTCTTGGGGGCAGGTTGTGGCATTTAAATGTATTTTCTGCACCGAAGATTTGTCGTCGGACTATTTCCTCTCAACTTCTAAGCCATGGATTCCCCTATTTCTGCTTCGGCGCCGGCACCGGTTGTCCTCATCGGCGGTGTCACGGGCGGCATCGGCTCCGCCCTCGCTCGTCGGCTCGCCGCAGCCGGCGTCTCGGTCGCTGGCTACGCACGCGACGCCGGTAAACTCGCCGCGCTCCAAGCCGAATTGCCCGGCCTACTCACCCTCACCGCCGAGGCCACCCAGCCCGCCGAGGTCGAGGCCGCCGTCGCTGCCACCGTCGCACATTTCGGTCGGCTCGATGGTTACGTGCACGCCGTGGGTTCGATTTTAATCAAAGCCACCCACCAGACGCGCCCAGAGGAATGGCTGCGGGTCCTCGATCTTAACCTGAACTCCGCTTTCTACGGTCTACGGGCCGCACTCGGGCCGATGCAGACGCAAAACCACGGGAGCATCGTCTTTATAAGCTCCGTCGCCGCGCAAGCTGGCTTGCCCGCGCATGAAGCCATCGCCGCCGCCAAGGCCGGGATCGACGGTCTCGTGCGCTCCGCCGCCGCCAGCTACGCGCCGCGCAATATCCGCATCAACGCCGTCGCGCCAGGCCTCGTCGATACGCCGCTCGCCGCGCCGCTGCTCGCCAGCGAAGCGGCGCGGGCGTTTTCTGAAAAGATGCACCCGCTCGGGCGTATCGGCCGGCCCGAGCAGATCGCCAGCCTCATCGCTTGGTTGCTCTCGCCCGATGCGGATTGGGTCACCGGCCAGATCTACTCAATCGACGGCGGCCTCGCGCACCTGCGCCCCCGGCCCAAGGTCTGAGCGTAGCGCTCATTTTTTTAGTGATCTTAAACAACCTCCGCTGGACTCGGCGGGGGTCTTGGTTCAACGTCGGCGATACCCCACCGCGTCACATCCCACAGCGCCCCCATGTCCTCCAACGTGAATCCCGCCTCCGCCCAACCCCTCGCCAGCCTCGATGAGTGGGAAGATTTTCTAAAAGACAAATACCCCGAGCCCGC
>CANFSZ010000133.1 GCA_947449835.1 Opitutia bacterium
GGCGCGGGCGCGGCGTAGGGCGCATCAAAGACGACGACTTTATCGCGACCGCCGGCGGCGAAGAGCGCATCGGAAGCGAGTTTTTGTTCGTTGCCGTCGACGGGATATTCGAGGGCGGTCATCGACCAGAGCCGCATGCGCGCATCCCATGTGACGGTGATAAATTTCCCGAAGCCGGCGGTCTCGGCGGCAACGAGTTCGATTTCAAAACCGGCGGGTACGGTGAAGGAGCTCCGCTCTTCCTCGGGCGAACGAGGACCGCTGGAAACGGCGTTGTAACTGATGTCGCGGGGCGCGGGCGCAGGCGCAGGCACGGCGGCAGGCGCGGATGGCGCGGGCGCGGCGTTGGCTTCCGACGCGGCAGGTTTCGGCGCGGCGGCAGGTTTGGGCGCGGGCGGCTTGGGATGGCCGACTTGGTCCCATGTCAGCGCGCCAGGCGTGGGCGGGAGTTCGTCGATCACGATGTCCTTAAACTGCGCGAGCGCGGGGCCGCCGCTGTGAATCTGAAGGCCGATGTGCCCGTCGAGTGCGATGGTCGGATCGGTCTCGGTGTAATCGAGCGCGGCGACGCCGTTGAGCCATGAACGCAGGCGCGGGCCTTCGACGCGGATGCGGTACTCGTTCCAATCGCCGGGGCGCACGGCCGCGGCGACGGCGGCATGTTGGGCGGATGTAGCGATGACTTTGTTGCGCCGCGATTCGTCGTAGAGTTTGCCCCACCAGCCGTCGCCAGCGTCGACTTGGTAGCCAGACATCTCGGTGGATTGCGGCACGCGCAAGCTGCGGAGCTGCACGCCGCTGTTGATGAAGCCGATCTTGGGGTCGCCGGTGAGTTTGATTTTCAGACGGAGCTCGAAGTTTTGAAACGACCGCGTGGTCGCGAGAAATTGGTTTTGCGGAATCTTCGTGGTGGCCGACCCGCCGGAGATGGCGCCGTCTTGGACGCTCCACCATTTTAAATCACCCTCCCAACCGGCGAGCGTTTTGCCGTCGAAAAGTTCAGCGGCCCCGAGAGCGAGCGGGGCGAGGAAAGCAAGGAACGAGACGGCGAGGCGGGGTAGCCGGTTGAACATAATTTAGGGAAGTGAAGGGGCAGCGATATGAGCAAGGAGGGTTTCGGCGCAGGCGCGCGCGAAAGCGGGATCGTTGATGGCGACGTCGTATTCGACGTAGTCGATGCCGGCGCGCAGGTGCGTGCGGAGCGACGAGAAGAGCGCGGCGTCGGCCGCGGCATCGTGAAACGGCTGACCGGCGGCGCTGATAATACTGATGGCGCGGCGCGGAATGAGCACGGTGACTGGCGCCGTGTAACGATTGATTTTCTCCGCGATGATCCGGCCGAGTTCGATGCATTCGGCGGGCGTGGTGCGCATCAGCGTCACCTGCGGGTTGTGTTGGTAAAACGTGCGGCCGGCGAATTTCGCGGGCACGCTGGCGCGTTCGCCGAAATTTACCATATCGAGGCAACCAGGCGCGATGATGGCGGGGACACGGGCGCGAGCAGTGGCATCGAGGCGTTCGGGGCCAGCGCCGAGGACACCGCCGACGAGTTCGTCGGCCCACTCCGTCGTTGTGACGTCGAGCACGCCGGCGACGAGGCCGCTGGCGATGAGCGATTCCATCGCGCGCCCGCCATTGCCGGTGGCGGCAAAGACGAGGACTTCGTAGCCGGCGGCTTCGATGATTTTTTTCGCCTCGGTGACGCAGGCGGTGGTGTTGCCAAACATGCTGGCGACGATGAGCGGTTTTTCAGTCACCGGAGAAGGCGCGGTGCGGCGAACTTCCGCGGCGGCGACCATGCCGCAGATGGCGCCGGCGGCGTTTTCGAAAATCACGCGCGAGACGCGGTTGATGCCGGAAACATCGACGATGGCGGGCATCATCGTGAGATCGGTCGTGCCGACGTAGGGCGCGGTCTGGCCGCTCGCGAGCGTCGAGACCATGAGCTTGGGAAAACCGATCGGCAGCGCGCGCATCGCAGCCGTAGCGATCGCCGTGCCTCCACCGCCACCGAGAGAAATGATGCCCTGAATGCGGCCGGCCGCGGCGAGCGAACTCACGAGCGCAGCGGCGGCGCGGCCCATGAACGTGACGCATTCGCCGCGGTCACGCCGCGCGAGCAAGGCCGCGTAATCCGGCTCACCCGCGGCGCGGGCCACGGTGTCAGCGGAGATGTCCGCCACCACCGTCGGAGCAGCGAGCGTGCCGACGTCGATCAACAGCGGAACAAAACCAGCACGCTGAATCGCGGCAGCGAGAAATGCGTGTTCCGGGCCCTTAGTGTCGAAGGTGCCGAGGACGGCGATGGTGGCCATGGCGGGCGGGGGCCGAAGCGGGCAGCCGAATTATTTTTTCGCCGCCCACTGGACGGCGTTGGTGAGGAGCGTCTTGAACGCCGGCAAATCGTGCACGCGGCCATCGTGGCCAATCGTGAGACCGACGACGCGCGCGGTGGGATGCGCGGTGATCCAGACAACCGGATGCGGAGCTTTGAATTTCACCGAGGGCGAAGTCTGCGCGAGCACCTCGATGGCGGCGGTACCGGCGGGGATTTTTTCGGGCTCGGCGTTGATGTAGTAGAGCTCGTCTTCGACTTCAAAACGGGCGGGCACGCCGCGCAGAATCGGATGCGCCGGCTTCAAGGCGTTGACGGAGTATTTAGCGATCTTGTCGTGGCCGCGCGCGCCGCCGCCGACGATCTGGGCGTTAAGTTCGGGCCATTCGGCGTAGCCGTACCACGTGCCAGGGTGGTGCATGACGATGCCTTTACCCGCGGCGGCGAAAGCGAAGAGCGCTTGGCGATAAGCGGGCGTGTCGAAAAATTTTCGGTTCACGCTGATGACCGCGACGTCGGCCTCGGCGAGCGCGGTGGCGGCTTGGTCGCGATCTTCGGTGTAATTAACGCTATAACCGGCGGCGCGGAGCGTGGAGCGATCGGTGCCGCCGAAGAAATCGGCGAACTTGTGAGAACTGCCGCCACCGATGAGGAGAACTTTAGTTTTGCCCGCTTCCCAAACGATGGGCGTGGGCTCGGGTAACGGGAAGTCGCCCTTGCCGCCGGATTTCGGTTTGAGGTCAACGGGCGCCGGGGCCGCGACTGCGACGGGTTGAGCGGGCGCGGCGACGGGCGTGGCATTGGCGGCGAGATAGGCGATGATGTCGCGGAGGCCTTCGGCACCGAGGGCTTCAAAACCTTCGGGCATGAGCGAGCGGCGGGTGTTTTCGCGCGTGGCGATGTCGGCGAGCTTGATCTCGGTGTCGCCGCCCTGGTTGCGCAGCGTGAGGCTGACGGTGTTTTCGTTCACAATAACGCCCGTGGCGGTGTCGCCTTTTTTCGTGGTGATATTCCACTGCCAGTAATTTGGCTCAACTTGGCGGTTGGGGTCCACAATGTGTGTGAGTAATTCGGCGGCGCCGTGCGAGCCAATGCCAGCGAGGGGCGGGCCGACGTCGCGGAGACCTACGTCGCCGAGTTTATGGCAAACGGCGCACGCGGCGGCGAAAAGCGCGCGGCCTTTGGTGACGTCGCCGGGTTTCTGCACGTCGGGGAGGAGCTTCGCGATGAGCTCGTCTTTCTGCGGCGTGGGTGGATTGGCGATGGCAAACACCGCGGTGGCTTCGATGGTGACGCGGGTGTTGGGGTGCGTCCGGAGGCGGGCGACGTCGCCCGGACCGAAGGCGGCGGGGCTGATGCGGTTGTCTTTAACCGCGGCAATGAGCGCGCGGGCGGTGGTCGGATTTTTTAGAATCTGATCGAAGACGAGGCGTGACTTGGAACGCACGAAGGCGGTCACCAACATGTCGGCGGATTCTTGTGCGGGGAGTTCGCCGAGGGTGAGGAGCAAGGACGTTTTGATGGCGTCGGAGATCGTGGCGTCAGTGAGTAACGTGATGATTTTATTGAGCGCATCGGGTCGCTGCGACGGGAGCGCTAGGAGCGAGAGCGCGATTTCGGCGCGACGCGCGGCGGGCGTTTCGGCGGCGTTAAAATCGGCGAGCAGGCGGCGCACAGCTTGATCCATGGTGGCGGCGAGCGCGCCGGA
>CANFSZ010000134.1 GCA_947449835.1 Opitutia bacterium
CGGCATCGACTGGGAGATGCAGCGCGGACCAAAGGCCGACGGCGAGAAGTAAGGCGGTGCCGAGGAGGACGACCGCGCGTTGGCGCAAGGCGAACTCGAGGATGCGATCGATCATGGCGCGGAGGCCGCGGGGGCGACGGTGACGGCGTTGAAATCGAGGCCGGTGAGTTGGCGGAGCTTGAGGCCGGCGGCGAGGGCTTCCGCTTGGGTGTCGAGCAAGGCCTCGATGGCGTCGAGGTAACTTGATTGGAGTTCGACGTAGGTCGCGATGGGGACGGCGCCGAGGCGGTAGTGGCGGTCGGCGAGGCTAGCGGCCTCGCGAAATTTTTGGGCGGTGTCGGGCGACCAGCGGCGGATCTCGGCGACATGGGTGGCGAAGGCGTGGGCGGTGGCGAGGACCTCGCGCTCGAGGTCGCGTTGGGCGACGAGGGCGGCGATCTCGGCCTGCCGGCGGCGGGCCTCGGCGTTATCGATGGTGGCGCGGCTGCGGCCAGCGACTGGAATGGGTAGGGAAAGGCCGAGGCCGACCGTGGATTCGTGGCCATCGGCCGATTCGCGCGAGTAGAACGGGCTGACGCTGAGCGAGGGGCGGCGTTCGTTGTGGGCGAGGCGGACGGCGAAGCCCTGTTGTTCGAGCTCGGCGCGGCGGATGCGGTAGTCGAAATTATTTTCGCGAGCGCCGGCGAGCAGGGCATCGGTGGCGGGCGCGGCGGCGAAGGTGAGCGTGGGGGCGGTGATGAGCAGCGCGGTGTCGGGGGAAGCGCCGCGGAGTTGGTTGAGTTCGAGGAGTGCGGCGTGGAGCGCGAGCTCGGCGGCGCTGGCGCGGCGTTGGAGCGAAAGTTCGGCGGCTTCAATGACGCGCGTTTCCAAGAGCGGGGTCAGTCCGGCGGGTTCGCGGGCGAGGAAGTTTTCTTTAAGCGCAGTGAAACGGTCGGCTACTTCGCGCATGGCGGCGGCGCGGGTGTGGGCGGCATGGAGGCCGTAGGCTAGAGTGCGAGCGCGGGCTTCGAGCGCGGCGCGGAAACGGGCGAGGCCGAGCTCGGCGAGGGCGACTTGGCCGTTGGCGAGCGATTTGCGGAGGGCGAGGCGACCGGGCCAATCGAAGGTTTGGGTCACGGAGACGGACCAAGCGGTGCCTTCACCGGCGAGGGCACCGGAGGCCGAGTGGACGCGTTTCTGGCCAAGCGAAGTGGAGAGCGTGGGATCGGCTAGGGTGCTAGCGGTGCGGGTTTGCGTGCGAGCGGCGGCGATCTCGGCTTCGTAAAAAGCAAGTTCAGGATGGTGTGCGGTGATGGCCGCGACGAGAGCATCGAGGGTGACGGCGGGTTCCGCTGCCTGGACGGTGCGGGACGAAAGGTTGAACAGAATGAGGACTGTTAGAAGTCGGGCGAACATGGAAGGAAGGTGGAGTTGGGAAAAGAGTCGCGCAGAAGCGCGATTAATAATCGAAGCGAACGCAGGCCGCGCGGTGGAGCCGCTGCTAGCTTGTGAGGAACGGGCGCTTGCGAGCCACGCCCAGGTTTTAGGCGACCGAGGGAGCTCGCGAGGGCAACGCCGCGCGCGTGGTGAAATGCCACGTGGGCGAAATTTCCGGTGGTGGGGCGACGAAATCAACTACGCCCACGAGCGCTGGGAGTTTTCCTAGAGTTGGCGTTGGCCGCACAAAAATCTGAGCGTCCCATGCGGGCAGACGATAGGGCGCGATGGTGGAATTGGCGGCCGGCTTATACGTAGCCGCTTCTAGAATATCGCAGGAATCACGGTTGGGTTGAGCGTGATCGGAGTGAGTTGAGTCGTGGTGATCTTCCGTGCAGGTGAAAAGGGTGGCGAAGCCTGCGGCCTCAAGCTGGCAATGCAGCGTCGCCGGCAGCCAGAGGCTGAGCAGGATGAGCGCTACGATGCGGCGGAGGGGCAACACGCAGAAAACGAGGCGCGGAACCGAGAGCGTGTCAAGGGATGGGGCGCCCGCTCGGCTGAGGCGAGTCGGGCGCAAAGTTCTGAGACATCTGCGTGACCTTGCCCTGTGTGAACATCACCCAGCCGAGGTTAATCGTGGGGGTCGCGTTCGCGTATTGGGCTGAGCCGGCGGAGAATGCCGTTGAGGATGTCACATCCATCCCGGTGTAGTTCCACGTTTCGCTGGAGGTTGTGCCGGTGGATCCAACGCTGCGGTAGTTGGGGCGGCCGAGCGCGAGGAGCACAGTCGCTTGGGTATATCCGATTTCAACCCGACCACGCAGGACCTCTTTGCGGACTTGTGGATCGAGCTTCGAGAAAGAATCGTAATGCGTAAGCACGCGTACCACCGTACAACCCGAACCCAGTAACACCGCGACTAACCCAGCTATCAAGGTGAAGCGGTGTATGCGGATCACGGTTCTCAGAACGAGTCTTGGGTAGAAACGGTCTGCAATTTAAATTCTCGCTCGCGCAGCCATGTGAAAATCACAGGCGTGACGATGAGGATATGGACCAACGACGAGATCATGCCACCGACCACAGGTGCGGCCAAGGGTTGCATGACTTCGACGCCCGTGCGCGTGCTCCAGAAAATCGGCAACAGGCCGGCGATGGCGGTGGCGACCGTCATGACCTTCGGCCGCAGGCGAAGACGCGCCCCTTCTTTGACCGCAACGATGAGGTCGTCGCGGGAAAAGAAGGCGCCACGTTCGGTGCGTTTTTTTGCGACGGCAGCTTCGAGATAAACGACCATGACGACGCCCGTCTGGATCGCCGTGCCGAAGAGCGCGATGTAGCCGACCCAGACTGCGACGCTGAAATTAAAACCCATGAACGCTTGCAGCAGCACGCCGCCCGTGAGTGCGAAGGGCACAGCGAGAATCACGTGGGCCGCTTCGGCGGCGGAGTGAAACGTGAGCGCGAGTAAGATAAAAATAATCGCGAGCACGACTGGCATGATAAGGCGAAGCGTCTGGCGGGCGCGGAGTTGGTTCTCGTATTGTCCGCTCCATTCGATAGTCATGCCGGGAGCGAGCGTGACGTCGCGCGCGAGGGCGGCTTTGGTGTCTTCGACGAAGGAGCCAAGATCGCGGCCGGCGACGTTGGCTTGGACGAAAACGCGCAGGCGGCCGTTTTCGGAGGCGATTTCGTTGGGACCGAGGCGGCGCTCGATCGTGGCGATTTGGCCAAGCGGGACGAAGCGAGTCGGTTCGCTACCGGGAATGGCCACGGGCAAGGCGCCGAGTCGGTCGAGGTCTTCGCGGTCGGCGCGCTCGAAGCGGACTTGGACGGGCCAGCGCTCGCGACCCTGAATGGCAGTGGTAATATTTTTACCGCCGATGCCTGTTTCGACGATGGCGAGCACATCAGCGAGGCTTAGGCCATAGCGGGCGAGGGCGGCGCGGTCGGGGGAGATTTCGAGATAAGGTTTACCCTGGACGCGGGATGGGGCCACGCCCGTGGCGCCGGGGATTTTATTTACGATCCGTTCGACCTCGAAGGCTTTTTGTTGGAGCGCGTCGAGATCGTCGCCGAAAATTTTAATGCCCAGTTGGGCGCGAATGCCGGTGGCGAGCATGAGGATGCGGTTCTCGATCGGCTGGAGAAAACCGGGGACGTAGCCGGGGATTTGGGTAAGTTTGCCGGTGAGTTCGGCGATGAGTTTCTCCTGCGTCATACCGGGGCGCCACTCGGCGGCAGGTTTCAACATGATGGTCGTCTCGATCATCTCCGCGGGCGCGGGATCGGTGGCGGAATCGAAGCGGCCTAGTTTACCCGCGACGCTGGCGACCTCGGGCGTGTCGCGGATGACGCGGTCTTGCCAGGCCATGATGCGCTTGATCTCGGTGAGTGACGTGCTTGGGAGCAGCACGGGCATGAAGAGCACCGAGCCTTCTTGCAGCGTGGGCATGAATTCGCTGCCGAAGCCGGCGGTGAGATGCGCCAGGCGCGGTGGCAGTTTGGCGGAGAAGCTCGCGGGCAACCCGAAGGCGAGAATGATGCAGAAAGCGAGGAGTGTCGCGGCGAGGGCCAAAA
>CANFSZ010000135.1 GCA_947449835.1 Opitutia bacterium
AAGTCATTCAAGCTAGGCGTAGCGCCGTAGCAGCAGGACATCTGGTCTTTCATGAGAAGCATTTCGGTAACGACGCCTTTATTGACCTTCACGGGCAGCATGAAGCCACTGATGACGGTTTTCTTGCCGTCGAGAGCTTTGATGTCGGCGGGAATTTGCGCGTCGTAGAGTTTAGCGAGTTTGACGGGGTCGTCTTCGTTGATCTCGGGAAATGTGTAGCCAGCGAGACGGCTAAAGCTGGCGTTGAGATAGGCAGCGGGCGCGAGTGTGGGTGTGGGGGTGGGGGTGGTTTCTGCGGCAATCGCGGAGACGGCTGTGAGTAAGCCGACGAGACTCAATAAAAGCAGAGCGATGAAAAAGGTGCGGCGCGTGGGCATGTAGCTTGGGGACGATTTAATAGTTGAAGCAATTTTGGACGAAACACAACGGCGGGCTCCGTCATGGGGCGGTACCGGGCCCGGGCTAAATCTCCCGGGTGTGCGTGGGTGAAGACAGGAATATCTTGCGATCGGGCGATTGGGTTTGGTTCTGACTTAACGCTTTTGCCTAAATTTACTCTGGGCCTTTCCGGGTGAAATCTGGGCCAGTTCATCGATTTACGGCGTGGGATTGTTGGGGTTGGAGCACGAAAAAGGGCCGGTCTGGTGACCGGCCCTTGAAGTTAAGACGGCTTAAGCGAGGCTTAGCTTAGAAGCGCTTGGTAACATCGAGCGTCCAGGTGCGGCCTGCGAGGAGGCTCGTGTAAACGGACGAGGAGTAACCGAAGTTGCCGGAGGTGAGCGGTGGCTCTTTGTCGAGCAAGTTGATCACGCCGAGACGCAGGGAGGTATCGCGGAGGAGCTTGGGGGCATCCTTCTTGAAAGAATATTTAACCGATGCGTTGTAGGTGATCGAGTCCTGCACGATGTAGCGGTAAGCGTAAGCGCCCGCGTCGAAGTATTTGCTGATGTAGTTCGGATTGTTGAGACTGGCGTACTGCGCGGCAGTGATCGTGGAGCCGGCCGAGTTGTCGCGGTAGCTGCCGATGTAGTAGCCGCTGAAGCTCGCGTTCCAAGCGCCCTTGCGCCAACCCACGGTGAAGTTGCCGCGCCAACGGGTGGTACCATCAACATCGAGGCGTTCGTTGGTGATCGGAGCAGAGCCGGGGATGTTGCGCGTGGTGAAGCTGCGCGCGATGTAGCTCCAGTCGGCATTGAAGTTGAATTTGCCGATCGGGAGGGTGGGTGCGATATAGTTCAAGCCCAAGTCCCAGCCGGAGACGTAACCTTTGGCGAGATTTTCAAAGGTCACGCTACGGGACAGGATGCGGCCAACGGTCGCGAGTTGTTGCGCGGCAGGTTTGCCGGCATTGTAGGCGGCGAAGGCAGCGATATCGTCGGCGTTGACGGCCGCGCGTTCGACGGCGCTGGAGCCCTTGTAGGCGGAGGTGCCGCTACCGGCATCAATCGAGCCGACGGCTTTACCCGAGGCGAGTTGCGCTTGGGTGTAGGCTTGGAGCGCGACGTTGTCGGCGTTCAAGATCTGGGCGCTGGTGAGCGAACCGATGTTATCGGATTGGCTGATCTGCCAGTAGTCGGCCGTGACGGAGAGGCCCTTGATCTTCGGGATATCGAGCACGATGCCGGCGCTGCGACCGACGGAGCTGGAAGGCTTCAAGTTGGCGTTGCCGAGGGTGTAGTTCTTTTGAACATACGCGCCTTCCGCGGTGGCGATCTGGCGATACGGGTCGATGGTGCCGGGGAGGGAATCGACGGTGAAGCGACGGGGGGCGTAGAGCGTGGGCAAGTTCGGGGCGGTGAAGCCTTGGTTGTAAGAGCCACGGAGCATGACGCCGTCACGTGGTTTCCAATTGAGGCCAACCTTGGGTTTGGTGGTGCTACCGAAATCGCTGTAGCGCTCAAAGCGGCCGGAACCGGTGACTTCGAAGGACTTCACGAGCGGGATGTTGTTCTTGGGCGCGGCGAGCGGGATGATCGTCTCGAGGTAAGCGCTGGCCACCGTGCGCGAGCCATTAGAGTCAGGCGCGGCGGAAGCTGTAATAAGATCGTTGTCGTTGGGGTTCAGGCCCGAACTGGCAGGATTGAGACCAATGAAGGGAGGACGATAGTCCTTGTATTGCTCTTTGCGGAATTCGCCGCCGCCCGCGAGGGAGATAGCGCCGCTCCAGATGTCGATGAGTTCGCCGCCGACGCGAAGGTCGACGCTGCCGATGGCGCTGTAGCCTTCGTGACGGAATTGAGTGCGGAAGGAGTCAACGACTTCGACCGGATTGGTGTAAGGTTTGTCGGTGACGACGGAGGTGCCCACGACCTTGAAGGTGTAGCCGAAGGGGTTGTAGGCGGTGGCGTCGGTGCGGCCGAGCGCGTCGCGGAGGAGACTTTCGCGGACGGCATTGAGCGAGAGATCGTTTGTCCAGGCCTTGGTGAAGAGGCCGCCCGTTTCCCAGCTCCAGGTGGAACCGAATTTACCACGGAGGCCGGCGACGGCGCGGAACATGTTGGAGTTAACCTGCACGTGTTCAGGCCCGATGTCTTTGGTGTTGCCGGTGAGGATCGTGAGGGCTTGCGGGGTGCCGACGATGCGGGCCGTACCATCGGTATTGGCCGCGCCGGTGGCGTTCACGTAGCGCGAGCCGAAGGGATTGAACGGATTGTTAACCGACATGTTTTGGATGACGAGGCTGTCGGCGCCGGGGTAGTTGAGCGCGATGGGCTGACGGATGAGGTCGGACTTCGCGTGGTAGTAGGTGACGTCACCGAAGGCGGTGATGCGGTTTAGTAAGTCGTATTCAAAGCTGTTGTAAGTGTTGAAACGAGCGCTACGCGGAGAACCTTGTTGGTAAAGGTTGATATCGTTGAAGGCTTCTGGATTGGCAGCGCGAGTGGGGGCGACGGTGGTGTCGGCCGGGACGCTATCCGGACCGGTGAGGGGACGGAAATAGCGGGTCGTGCCGCTGGTGGCGTTGGCGCCGACGCGGTAGGTGGGGAAGAGCACGGCGGAGCGAGCGTCGAAGCCGGAGCCGAGCACGTTAAACGGCGCGGGGGCGACGTTGGTGTGGTTGGCGCTGGCAGAGAAACTACGGTCACGCAGGTTGATTTCCTGGCGGTAGAGGTAGTCGATGTTGGTGAGGAAACGACCTTTGCCTTGGGCGAAGTCGGTGCCGTAGGTCAGGGTCGCGGAGCCGCTGGCGCCGCCGCGGTATTCGGGTTGGCCGTAGCGCATGCGCAGCTCGGTGCCGCGGAAATCTTGGCGCATGATGTAGTTCAACACGCCGGCGACGGCGTCGGAGCCGTAGACGGAGGAAGCGCCATCGCGGAGGACGTCGATGTGGTCGATGCCTTGGGTGGGGAGTTGATTCGCATTGGGCGAGAAGCCGTTGCCGCTGGTGGAGTCACTGCCGGTGACGGGGTGGGGCGCGATGCGGCGGCCGTTGAGCAGCAGCAAGGTGCCGCCGGAGCCGATACCGCGGAGGGCGACCGTCGCGACGTCACCACGAGCCGCGGCGCCGCCGTTGGTGGCTTCGTTGAACGGCACGCTGGTGAGCTGCGGGAGCGCGGTGATGAGGTCGATCGGGGTGAGGGCGTTACGGGCCGTCATCGAGTCTTGGCTGATGATCGTGACCGGGAGCACCTTCTCGATGTCCATGCGCTTGATGTTAGAGCCGGTGACGGACATGGCCTCAAGGACGACGACTTTTTCGTCGCTCGCGGGGGCCGCCGGGGCGGGTGCTACAGTTTGGGCGGCGAGCGGCGTCAGCAGCAGCGCGGCGAGCAGGGCCAGGGTGCTGGTCCGGTTCGGATTTAGGGACTTACTGTTCGTTAGGTTCATACGGTTTGGTTGGAAAAGTGGTGAAGGCATGGACGTCGAAGCGTACTGCATAGCTCATTCTGAGCCAAATTTTGTTAAATCGTGGTCACGTTTTTAGAATTTATCAATGGCTACTATCAAA
>CANFSZ010000136.1 GCA_947449835.1 Opitutia bacterium
AAAAAAATTGCTTCACGCCGAAGCTGCGTTCCGGCGTAGATCGGGTAGAAGCGCAGTCAGCAATCCCAGCAGTGGCAGGAAAGAGCAGACGTGAAAAACGTAATCAATGCCGCGTAAATCGGCGAGCCGACCGAGCGCCGCCGAACCGATGCCGCCCATACCAAAAGCGAATCCGAAAAAGATACCCGAAATGAGCCCAACACGACTCGGAATCAGTTCTTGGGCATAAACCAGAATCGCCGAAAACGCCGAAGCCAGCACAAGACCGATGACCACGGTGAGCCCAGCGGTCCAAAATAAATTAGCGTAGGGCAGTAGTAACGTGAACGGTGCGACGCCGAGGATGGAGACCCAGATCACGGCTTTGCGGCCGATGCGGTCACCGACTGGGCCGCCGATGATCGTGCCGGCGGCTACGGCACCGAGAAAAAGAAAAAGCAGAAATTGCGACTGCTGGATCGAGACATGAAATTTCTCAATCAGGTAAAACGTGTAATAGCTGCCGAGGCAGGCCATGTAGAAATATTTTGAGAAAATCAGCACGGCGAGAATTGCGATGGCGGTGATCACTTTTCCGCGCGGTAAAGGCGCGGTCGGTGCGGCGCGGCGCGCGGCGGCGTGGTGCGCACTGAGTTGGGCTTTGTACCAATGTCCGACGCGCGTGAGCAGGCCGAAGCCGATGATCGGTACGACCACGAACCAAGCGACGCGTGATTGAGCGTGGTGGGCGATGAAAAGCGCTGCGAGGAGCGGGCCGAGGGCGCTGCCGGCGTTTCCGCCGACTTGGAAAAGCGATTGCGCGAAGCCGTGGCGACCCCCGGAAGCCATGCGCGCGACCCGCGAGGCTTCGGGGTGAAAAATGGAAGAGCCGAGTCCGACGAGCGCGCCGGCGATGAGGACCGCGGGGAAGCTGCTGGCAAACGCGAGCAACACCAACCCGACCAGCGTGAACCCCATGCCGGCGGCGAGCGAGTAAGGCTGCGGGTGGCGGTCGGTGACGAGGCCGACGACCGGTTGCAAGAGGGACGCGGTGAGTTGAAACGCGAGCGTGATGAGACCGATCTGGGCGAAGCTGAGGTGCAGTGATTCTTTCAGCAGCGGATAAAGCGCAGGGAGCAACGACTGAATGGTGTCGTTGAGCAGGTGCCCCGCGCTGATCGCAAAGAGGATCCGCAGCGCCGTGGGGTGGGCCGAGGGCGTGACAGGGGACGCAGCGGCGGAGTTCATGCGGTTAGGCTTGGGCGAGCTCGCGGTCTTTTTCAGTCTTGAGTCGGAGCTGGCCGCAGGCCGCGGCGATGTCGTGCCCTTTTTCGCGGCGCAGCGTGACGGGCACGCGGGCGGCGCGCAGCACATCGGCGAAACCTTCTTGGACGTGTACGCTCGGGCGTTTCCAAGGGAGACCTTCGACAGTGTTATAAGGAATGATGTTCACGTGCGCGTGTAGGTCGCGCGCGATGTCGCGGAGCTCGCCGGCTTGTTCGACGGAGTCGTTGACGTCCTCGATGAGGATGAACTCGAGCGTGACCATGCGGCCGTGTTTTTCGGAAAACTCGCGGACGGCGGGGATGAGTTTCTCGAGCGGGTACGCTTTGTTGACCGGCATGATTTTCTCGCGGACCTCGTTGGTGGAACCGTGGAGCGAGACGGCGAGGCGGAAGCCGATGGGCTCTTCGGCGAGCTTGAGGATTTTGGGGACGAGGCCGCTGGTCGAGACGGTGATGCGACGCGCGCCGAAGCCGAGGCCCCATTCGGCGTTGAGGATGGTGAGGGCGCGGATGAGGGCGTCGTAGTTGGCGAGCGGTTCGCCCATGCCCATGACGACGATGTTGTCAAAAGAGGCGAGTTCGGGGCGGGCGCGGGGCGTGGTGGCGTCTTCGCGGTAGCAGACTTGGAGAAGCTGGGAAACGATTTCGCCCGCGGACATGTCGCGCTTGAGGCCGGCGAGGCCGCTCGCGCAGAACACGCAGCCCATCGCGCAGCCGACCTGCGTGGAAATGCAGATGGTTTTGCGCGAGTGTTCTTCGCCGACGTTGTCTTGCGGGGCGCGGATGATGACGCTCTCGATGAGCGAGCCGTCGCGGAGTTCGAGTAGGAGCTTGTCGGTGACGTCGTTGGATTCTTTGGAGAGGACAAGCGTGGCAGGCGTGAGGTCGAAGGTGGCTTCGAGTTTGGTGCGCAGCGGCTTGGGGAGATTGGTCATCGCGTCCCAAGTGCGGGCGCGTTTTTTGTAGACCCAGTCGAGAATCTGTTTCGCGCGGAAGGCCGGCTCGCCGAGTTCGCGCAGGTGCGCGGTGAGGGAGTCGAGGGTTTCGCCGAAGAGGGCGGGTTTCTCGGGAGTGAATTTCATGAAAGGTCTAAGGTAGGGCGTGGCCACAGCCGCGCAAGCAGCGTCGCTTTCGGCTCAGGGTTTCAGCCAACGGACGAACCACTCGCGCGCTTGGTGTTAAGCCTCGGGTGTGACTTTGTGGCCGATGCCGCGTTGGATGAGCTGGGTGAATTTTTCGTCGGCTCCGGCGGCGTGATAGGCGAGCTGCGCAGCGTCGCTACAGAGTTTGAGGCCGGGCAGGGGCGTGCGGGGGTCAATCTCGCCGTTGATGGCGAAGAGGGGACGAGGAGCGATGAGTGAAACCATCGCGGGACCGTCAAACGCGCGATCGAGTCCGGGCGCGACGCGCGTGTAAAAAGTATGGACGAAGTCGGCGCCGGGCGAGGCGAGGCCGGAGTCTTTGGCGGCAGCATCGAACGCGGCTTGGACGGTACCGATGCGGGATTGCCAGGAATTGTTTTCGACCGCCCAGCGGAAACTTTCCACAGCGATGCACGGCACGGCGACGGCGATACGAGGATCGGCCGCCGCGGTCAGGTAAGTTTCGATCCCGCCTTTGGAAATGCCGAAGAGGCCGACGCGCGTCGGGTCTACGTCAGGTCTGGTAACTAGATAGTCGATTAAGCGCATGGCGTCCCACGCCGTGTCGTAAAAAAACGGGTACTCTGCGCCCGTGCGAAAGGCGCGAAGAATGGCGTTGATGTAATCGGCGGAGCCTTTGCCGGAACGCGAGCGCTCGCCGTGGTAGCGGCCATCGATGGCGACGGCGATGAAGCCGGCGTGGGCGAGTTCAGTCAGATAGGGTAGCTCGCTTTCTTTGGAGCCACCGGTGCCGTGGAGGACGATGATGACAGGGCGACGAGACGCTAGGGTTGACGACGTTTTTAACAGGAACCCCGTGACGCGGTTGGTGGCGTCTGAAGCGTAGTTGAAGTCGATGCGGGTGAGGCCGGAAGGGGCGGATGCTTCGAGCGTGGCGGCGGCGAGCGGCACGCGCGGGCGGTCGATCAGTTTGAGGAAATCGGCGCGGGTGTCGGCGCCTCGAAGCGTCGCGGCGGCAAGCATGAAAACCGTTGGCAGCAGCGAGAGCAGAGTTCGGAGTGACATGATGAGATGCGTCTCGACGAAGATGCTTAATTAAGCAGCGAGTCGGCGCGTGCCGGGCCGCGCGTATTCAGTGGATTAGGAGCGAAGTTATTTCGCGAGGGTGCGGTTTAGGGCGCTGACGATGGCTTTGATGGAGGCGAGCTCGATGTTGGTGTCGATGCCGGCGCCGTAGAGCGTGAGACCGCGTTCGGTCTTGATCTGAATATAACTCACGGCGCGGGCTTCGGCGCCGCGGCCGAGAGAGTGTTCGCTGTAATTGAGTACTTCAAATTTCGGGAGCGTGGTGGCGGCGAGGGCGCGGACGAAGGCGTCGATCGGGCCGTTGCCGCTGCCGGTGAGCGTGTGGAGGACGCCGTTAAACGTCATCGCGGCGTCGCAGGTGACGGTGCTGTCGCGCTCGGTGGTTTTGAAATGCTGGAGCACGAGCGGCGGCGCGGGTTGCTCGAGGTACTCTTGGCGGAAGATCGTATTGATCTCGGCTGAGGAGAGCTCGGTGCCCTTGGCGTCGGC
>CANFSZ010000137.1 GCA_947449835.1 Opitutia bacterium
GCGCTCTCGCTCCTAGCGCTCCCGTCGCAGCGCCCCGATGCGCTCAATAAAATCATCACTTTGCTCACTGACGCCTCGATCTCCGACGCCATCAAAACGTCCTTGCTCGTCACCCTCGGCGAACTCCCCGCACAAGAATCCGCCGACATGCTGGTGACCGCCTTCGTGCGATCCAAGTCACGCCTCGTCTTCGATCAGATTCTCAAAAATCCGACCACCGCCCGCGCGCTCATAGCCGCGGTTAAAGACAACCGCATCAGCCCCGCCGCCTTCGGCCCGGGGGACGTCGCCCGTCTTCGCACGCACCCCAACACCCGCGTCACCATCGAAGCCGCCGCGGTGTTTGCCATCGCCAATCCACCCACGCCGCAGAAAGACGAGCTCATCGCGAAGCTCCTCCCCGACGTGCAGAAACCCGGCGACGTCGCCAAGGGCCGCGCGCTTTTCGCCGCCGCGTGCGCCGTTTGCCATAAACTTGGCGACGTCGGTCTCCGCGACGTCGGTCCGCCCCTCGCTGGCATTGGCTCGCACGGCGCCGCCGAATTACTCACGCACATCGTGGACCCCAACCGCCAAGTTGAGCCGAATTATTGGCAGTGGAATATCACCACGAAAAAAGGCGACACCGCCACGGGCGTCATCGTAAACGAAAACACCGTCAGCCTCACGCTGCGCAACCAAGGCGGCGACACCGAGATCAAGCTCGCCGACATCGCCACGCGCGAAAATACCCGCCGCTCGCTCATGCCCGAAGGTTTTGAAGCCCTCGGTGCCGAAGGCCTCCGCGACATCATCGCCTATCTCGCCGCCAACGCCACGCCCGTCGCCGCGCCCGCTCAACCCGTCGCCGTCGCGGCCGCCGCACCCGTTGACCTCAAACCAAAATCCGGCGGCAAGGGCGATTTCCCGTTACCCGAGCCCACGCCCATCGTATGGGAAGCGGGCAAAACTAAAGTCCTTCTGATCGGTGGCGGCAGTTCGCACAAGTTCGCCGATTTCTTCGGCGGCACCGATCGCGCCACGCTCCGCGCCGCCGGTTACAGCGTGAATTACACCGAAGATCGCGACCAAGCCGCCACCGCGCTCGCCGAGGCCGACGTCGCGGTCATCAGCGTGAACCGGAAATTTTTCGACATGCCCGCTTATCGCCAAGCGCTCTTCGCTTTCGCCGCCGCGGGCAAAGGTATCGTCATGCACCACCCCGGCACGTGGTACGGCTACGCCGAATGGCCCGAACTTAACGCCCAGATCGTCGGCGGCGGCGCGCGGGGCCACGACAAGATTGCTAAATACTCCGTCAACGCCTTGAAGCCGGTGCATCCGATTCTGCGCGGCGTGCCCGCCAGTTTTGAAGTCGAAGACGAGCTCTACTACATCAACGCCGAGCCCGAAAAAATCCCCGCTGGCACCGCCGCCATCGATGTGCTCGCGCAGACTTCGCCCTCGGTCAAATTCAAAGCTCCGCATCCGGTTGTCTGGATCACCGCGCATCCTACCGCGCGCGTCGTCGGTCTCACGATTGGCCACGACGGCCGCGTGCACGATTTGCCCGCGTTCAAGACGCTCCTCACCAACGCCGTCCAGTGGGCGGCGAGAAAATAATTCGGCTGCACGCTTCGGCTCTCGCCCGCCATGGCCACCATCGCCGTCCTCGGCACCTTCGACACCAAGGGCCCGGAACATGCATTTCTCGCTGCCGCTATTCAACGTGCTGGTTTTGTTCCGCTGTTGATCGACGTTGGCACCCTCGCTGCACCGACGGTGGTGGCGGACATCTCCGCTGACGCCGTGGCCCGCGCCGCGGGTGAGACGGATTACGCGGCCTTGCTCGCGCGGCGTGACCGCGGCGAATGCGTCACGTTTATGGGCCGCGCCGCCGCTGCGCTCGTGAGTTCGCTCGCCGCGGCCGGCCGCATTCAGGGCATCATTTCTCTCGGTGGCGGTGGAGGCACGGCGATCGCTACGGCTGCGATGCGTGCGCTGCCGATCGGTTTTCCCAAGCTCATGGTCTCGACGCTCGCGAGCGGTCAGACCGCGCCGTACGTCGGCACGACCGATCTCACGATGATGCCCGCCATCGTCGATGTTTCCGGCATCAACCGCGTCTCGCGTGTGATTTTCGAAAACGCCGCCGGCGCCATCTGCGGCATGGTCGCCGCCGCCGAAGTTCGCCGCACCGCGCCAACTGCGGTGACGGAAAAACCGCTCATCGTCGCCAGCATGTTTGGCAACACCACTGCCTGCGTCACCGAGGCAAAAAAAATCCTCGAAGCTGCCGGTTACGAAGTCCTTGTCTTTGCCGCCACCGGCAACGGCGGGCGCGCGATGGAATCGCTCATCGCCAGCGGCCTCGCCGCCGGCGTGCTCGACGTCACGACGACGGAGTGGGCCGACGAACTCGTCGGCGGTGTCCTCGGCGCTGGCCCCGAACGCCTCGACGCCACCGCTCGCGCTCGTGTCCCCGCCATCATTGCGCCCGGTTGCCTCGATATGGTGAACTTCGGCGAACGCGCCAGCGTGCCCGCGAAATTCGCCGGCCGCACGTTTTACCAACACAACCCGCAGGTGACGCTGATGCGCACCACGCCCGCCGAATGCATCGAGCTCGGCCGGATCATCGCGGAAAAAATCAATCGTTACACGGCGCCAGTCACCGTGCTCATTCCGCGCCGCGCCATCAGTATTATTAGCGCCGCCGGCCAGCCGTTTCACGATGCCGCGGCCGACGCCGCGCTCTTTTCGTCGCTCCGCACGCACCTGCGCGCCGGCATCGCCTGCGTCGAATACGACGTCGCCATAAACGATCCCGCTTTCGCGCGTGTCTGTGCCGAAACCCTCCTTGCTCATCTCGCTGCTCCTTCACTTCCCTAAAATATGTTCAACCGGCTACCCCGCCTCGCCGTCTCGTTTCTTGCTTTCTTCGCCCCGCTCGTTCTCGGAGCCGCTGAACTTTTCGACGGCAAAACGCTCGCCGGTTGGGAGGGTGATTTAAAATGGTGGAGCGTCCAGGACGGCGCCATCTCCGGAGGGTCGGTCACCACAAAGATTCCGCAAAACCAATTTCTCGCGACCACGCGCTCGTTTCAAAACTTCGAGCTCCGTCTGAAAATCAAACTCACCGGCGATCCCAAGATCGGCTTCATCAACAGCGGCGTGCAGCTTCGCAGCTTGCGCGTGCCGCAGTCCACCGAGATGTCCGGCTATCAAGTCGACGCCGGTGACGGCTGGTGGGGTAAACTCTACGACGAATCGCGGCGCAACAAGGTCATCGCCACATCTGCCCAACTCACCGCCGTCGCTGCGGCCGTGCGCCCCGGCGATTGGAACGAGTACCGCATCCGCGTCGAAGGCCCGCGCCTGCGTTCGTGGCTCAACGGCGTCGCCGCGCTCGATTACACCGAGACCGAGTCGACCATCGCCCTCGACGGGCACATCGGCCTTCAGATTCACAGCGGCGGCCCTGCGCTCGCGCAGTTCAAGGACATCGTGATCGACGAACTCCCGCCCACGCCCGGCGCGCCGACGTGGGACCAAGTCGGCCACCCTAAGCCGCCCGCGCCTAAACCTGCCGCCGCCCCGAAACCAGCCGCTCCGAAAACCAACGCCGCGCCCGCGCCCGCGCCCCGCGACATCAGTTACAACGCCGTTTCCAGCGGTCCGCGTTCGCCCGAGGAAGAACGGCGCTCCTTCACCGTGCCCGCGGGTTTTGAAATCGAACTCGTTGCCGCCGAGACCGCCGGCTTCGGGAAATTTATCACCGTCACTTGGGATGCGCGCATGCGGCTCTGGTCGATGACCGCCCTCGAATATCCCGTCGACGGCAACGAACAAAAACTCGCTTCCGATGCGCTCTTCGCCGCCGGCGGTCGCGATAAAGTCGTCGTCTTTGATGCGCCCTACGCCGCGCCCGCGCC
>CANFSZ010000138.1 GCA_947449835.1 Opitutia bacterium
AACGAAAGTTACGACGGCACCGCGCCCCGCGCTCACGCCGCTCGAGCCCCCGGCCTCTGGCAGCACCTCCGCATCGAATTCCGCGCCCCACGATTCGACGCCGCCGGCAAAAAAATCACCAACGCCAAATTTCTCCGCGTTGTTCTCAATGGTTATCTCATCCACGAAAACGTCGAGATCAGCGGCCCCACGCGCAGCGCCTTGTTTGAAAAAGATCCCGAAGCTCCGCGCGGCCCGCTCATGATTCAGGGCGACCACGGCACGCTCGCCGTCCGCGCCCTCTCCGCGCAGCTGCTCGACAGTCCCGCCCTCACGACCAGCGGCTTGACCTACGAACTCTACGTCGGCCCGCAAAAAGGCATCGCCGATTACGTCGCCGCGCCCACCGAATCCGGCCCGCTGCCTTACTTGTCCGTTGCTCCGATTCAGAAATCCGGCAAAGGCGCCCTCGTCATCAAAGGCACCCTCCACGTCGGCCGCGCCGACACCTACACGTTTAGCGCCGAGACGCGCAACCCCGCCCGACTCCTCATCGACGATCAACTCGCCATTTCACCCCTCGAGCTCGGCGCCGACGGCCGCACGGTCACGCTCACCGCCGGCGACCATCCGTTTCGGCTCGATTATCAACACGTCCGCGCCGCCCGCGCCGCCCTCGCCATCAGCGTCCGCGGCATCGGCCTGCCTGCTCAATCGTTCACTCACGTCGAACCCAACGCCAAGCCCAAGATCGCGCCGTCCATCCCGCTCGCGCCCGGCGAGCGTCCGCGGCTCCAGCGCGGCTTCGTCCCCTACGAACCCAAAAAACGCCTCTACGCTATAAGCGTCGGTTCACCCACGGGCGCCCACTTCGCCTACGATTTTGAAACCGGTTCGCTCCTGCGCGTCTGGCGCGGCGGATTCCTCGACGTCGCCGACATGTGGGAGAGTCGCGGAGAATCCCAACTCGCCCAACCCTCCGGCCCCGCCCTCACCCTCAACCGCAAACCCACCGTCGCCCTCCTAGAGAGTTTCGCGCACGACTGGCCCGATGCGCCCGAGCCACTCTGGTCTTCGCAAGGCTACACCCTCGCGCCAGACGGCACGCCGACATTCCTCGGCAAACTCGCCCAACTCGACGTCCGCGACACGTTTGTCCCCGGCGCCGACGGCCGCAGCCTCACGCGCACCCTCGCCTTCAACGGCCGCAACACTTCTTGGGAAACCTACGCGTTACTCGCCGAAGCCGACGTCATCACCGCTCAACCCGACGGCAACGGCTGGATTATCGGTGATCGCAGTTACTACATCGATCTACCCAAAACCAGCCCGCTCCACCCCGTCGTGCGCATGCGCAATGGCCGCCAACAACTCGTCGTCCCGCTCTCCGGCGGCAAAGTCGACCGCACCCTCACTTACACGCTCGTCTGGTAACCCCCTCCCATGAAGCGCCTCTCTCTTTTTCTCGCCGCCGTCTCCGCCGTCACGCTCACGTCCCGCGCGCAGACCAACAACCCCTCCGCGCTCGAGCGTTTCGCGAAACCGTCCGACGCGCTCGTCGCTGCCGAAAATCGTATTTGGCAACGCACACCGTTGCCCGTGCCCGAAGGCATCGTCCTCGAAGTCAGCGGTATTTTACCCGTCGCCGGCCAACGGCTCCTCGTGACCACACGCCGCGGCGAAGTCTGGTGGATCGACGGCGCCTACGACGCCGACCCGAAGCCCCGATACAGCCTCTTTGCGCAAGGCCTCCACGAACCCCTCGGCATCATCGCCGCCCCGTCCGGCGGTTACTACGTCGCTCAACGCCAAGAGCTCACGCGTCTGGTCGACACCGACGGCGACGGCCGCGCCGATGTCTTTGAAACCGTGGCTAAGTTGCCCATCTCCGGCAGCTACCACGAATACGCCTTCGGCCCCGTCCTCGCGCCCAACGGCAACCTCCGCGTCACGCTCAACGTCGCATTCGGCGGCTCCACGCAGGCTCCCGTGCCTTGGCGCGGCTGGATGGTCGAGATCACGCCCGACGGCCAACTCACGCCGATCGCGAGCGGCCTGCGCTCGCCCGCCGGTTTCACCGTGAGCTCCCAAGGCGCTTGGTTCTCCACCGACAATCAGGGTGAATGGGTCGGTTCGGGCAAAATCACGCACATAGAATCGGGCGATTTCCTCGGCCATCCCGCCGGTCTCGCGTGGAGCAAACTCCCAGGCTCCACCGTAAAAGTTCGCCCGGAAAACGTCTCCGACTTCGAGCAACCCATGCACGTCGTCGCGCAAAATCTCCCTGGCCTGAAGCCGCCCGCGGTCTGGTTGCCCCACACGATTCTTGGCATCTCCAACTCCGGCATGATCGAGGACCTCAGCGGCGGAAAATTCGGCCCATTCGCTGGCCAATTTTACGTCGGTGACCAAGGTCAGAGTAAACTGATGCGCGTCTCCCTCGAGAAAGTCGCGGGCGTCTGGCAAGGCGCGGCGTACTCGTTTCGCGAGGGCTTCGACAGCGGCATCCTCCGCATGGCGATCGGCGAAAATGCCACGATGTTCGTCGGCGAGAGCGCACGCGGTTGGGGCTCGGTTGGCCCGAAACAATACGGCATCGAACGCGTCACCTGGACGGGCCAGACGCCGTTTGAAATCAAAGAAATCAAAGCGCAGCCCGATGGTTTTATCCTCACGTTTACGCAGCCTGTAGACCGCGCCACCGCCGAGAATCTCGCGAGCTACTCCCTCGCCGGTTTCACGTACAACTACCACACGGCCTACGGTGCCGCGCCGGTTGACCGCATGGTCTGCCCGATTCAAAAAATCGTCGTCGCACCCGATGGCCTGAGCGTGCGCCTCGCTGCGCAATGCCTGCGCGAAGGCTACATCCACGAAGTCAAAGCCAGCGGCGTACGCGCTGCGACCGGTGGCTCCGCGGTGCTCCACCCAGTCGCCTATTACACCCTCAATCGTCTGCCCGCAGGCGATCGCATCATTCCTCTCGCGCCGAACGCCGCCGAGCTCTGCGTCGCCGCCCTCTCCGCCAGCGCCAGCGCGCACTCTGCGAAACACCCGGTCAAGCAACCCACCGATTGGCCCAACAACGAGGGCGATCAGGCGTTTCTCCTCGGCACGCAGCCTGGCCTGAAATTCGACCAAACGTTACTCACGACCAAAGCCGGCACGCGCATCCGCCTCATCTTCCGCAACACCGATGACATGCTCCACAACTTCGTCCTCTGCGCCCCCGGCAAGGGCCAAGACGTCGGCACCGCGGCCCTCGCGCTCGGCGTCGAAGGCACCGCGAAAAACTACGTGCCCGACAGTCCTGACGTGCTGTTCCACACTGCGCTGACGCAACCGGAGACCAGCGACACGATCTACTTCATCGCTCCGACCACGCCCGGCGACTACGATTTCATCTGTAGTTTCCCCGGTCACTCGACGCTCATGAAAGGCATTTTGCGCGTCACCGCGAAGTAAGTTTAAAACTATCCATGGACGATGCGCCCCTCGCCCCGCTCCCCCCCGAACCCCGCGCGGGGCGCTACCGGCATTACAAAGGCAACGCTTACCAAGTCCTCGGGCTGGCCCGCCATTCGGAGACACAGGAGGTCCTCGTCGTTTATAAAATGCTTTACGGTGACGGCGGTCTTTGGGTGCGGCCGCAGGCGATGTTCGTCTCCACCGTCACACTGGCGGATGGCACGGTGACACCGCGCTTCGCGTACGTTGGTCCCGCCTGAGTTTAGGCCGACCGAATTCGAGCCATTCTTTTTTAACATGCCTCAACCGCCCAGCACGATGCGCGACATCGCCCAGCGGGCGGGCGTGCACGCGTCGACCGTATCGCGGGCGTTGCGCAACGATCCGCGCATCACCGAGACCCAACGCGCCACAATCCGACGTG
>CANFSZ010000139.1 GCA_947449835.1 Opitutia bacterium
AGAGAGGAAAAGGACTAATCAGCTCACCGAATTGGACATTGGAGCTTAACCGGGTCTACTTCAGCTGAGTTTTGGGCCGGTTGGTGACATTGGGCTTATAAATTCAAGTTCAACCCTCACTCACTGTGGATTTAGATATGAGTTTATCTCCTTTCGGGAGCGCCCCAAGCGCCCCGCTGCGCTGCGTGATGGTGGATGATGACCCGGTCGTGCGGGCATGTTTATGGAAACACCTGCAGGTTCATCGGGAAATTGAGTTAGTCGGTGAGACCAGTACCGTGGCCACAGCCTTGGAGTACTGCCGGACACTACATCCGGATGTGATTTTTTTGGATATAAACCTGTCGCAGGCAGAGGTCTTTCTCATGTTACCTGTGCAAGCGGGGAATCCCCGTATGCAGATCGTCTTTTTGGCTTCGCCTGACGATCGCACGATAGAGGCGTTTGAGATCCGCGCGCTACACTACTTACTCAAACCGTACTCAGCCAAACGGGTGGGCCTCATGGTAGATAAGTTACTGCGCAACTATGCTAGCCTAGCGATCGCGCCCCCCATGGGCCCCCAGGCCGAAGCGACTGCACTCAAGTCGATTTGGGTCATCACCGATAACGGCCGACTCAAAGTGAAACTGAGTGAGATCGTCTTGATCGAAGCCGAGGCCCCCTATTCCCGTCTCACGCTATTTGACGGCAACTCATATTTATTGCGCCGGGCGATGAGCCAGTGGGAAAGCTTGCTCCCGAAAGAGGAATTTATGCGCGTGGACCGCTCGCTGATCATCAATTTGCGGCGCTTGGGGAAAGTAGAGCGTATTACGCGCGATCAAGCGCTGATCACCCTGCGAGGCTTGAGCGGTCCGAAAGAATTAGGCCGACAACCCAGCCTACGCCTCATGCAGCGATTGAAAGCCGCAACCTTACTAAGATAAGATTCTAGGCGAGGTTGCTGACTTAAGCCCGTCCAGCACCTGCTATGACGATAACGGCGAGCGAGCGGTTTGTGTGATCATTGCTCTACAGGGGTTTTAGGTGGGTTGTGCCCAGTTCACCACGTCTGTGGACCGATTCGCGACATCGTGCTTTATGCTCACAAATTTTTGTGAGGTGTCCTGCGGAGTTTTATGCGAATACCCCAGCCCTATATCGATGAACAAGAGGCCGTGAGCTACCGCATGGGCTCCGGTGATAACTCGAGCGCGACATTGGAACCACGGGCGAGCAGCCCCCTTTACCTACCAAAGGTCACGACATGAGTGTTCACCTACGAGTTCTGATCGTCGATGATGAACCGAGCGCGCGGGATTTCCTGCGCAAGCGCCTCGCAGCACATCCCGATATAGAAGTGGTCGCCGAGGCTATCTCGGTGGCAACCGCGCTCGTCTTCTGCCGCTCCTTGCACCCCGATGTGATATTTCTCGATATCAAGATGCCTCAAGCCGAGGGCACCGAGTTGCTCGCGATGCTGCCCGCAGATCCCCGTCCGGAGATCGTGTTTGTGACCGCCCACGATGATAGGGCCGTCGAAGCCTATGAACTGCAAGCGCTCGATTATCTCTTAAAACCTTTTTCGGCCAAACGCATGGCCGCGACGGTCAACAAACTCCAACGCCACTTTGCGGGCCGCGCGGTCGCCCAGGCTGCGGGTCTGAACAGCCGCGCGAGTACGACGCTCGGGACTCTCTGGGTCCAAGCCGAAAAAGAAATGCTCCAAGTCGAACTCGCCGAGATCGCCCTCATCGAGTCCGAGGATTCCTATTCGAGGCTGACGCTCATCAATGGTAAGGCTTACATGCTCCGCCAGACCTTGAGCCGGTGGGAGGAGACGTTACCCGCATCAGATTTTTTCCGGATCGATCGCTTCCGCATCATCAACTTGCGACAAGTCCAACACTTTGAGCGCGTGTCGCGGGATAAAGCCTTTATCCAACTCCTCGGGGTAAAGGCGCCAAAGGAATTACGGCGGCAATCGACCCTACGCCTCGTGCAACGCCTGAAAGACCGCGTCATCAACTGAAGTCCGAAGCAGGTGGGGCGCGACCGCTGGGCGCGCCGTGACAAACTCGTTTTCCCTTTTAGCAGCGGGGTGAGGTCCCCCGCCCACACGCGCACGCTTATTATAACTGTAGGCGGGGTTCACCCATCCCGCTTTACCCTCCGCCGCCATCAACCGCCTCAGCGGTACAAGGTCACCACGGCATCGGTCCGCACCCAACCGGTCTGGCCGTTAGGGAACACCAAACGGCTCCAACCTAAAAAGGCTTGGTCCACGACCGCCAACGAGCCCGCCGGTAAGGGCGAAGTCTTTTGGGCGTTCGTCGCTTCCGTCGGTACCGAGCGCAGGACCGTGTTTTGCGCCACCACCGCGATGTCGCGCTGCGCCAGCAAACCATAAGTCCGCATACTCATCAGCGCCGACCCGCCCAACACCACCGCGAGCACCATCATCAACTCAGCGCCGCGTCGCAGCCAAACCGGTCGAGCCCGATAATGCGCCCACAGCCACAGGCCCAAGGCCGCCGCCCAGACCAACGCCGCCCAAGCCCAGGCCACGCCCCACGCGCCCGGCGAGAGCCGACGCGCGACGCCGCCCCACCCTGCGCCCGTCGCCAAGGCGACAAACGCCGGTTGATCAATGCCCGCCCGCTCGAGACTGAGATTAAACTGCCAACGGATCGCCGCGTCTTGCGGGGCGAGACAAAAAGCCGCCAACGCGTGCGCAGCCGATTCGCTCCAACGGTTTTGTTGCGCTAGGGCCGCCGCGAGGTTGGCGCGCGGGGCCGCGTCACGGGGCGAGGCCGCGAGAACGCTGCGCCACGCCAATTCGGCTTTCTTAAAGTCTCCCGTACGATACGCCTCGGCCCCAGCATCGGCGCGCACGGCAAGAGGCATACACGCGAACACGAGGAGCGCAGCCCAAGGGAAGAGATTGCGCCGCAAGAACAGCGCGAGCAGCGGCACATCGGCCAAAGGCGCATCCGACAACGCGCCTTGCGCG
Organism: Opitutia bacterium; assembly: GCA_947449835.1. Classification (GTDB taxonomy): domain Bacteria; phylum Verrucomicrobiota; class Verrucomicrobiia; order Opitutales; family Opitutaceae; genus Tous-C4FEB. Next base: position 2,996 of record CANFSZ010000139.1, read on the forward strand.
CGCAACAACCAATCGGCGGGCAACGTCTGCGTCTCGCCGTAGATCACGTGGTTGGCATCGCGCCAGAGCTGGGCCCAAGACGAACCCGTTCGCACGTGCTCCAAGGCCCCGGCGATCTGCGCGGGCGTGGGCGAAGCCTCGGCGATCTCCGCAAACTCCGCCGCGGCGTGCTGCCAGGTGCGGAGGTGTTGCACGATCTGAGCACGCGACAAGCTCGCAGCCCCAGCGAGGTGCGCCAACTCCGCCTCGATCCGCGCGCGCGCTTCGCGACGACGACGTTGCGAATCAGTCGTGTAACGCCGACTCGCGGCCAAGCGGAGCCACCACGCCACGACCACCAGGAGCGGCACCACCACCAACAGCATCAAACTACTCGAGGCCAAGGGCGGCAACCCGACGCGCGCGCCCGCGATGGGATCGAGCGGCAACGGCGGCGGCGCCACGGGCACCGGCACGCGATCGGCGCCACCAGCGGAGGCATTAACTGTGGCGGGCGGCGGGACGATGGTGCCCGGAGCGGCGGCTTCACCGGTCACGGTGAGCGCCACGGATTCACTCGTGAGCATCTGATAAGCGCCGGCCTTGGGGTCGAAATACACGAAACGCACAGGCCCGAGTTGATACGCGCCGGGCCGACTGGGGATGAGCAACATCTCTTGCGTGAGACTGCCTTCAAAGAGTTGGCCGCGGTTCATCACGCGCTTGGTGACTGGGGTGACGATTTGAAAATCGCGCGAGATCGTCTGCGCCGGGAGTCGGCTGATCTCGGGCCAATTGCCTGTGCCCACGAGTTCGACCGTCCACGTCACGGATTCGCCCACGGCGACCTGCGTCGCGGCGGCC
>CANFSZ010000140.1 GCA_947449835.1 Opitutia bacterium
CTATGCGTCGCGACAAATCCGCAGCCGTGCGACACTCGGTGGTAATATCGCGACCGCGTCTCCCATTGGTGACAGCGCGCCGTTGCTGCTGACGTTGGATGCTGCGCTGGTCCTTACCTCCACGAGCGGTGAACGTGCCGTGACGCTCCAAGATTTTTTTGTTGGTTATCGTAAAACCATATTGCGGGCGGACGAAGTGATTCGAGAAATCGTCGTGCCGCGTGTAGCGCTGGCGGCGGGTTACACGCGCCGGGTGGATTATTTCAAAGTGTCGAAGCGACGCGAGATGGACATCAGTATCGTCGCTGGCGCGTTTCGCATAGAGACCGACGCGGCGGGCTTCGTGCGGGTCGCGCGGTTGGCGTTTGGCGGAGTGGCGGCGACGCCGGTGCGAGCGTTGCGGGCGGAGGCGGCGCTGTTGGGGCAAACCCTCACGGTCGCGGCGGAGGCTGTGGCAGCAGCGTTGCGCACGGAGTTTACACCTATCGATGATGTGCGCGGCGGCGCGGAGTATCGGCGCGGACTGATCGTGAGTTTGTGGGAGAAATTTGTCAGCGGCGAACACAGCCTCGCGCAAGACGGCGCGTTGGATTTTGCCGCGGGTGCGCTCGTGCCGCCGACTGATGCGTCGCGCGCGTTGCGGCACGATAGTGCGGTCGGTCACGTGACGGGGCGTGCATTATACGTAGACGACACCGCGCAGCGCCGGCCGATGTTGGAAGTGTGGCCGGTGATGGCGCCGCACGCCCGAGCGAAGATAACGCGCCGTGACGCCACCCAGGCGCGGGCGTGTACGGGCATTGCGGCCGTGTTGTTGGCGGAAGATATTCCGGGCGAAAATAACGTCGGTCCCGTGCGGCCCGATGAGCCGATGCTCGCGACGGATGAGATTCAATTTTACGGCCAAATTGTAGCCATCGTCGTGGGTGATTCGATCCGTGCGTGTCGTGCGGCGGCAGCGATGGTGGAGGTGGATTACGTGCCATTGCCACCGTTGCTTGGCGTACGGGCGGCAATGGCGGCGGGCAGTTTTCACGCGCCGCCGCACGAATTGGTGCGCGGCGACGTGGCGGCGGCACTGGCCGCGGCGCCGCATTTGCTCGAGGGTGAATTTGAATTTGGCGGGCAGGAGCATTTTTATCTCGAGACGCAGGCCGCCTGGGCGGAGGCAGGCGAGGATGGGGCGATGTTGGTGCATTCCTCGACGCAGCATCCCTCGGAAATCCAAAATATCGTCGCCGAAGTGCTGCACGTGGCGCGGAACAAAGTTGTGGTGCAATCACCGCGCATGGGCGGCGGTTTTGGCGGCAAGGAAACGCAAGGCAACGGTCCGGCGGCGATCGTCGCGCTCGCGGCGCTGAAGACCGGACGGCCCGTGCGTTGGCAATTGGACCGTGATGTCGACATGACGCTCACGGGAAAGCGGCATCCGTTTTGGGCGAATTTTAAGGTCGGCTACGATGGCGAGGGCCGCTTGCTCGCGTCGCAGGTGGAACTTGTTTCCGACGGCGGTTGGTCGATGGATCTTTCGCAGGCGATCTGTGACCGCGCGTTGTTTCACTTAGACAACGCGTACTTCATTCCCGCGGTGCGCTTCACGGGGCGGATCGCGAAGACGAACGTGACGTCGCACACGGCGTTTCGCGGGTTTGGCGGGCCGCAAGGCATGCTCGTAGTTGAGGAAATTGTGGCGCGGGTCGCCGGTCGGATCGGGCTAGCGCCCGAACTCGTGCGGGCGCGGAATTTTTATCACGGAGCGGGCGAGACAAACACGACGCATTACCGCGAAGACCTCGGGATCAACCGGATTCAAGACGTGTGGAACCGCGTTTTAACCGATGCAGGTTTCGCGGAGCGGCGTCGCGCGATTGCGGCGTGGAATGCGCAGAGTGGGCGCGTGAAACGCGGGCTCGCGGTGACGCCAGTGAAGTTCGGGATTTCGTTTACGCTCACGCACTACAATCAGGCGGGGGCGTTGGTGCTGATTTATCCTGACGGCTCCGTACAAGTGAATCATGGCGGCACGGAAATGGGTCAGGGCTTGAACGCGAAGATGCTGGGTGTGGCGATGCGCGAACTCGGCGTGTCGGCGGAGAAAATTAGGTTGATGCCGACGAGCACCGATAAGGTGCCCAACACCTCGCCGACGGCGGCTTCGAGCGGCGCGGATATCAACGGCGCGGCCGTGCGCCACGCCTGCGAAATCTTGCGTGAACGTTTGCGGCCCGTGGCGGCGCAGCTACTCGGCGCCGATGAAACGGACGCGCGGGAATTGGATTTTGCCGGCGACGCGGTGACAGTACGCGGACAGCCGGCGCGGTGCGTGGCGTTCGCCGCGGTGTGTCAGTGCGCGTACCTCGAGCGGGTGAGTCTCTCGACGACGGGTTTTTATAAGACGCCGGGGATTCACTGGGACTGGGCGACGGCGGCGGGGCGGCCATTTCATTATTTCTCTTACGGCGCATCGGTTTCCGAGGTGGAAGTGGACGGCTACACGGGAATGCACCGCGTGCGGCGCGTGGACATCGTGCACGACGTCGGTGATTCGTTGAATCCGGGGATCGATCGCGGCCAGATCGAAGGCGGGTTCGTGCAAGGCATGGGCTGGCTCACGCGCGAAGAATTAAAATGGGACGCGAAGGGCCGGTTGCTGACGCACAGCGCGAGTACGTATCAAATCCCGGCGTTCAGTGACGCGCCGGTGGAAATGAACGTGACGCTGCTGCCGATGGCAGCGCAGCCGAACACGATTCACGGCAGCAAAGCGGTGGGCGAGCCGCCGTTGATGTTGGCTTTCAGCGTGCGCGAAGCGATTCGTGATGCCGTGGCGCATTTCGGCGCGCCAGGAGGCGAAGTGTTGCTCGCATCGCCGGCGACGAGTGAAGCCATTTTCGCCGCTGTGCAGACACGTTTGAAATAACCTAGTCGAGCGCGGGATTGGCAACGCTCGCAGGTGATGCAGTTGGTGCATCTGGTGCGATTTGATCGCGGATTTTTAAGACTTGGGCCGCGATGCTCAGAGCGATTTCGTGCGGGTGGTTGCTCCCAAAATCTTCGCCGATCGGACAGAAAAATTTCTCAGCGCGTTCAGGTGTGAGGCCATGGGCGACGAGTTCGCGGCGGAGGACAATAGCTTTGGCCGCGCTGCCGATAGCCCCGAGATACGGAAACGTGCGCTCGGCGAGGGCGCGTTGCAGGACGGGGCGATCGCTGGCGTGGCCTTTGGTCATGCAGAGAACGAAGGCGGTCGCGGGCAACGTAGGAATCAAGTCAGCCGGGTTGGCGTGGACGATGATCTGGAGGTTGCGGGCGCGGGGCAGGCGTTCAAGCCAGTCGGCGCGCGGGTCGATCACGGTGACGGTGCACGCCATTGGGAGCAGCACGGGCACCAAGGCTTGGACGACGTGGCCGGCGCCGAAGATCACAATGGGCCACGGGCCAGCGGGTGCGTGGGGCTCGAAGTAGAGTTTCACAGAGCCACCGCAGGTCATGCCGACGTCGCCTTTGAGGCTCCAGTTGACGAAGCGTGGTGTCGTGGCGGAGGCGGCGAGGAGTTCTTGTGCGAGCGCGATGGCTTGCGCTTCAACGCGGCCGCCGCCGACGGTGCCGGTGAGCAGGCCCGCAGGCGTGACAATCATTTTGGCGCCAGTGTCTTGGGGCGTGCTGCCGAGCGCATCGACTAAGACGACGAGAACAAAAGCCGCGGACTCGCGCCCAAGGGCGGCGAGTTGTTCGTAGAACGTCGGCATTTTTCAGAGTGGAGCAGGTGGCGCGGCGCGTCAGAGTGGCGTCAGGCGGACAGCGCGGAGTTCGAAGGGGATGCC
>CANFSZ010000141.1 GCA_947449835.1 Opitutia bacterium
CACCTGACCATCCCAAGTGAGATCGAGGCCCCAGGTGTTGCCGTTGCGGCTGCTGTATTGCTCGAAGGCGGAACCGTCGGGCTTGAAGCGCACGACGCCGGAGCCGTCGGGGCCGAATTTTTTCGAGCCGTCGGCCGAAGTGACGTCGCCGCGCGAGTAACCGTGAGTGGCGTAGATCCAACCGTCGCGGCCCCAGCGCAGATTGTTAATGACGGCGTGGGTATCGTTGATGCCGAGGCCGGTGTAGAGTTTGGTGCGCTTGTCGCAGACGCCGTCGCCGTTGGTGTCTTCGAGGTACCAAATATCGGGCGAGGTGGCGGCGATCACGCCGTTGCGGTAAAGGACGAAGCTGGTGACGAGCTCGAGTTTGTCGGCGAAGGTTTTCTTGGTGTCCATGATGCCGTCGCCGTCGGTGTCCGTGAGAACGGAGATGGAATCTTCGGGGTCGCGCTCGGTGACGAAGGGCTTGAGCGAACCGGAATCTTGCCAACGCGCGGGGGCATTCGGCACGCGGCGGCCGTTGGGATATTCGGGCGTCTCGCAGACCCAGAGGCGACCGCGTTCATCCCAGTCGATGTTCATGACCTTGTTGATGAGCGGCTCGGAGGCGACGAGGGCGATTTTGAAATCGGGATGAACTTGGATTTTGGTGGCGGCTTGGCGCGGCGCCGTGGGACCGCCCTCGGGATAACGCAGCGTGTCGCCGAGTTCGGCGGGGAGGCAGAGTTCGTCGGCGTTGGCGCGGCGGCCGGCCCAAGCGATGCCGCGCAGGAGAATCGCGCGGTAATTGGCGCGGTTAAAATTTTCGTAGAGGTGACCGGGGATTGAAACGAAAGCGCGGTAAGGCTGCGTGGCGCCGGCGACGGTGCGTTCATAGGTCCAGAGCTGCGGCTGGTGGTCGTAGATGTTGACGCCTTTGCGCTTGGCGACGGCCTCGGCGGCGCGGGCTTGGGCCTCTTTGTTGCCCTTGCCGCCGGTGTCGATGGCTTTGGGCGTGTAAGCGGTGGCGAGGACGTGAACGTCGGGCGAGAGATCCATGTCGTAGTAAATCTCGTCGTTCATCTGCCAGTTGGAAGCGCCGCGGGTGATCGGGTGAGCGCGATCGGAAAAATAAAGGTGCATCGGGGCTTCGAGCCACTTGGTGCTGCCTTGGCGCCAGGAGCCGCCGATGATGGATTTGTACCAATCGGTGTCTTTGGCGACGGCGCCCGCGTGGATGACGACGAGACCGCCGCCACGCGCGAGGTAAGCGTCGAGGTTGGCGCGGTCGGGCGCGGCGATGTTGCCGGCTTCCTGCGCGTGGAGAATGAGCACGTCGGTCGCGGCGAGTTGGGCGGCCGTGGGGAACGTGTTGCCGCCGGCAGCGACGGCGCCGCGGGCGTTGAGCAGCGTCACCCACTCGGCGAGAAAGCGCGGGTGGTCATGCGCGCCGGGGCCGTGGCTCTTCGGGCCGGAGCGGATAAAAACGCGCAGCGGCGCTTCGGCGGCAGTGAGCGCGGAGGTAACGACGAACGCGCAGAGGGCAACGAGGACGAGGAGACGTTTCATAGGGGAAATTTTCAGAAGCAAAATGTGAGTTGTAGGCGAAGGCCTCAGAAGCGAGTGACGCAGGGCGGGAGATTTTTGCGGAGATCGGCCCAAGGCGCTTGCGTAGAAACATCGCAAGGATCGGGCGCGGCAGCGAGCGCGTCGGGGAGTTTCGCGGGCGAGAGCATCGCGAGAAAAACCAACGGTTCCGCGTGGGGATTATACGTGGCGTGCACGGTGCCAGCGGGGATGTGCGCCATCTCGCCCGCGCTGAGGATACGGTGGTCGTGGCCCACCCATTGCTCGGCGCGGCCGTAGATCACGTAGATGATTTCCTCGCGGTGCGGGTGAAAGTGAAACGGGTGGCAATGCCCCGGATCCATGTTGGCACGCACGAGCAGGAGTTTCTCGGCGGCCACGAGATCGGGTCGGCAAAGCCACTCGTTATTGGTCCAAGCGTTGGGCTCACGAAGAGCGTCGGCGATTTGGACGAAACGGCGTTCAGCGGGAGACATAGTGGGGCGGGGTAAAAAGAAAGGGCCAACGCAGCGCGCGTGGCCGGATTATCGGGCTTTGCGTTTCAGCGATTTGAATTTGCGCGTGAGGTTGGTGAGCGATTCCTCGACGCCCATGCGTTCGAGGCTGCTCGCGCCGACGAACCCATCGGCGTCGGTCGCGGCCATGACGCGCGCGGCGTCGTCGGGAGTGTTGATCGGGCCGCCGTGGCAGAGGAAGAAGATGTCTTTCCGCACGGTGGACGCCGCGTCGATGATCGACTGCGTGGTCTTGATCGTGTGATCCCAGCTCACGAGGGCGTTTTTAACGCCGATACTGCCGCCGACGGTGGTTCCGACGTGCGCGATGATCGCATCGGCGCCAGCCTTGGCCATCTCGATGGCTTCCTCGGGCGTGCCGACGTAAACGACGGAAAACAAATCCATGCGGCGCGCGAGCGCGACCATCTCGTATTCTTTTTTCACGCTCATGCCGGTCTCTTCGAGCACGCCGCGGAAATGCCCGTCGACGATCGTATGCGTGGGGAAATTATTCACGCCTGAGAAACCCATTTCCTTCACCTGCCCGAGCCAATGCCACATGCGCCGGCGCGGATCGGTGGCGTGGACGCCGCAGATGACCGGACATTCCTCGACGACGGGGAGTACCTCGTATTCGCCGATCTCCATAGCGATGGCGTTGGCGTCGCCGTAGGCCATCATGCCCGCCGTGGAACCGTGACCCATCATGCGGAAACGCCCGCTGTTATAGATGATAATCAAATCGGCGCCGCCCTTCTCGATGAACTTGGCGCTGATGCCGGTGCCTGCGCCCGCGGCGATGATGGCGTCGCCCTTGGCGAGCGTGGCGCGGAGACGTTCGCGCACTTCCTCGCGCGTGTAAGGGTTTCCTTTTCCAGTCCAAGGGTTGGGCATAAAAAATTAGGGAGGCGCGACGGGGTCAGACGCGGTTGTTAATCTGCGAGTCTTCCGCCTGAGGTAAAGCGCCGAGACGCGCGCGGTAAAAAGTTAAACTCCCCGTATATTCATCGCGCATGAAATCTCACGCCGTGGGGCTACCACCAGCGATTTTGCGTCGCCGCCGTTAGCGCCGCGTCGAGCGTCGGGAGATATGGGTGCCACAAACGTTCCCATTCGAGCGACACCGGCCCGGCAAACGCATCCGCCCGCAGCGCTGCCAACAACGGCGCGATCGGAAAACGCCCGGTCCCTGGCAAAACGTAAGTCCAGGAGTGTTTCGCCGAGGGCGCGTCGATGCTGTCCTTCACATGCACGTGCACCACGAGATCTCGGATCGCCGCCCACGTCACGAGCGGGTCTTCCCCTCCCCGCAACCACGTGTGTTGCGAATCCCACAGTACCGCGCAGCCCGGCGCCGCCACGGCGAAACGCCGGATCGCCGCCGCGTTGGCCAGCGAATCGTGCGTCTCGACCATCAGATCGGCCCGCCAACCGCGTTCGCGCCGCAACGCCTGCCACCAGCGCACCGTGTCCACCGCCTGCGCGAGCGTCGTTTCATCCAAGCCCGAGCCGCCATC
>CANFSZ010000142.1 GCA_947449835.1 Opitutia bacterium
GGGTCACGTCGATGCGGATCAACAGCCCGGCGAAACGCGTTTCGATTATTTTCGTTACTACGCCCGCGACTATCCCGGTGCGACGCTCCTCGCCAACGGCGGTTTCGAATACAATCAAGACAAAGTCGATTTGCAGCGACCCGTCGCTTGGCGAGAGTCCGGCGATGTAGCCGCCAGCCGCGTCGTCCGCGGTGAGACTGCGCAGGGCGACTTCAAACTCCGGCACGATGGCGACCGCGCCTACTCCGTCACGACGGCGCAAGACCTCCAATTTATCCGCAACGGCGAGTACGAACTCCGCGCGCGTGTGCGTCGCTCTCAAGGCCAGACGACCGCGTGTTTCCGTGTCTCGGATTTTGGTGGGCCGGAAAAGACGCTCACGATCCCTGTTTCTGCGACGTGGACAGACGTGCGCTTGCCGAGCATCTCAGTCTCGAATCACCGCGTTACTATCTCGATTGTTTCCGTCGCGGGCGCGGGCGATTGGCTTGAAGTCGACGAAGTGCAGTTCATGAAACCCCCTTTGCTCGGTCAGCAACCGCGGCCCTCCCGCTCATTTGCCTACCGCGAAGGCGAACCGCTTTGGCAACTAGCCCACAGCGCCCCCATTTCATTCACGGGCGACGAAAAATTCTACTTTTTCGGTCGCAACTGTGGTCTCGGGGATGCCATCACGGTATCCTTTGTGATGCAGCCCGCGAAACGTACCGACACGTTTCCGATCACGCGTCTACCCAAGACCGGGCGGGCTGGGTGGGGCGTCGGACTCACGGCTTCGGGTGACGTGGCCTTTCGTCTTGGTAGTCACGCCGAGCACCGCGATGTCGTCGCTCGTGCTGATTATCGCGCCGGCGTCGCCCTGCGTATCACCTGTGTATATGATCACGGCACCGCTTTGATCTATCTCGATGGTAAACTCGCCCAGCGGGCTGATGGGCTCACGTTCGCGCCGTCCGATGCGACCGCGCCCGGCCGCCTCGGGGCCAACAGCGGGCTTTATGAAGCGGTCGGCGATGTCACGCTTGTGGCGGATGCTCCTCCAGCAAAAGCCCGTCGACTCCAGAATTATGTCGGAGCGCTGGGTGAGGTTCGTGTCTATAATCGTGCCCTTGCCGCCGCTGAAGTCGCTGCTCTCTCTGCTCCGTCGCCATGACATTTTACCGTAGCGGCCCAGCTTGGATTTTTTTCTTACTCGTGATGAGTGGGCTGCGCGCGGCCGCTCCAGCTGACGCGGTGTGGCGCCTCATGCCCATCGGCGATTCGATCACAGAGGGCGGTTCCACGTTTGCAAATTATCGTCCGGTATTGGCCGAAAAACTGCGCGCGGCGGGCTTCGTCTTTGCGTTTGTCGGTACGCGAGGTGTGCCCCCGCTCCTACACGAGGGCTACGGTGGTAAGACCATCGATTTTCTAGCCAACACCGTACCAGCGCACTTCGCGGAAACCCCGGCTGACATTATTTTGCTCCATGCTGGTCATAATCACTTCAACGACGAGAAACCGATTCCTAGCATCGTCGCGGCGACCGAGCGACTGATCGGCGCCTTTCGCGCGATAAACCCGCGTGTGATCACGCTCGTCGCACAAGTTATTCCCAGTGGAAAACTCCCCAAGTACGCCTATATCCCTGAGCTCAACCGCGCGTTGGCGAAACTCGTGAGCCGACTCCACTCCAACGCTCAACCCGTGATCCTCGTCGATCAAGCGACTCATTTTGATTGGAAAACCGATACGATCAGCGACCGAGTTCATCCCAATGCAGCAGGGGCCGCCAAGATGGCAGAGGCGTGGAGCATTGGCTTGCAGCCGCTTCTTCGGCAGGCTCCGCCCGCTGTCCGGTGAACGACTTCACTTCCGCAGCCTTTGCGCTCAGCTCGCGTCTTCCTAACCGTTACTTTCTCTGTCCCGCCACCGTCTCGCCGATCTGCCCGCATGAACCATCATAATTTAATTACCGACTTCGTCGTGGTCGGCGGCGGCTTGGCCGGCGTCTGTGCCGCGCTCGCGGCGGCGCGCAACGGCGCGAAGGTCGTGCTCGTGCAAGATCGCTCCGTGCTCGGCGGTAACGCTTCCAGCGAAGTCAAAATGCACATCGTCGGCGCCGATTGCCATGGCACGCGCCCTGGCGCTCGCGAATCCGGAATCATCGAAGAGCTCAAACTCGAGGACGCCGCGCGCAATCCTCATCGCTCCTACTCGCAGTGGGATCTGTTGCTCTACGAAAAAGTCATCCTCGAGCCGAATATCACCCTGCTCCTCGACACCGATTGTATCGGCTGCGAACTCGACCTCGCTGCGGGCGCTCGCCGCATCACCGCGGTCAAGGCCGTGCGCCAATCCACCGAAGACAGCTTTACGATTAATGCTCCGTTTTTCGCCGATTGCTCCGGTGACGGCCGACTCGGCGTCGAGGCTGGAGCTGATTTTACGGTTGGCCGCGAAGCCCGTGTGTCCACCGGCGAGAGTCTTGCGCGCGACGTTGCGGACTCACACACCCTCGGCAGCTCGATACTTTTCACCGCGCGCCAGCACGCTACGCCGCAGCCTTTCATCGCGCCGCCGTGGGTGCGCACTTTTAAAAAACACGAGTTCAAACACCGCCCCGTCAAAAGCTACGAATATGGCTACTGGTGGAGCGAGTGGGGCGGGCAACTCGACACGCTCAAGGATAATGCCGCCATCCGGCACGAGTTGCTTCGCATCGCCCTTGGCATTTGGAATTACATCAAAAACTCCGGCGAACACCCCGACTCTGCGAACTGGGCGCTCGATTGGATCGGTGCGATTCCCGGCAAACGCGAAACGCGCCGTTTTCTTGGGCCTCACGTGCTCACCCAAACCGACGTCGAATCCGGCCGACTTTTTTCTGATGCCGTCGCTTATGGCGGGTGGTGGCTCGACTTGCATCCGCCGAGCGGGGTGGACGCCGTCGACGAAGAACCCTGCGTGCAACATCACTTTCCGCACCTCTACACGATTCCGCTCGGGTGTCTCCACTCGCGCAACGTCAGCAATCTTTTCTTCGCCGGCCGCAACATCAGCGCGACCCACGTCGCTTTTGCGAGCACCCGGGTCATGGCCACTTGTGCCGTCATGGGCCAGGCCATCGGCACCGCGGCTGCTCGGGCGCGCCTGCATGCTGGTCGCAGCGTTTCGGAAATTTTCAACTCCACCGAAATCGCCCGGCTCCAGCAAAAGCTCCTGCTCGACGACGCCTTCATCCCGAGCTACTCCGCCGCTCTGCCGACCGCCACCATCACCGCATCGAGCGAACAGCTCGGCGCTGAAGCGATCCACGTCTTAGACGGTCACACCCGCGAACTCCCCGCCACTCTTGGTCCGTGGGCTGACGGCGCGACACATCGCTGGGAATCGGCCACTCTTCCTGCTTGGCTCGAACTCACTTGGCCCGAGCCGCAGTCGATTGCGGAAATCCACCTCACCTTCGACTCCGGCTTCCACCGCGAACTTATTCTTAGCGCAAGCGATGCCGTTACCGAGAAAACTATTCGCGGCGCCCAACCTGAGCTCGTGCGCGACTACGAATTGCTCA
>CANFSZ010000143.1 GCA_947449835.1 Opitutia bacterium
ACCTCGGCGGCCGCGAGCTGGATCGTCTCGCCGGCGCACCCGTGCCCCTCGATGCGCATTTTCCCGAAGACTGGATCGCCTCCACTACGCGCGCCCTCAACCCGCCCGACGCCACGCGCCACGCCGCCGCCAAATTCGCCGAGGGTCTTTCGCCGGTCTGCGTGGGATCGGACCCCATGCTCCGCAATTTTGCCGATGTCCTCGCCGCCGCTCCCGAAAACTACCTCGGCGCCGCTCACGTCGCCCACTTTGGCCCGACGCCGCAGGTGCTCGTTAAATTACTCGATCCTTCGATCCGCCTGCATTTTCAAGTTCATCCCACTGCCGCCTTCGCGCAGCGCTACCTCGACGCGCCTTCCGGCAAGACCGAGGCGTACCACATCCTCGCGATTCGCGACGATCTGCCGCATGCGCCTTATCTTTATCTCGGTTTCCAACGTCCCCCGACACGCGCCGCACTGCGCCGCATGATCGAAACGCAAGATCTCCCCGCCCTCGAAGCGTGCTTCGACAAAATCCCCGTCAAACTCGGCGACACGTTCATCGTTCCGGGCGGAGTGCCGCACGCGCTCGGCCCCGGTCTGCTCCTCGCCGAAATCATGGAGCCTAGCGATCTCGTCGTGCGCTTCGAATTCGAACGCGGCGGCTACACGCTACCCGAGAGCGCGCGCTTCATGAATCGCGGCCTCGAGTTCTGCCTCGATATTTTCGACCTCAGCCCTTGGCCGGGCCAACGCATTTTTGCCGAAGCGCTTTGCTCGCCGCGCCGCGCCCGTGCCCTCGGTCCAGACTCGTTTCAAGACACGCTCATCGGCCCGGAACGCACTCCATGTTTCCGCATTCGCAAAAGCCATGTTCGCGGCCCGATCCAGCGCCACGAAACCGAAGGTTTCATCGGCATCGTCACCGCCGGCTCGGGCACCTTGACCGCGGGCGCCACGACGCTCCCGCTCCGGCCTTTCGATAAATTTTTCGTCCCTGCCGTCCTCGGTCCTTGGCAACTCCATCCTTCACCCACGCTCGAACTCCTCGAGTGTCTCCCGCCTAAAGCCTGACGTCTTTTCCTTTTTTCCATGTCCACGTCTCTCCTCGCCGTCCTAACGCCGTACGAAGCCGAACACTTTTTTCCCGAGCCATTGCTCGCCGACTTGCGCGCGTTGTTTCCCGACTTCCGCCAACTTGATCCCACCGATTTAAGTCCTGCTGCCTTCGCGGAAAAACTCGCCGCCGCCGATCCCGCCATCCTCCTGACGTGTTGGAAAACGCCATTGTTGCCCGCTGTGCTGCCGCCGCGACTGCGCTACGTCTGCTACTTGAGCGGCTCGGTCAAAACTCTCGTCACGCGCGCCCACCTCGAGCGCGGCCTGCTCGTCACCAACTGGGGCGGCGCGATCAGCCGCGTCGTCGCCGAGTGCGCACTCTTGCACACGCTCGCCTGCCTGCGGCGCTCGACGCGTTGGACGCTCGCCATGCACCAACAAGGCGCTTGGAAAAACGGCCTCACCGATGCCGCCTCGCTCTTCGAACGCCGCGTCGGCATCCACGGCTTCGGCCCGGTCGCCCGCGAGTTTATCCGGCTCATCCGTCCATTTAATTGTCACGTCTCCGTCTTCGCGCCCGATGTCGACTCCACGCACGAACGCGAATTCAACCTCCGCCGCGCACCGTCGCTCGAAGCTCTTTTCGCACACAGCGACGTCCTCATCGAACTAGCCCCACTCATCCCCGCCACCGCCGGCATCGTCACCGAAAAACTCCTCCGGCTGCTCCCGCCCGGCGCCGCATTCGTCAACGTCGGCCGCGGCGGGGTCATCGACGAAGCCGCACTCATACGCGTCGCCCGCGAGGGCCAACTGCTCTGCGGCCTCGATGTCTTCGCCCACGAACCCCTCGGATCGGATCACCCGCTGCGCGGCCTGCCCAACGTCTTTCTCACGCCCCACTTCGCCGGCCCCACCAGCGACCGTTACCCAGACGCCACCGCCCACGCCCTGCGCAACATCCGCGCCTTCACCCAAGGTCTCCCGCTCGAAGCCCTCGTCACTCCCGAGGTCTACGACCGCTCGAGCTAAAAACCACCCCTCCGCTCATGCACGCCGCCTACTTAAAAAAATTTCTCGCCGCCCTCGCCCTCACCAGCGCCACGCTCTGCGCGCAAGAAAAACTCCCCGACGAACGCGCCCCGCTCGCTGCCCAACCACCCGTCACGCCCACGAGCTTGCCCGGCGCTGAAACCTATTTCTACCGCACCGGGGCCCCTGCGCCCATGCGGCTCTTCGTCTTCAAACCCGCCGGTTGGACCGCTCACGATCGGCGCCCCGCACTGATCCATTTCTTCGGTGGCGGCTTCACCCACGGCGTTCCCACCCAAGCCGTCGGCTGGGCCAAAAACGCCGCCCAACTCGGTCTCATCGGCATCGCCGCCGACTACCGCGTGAAAGAACGTTTCGCCACCGATGCCACCGCTTGCGTCGCCGACGCCCGCGCTGCCGTCCGCTGGTTGCAAGCGCACGCCGCCGAACTCGGGCTCGATCCCGCGAAACTCGTCGTCAGCGGCTCCTCCGCCGGTGGCCACCTCGCGCTTTGGACCGCGATCACCGCCACGCCTCCCGGCGGCGATCCCGCGGAAGCCCCGCTCCAAAAACCCGCCGCCCTCATCTTGATGAGTCCCGCTTGCGACAGCTCCGTCGCCACCGGCCAACGCGCCGAACGTTTCGGGCCCAACCCCGACGCCTATTCCCCGCAGCAACACCTCGACGCGAAGATGCCCCCCACGTTGCTCTTCCACGGCGACGCCGATACCATCGTGCCGTTCAAATACGCCGTCGCGCTCGAAGCAAAACTCCGCTCGACCGGCAACGCCTGCGAATTTGTCCCCATGCCCGGCGGCGGCCACGGCTTCACCTTACCCGAGTGGAAAGACGAAGCTCCCCAACGCATCACCGCCTTCCTCCGCCGCCATAAACTGGTCCCATAAAACCCCGCGGCCGAATCTTGAATCAAGATAAAGCACGGCGGGCCCAGAGGGCCCACTCCACCCTCGGTACCGGACCTACCCTCGGACGCAGCGAGTGGGTTTAGCGCAGGGTTTGGAGGTAGCTAAAAAGATCGCTCACTTGTTCGGGAGGCATGGCTTCCAACAGGCCTTCGGGCATCAGCGAGCGGTTCAAGTAACTCGTCGCGCGGATCTCGCTGCGGGCGATGCGGCGGTCTTCCGCGCCCGGCGTGCGCAACACCACGGCTTCCGGCGACTCGCTCGCCAAAAATCCATCCTGCACGGTGCCGTCTTTCAACACCACGCGGTAGGTCCGGTACGCGCTCTCCATCGCCGCGCTCGGCGTGAGGATATTGCGCAGCAGAGCCTCGACGCCGGTGTTGCCGATACCATCGAGCGGCGGCGCGATCTGGCCGCCTTTGCCGCCTTGCTGGTGGCACGCGAGACAGAGCGCCGTGAACGTCTGTTTACCTTGCTCCGCATTACCCGCGCGCTGCGCGAGCGCACGGAAACGAGCAAACGTCTCCGCCTGCGCCGCGGCGGCTTTCGC
>CANFSZ010000144.1 GCA_947449835.1 Opitutia bacterium
CGCTTGATTCATCCGAGCGGAGAACCACATTTTCACCGCAACGACGCCCGCCAACAACGGTAACGTCGCCCAATGCGGCCCGCGGTGCGGCGTCATGATCTCCCGAATCGCGCTCCAACCAATCCAGCCCGCGATCGCAAAAATAAACACCGCCACCGCCAACGCCGCGAGTGGCTCCGCCTTGCCGTGACCGTACGGATGATCCTCATCGGGCGGTTGCGCAGCGACCCGCAATCCCATCCACACGAGCAACGACGACAAAATGTCGATCATCGACTCCGCCCCATCCGCGATCAACGCGTAGGTGTGACCGAAAATTCCTCCGGCGATTTTCACCACCGCGAGCACCGCGTTCAGAAAAATACCCCGCAACACCAGCCGCGCACTCGCCTCCGCGCGCCGCTGCGTCGCGGCGTGGTGAAGAGGAATTTCTGACAACATGCGGACCATACTACACGTCCATCGGTCCCGACCTCAACGCACGAGTTGACCCATTCTGGCCCGCAATTCAGCCTACTTACTCCGCACTTTATGGCCGATTCCAACACTCTCATCGCCACCGACCCCGTCCACCAATTCTCCGTCTTCGTCGAGAATCGCGTCGGTCGGCTCCACGAACTCACCGCGCTGTTGAAGACCAACAACGTCCACGTGATGGCGATCACCATCCTCGATTCCACCGACAGCACGATCGTGCGTCTCGTCGTGGACGATCCCGCCAAAGCCCGCGAGCTCATGGTGAACAACGATTTTCCCTACACCGAATGCGCCATCCTCGCCGTCGAGATCGCAGATGAATCCGAGTTGAAGGGCGTGCTCTCCGCGCTCCTCGAAGCCGAAATCAACATTCACTACATCTACAGTTTCATCAAACGCCCCGAAGGCCGCGCCGCGCTCGTCGTCAGCTCCGAAGACGCCGACACCGCCAGCCAAGCGCTCGGCAACCGCGGCTTTCGCATCCTCACGCAGCGCGACATCTCGCGCTGAACGTGCTAGCGCCGCGGCGCCGAGATTTTTTTGAGCGCGAAGACCGCGCTCAGCCCTTCACTTCGCCCATTTTCTCGCCGTCCATCTCGTAGATGCCGGTGAGATAACCGTTCTCGAAAGTCGCGCCAACCTTGAGCGTGCCGTAAAACGAGATCGGCACATCCATCATGACGGGCACGCCCGCGGGCATCCGCACGACGACCCAGTCGTTGATATTGGGGACGGCGCCAAAGCAGCACGCCATCTGGCTAGCCATGAGCATGAACTCTGTGCACTTCCCTTTTTCGAGCTTGGTCGGCTGCATGAAACCCGTGATCACAGCTTTTTTCCCGCTCCAACTTTTTACGATGGCCGGAATTTGTTCGTTGCCGGTCGGAGGCTGGACGTTGGGGTTGGCCGCGGGGTCGAAATCGGGCGGGACAAATTTAAATCCGCTCAGGCGATCAAAGCCCAACTTGAGATAACCGTTTTCGAGCTCAGCGGGTGGGATGTTAGCCGCGGGGGCGGCACCCACCGGAGTCGCGACCGCGAGCGTGGCAGGAGCAACCGCAGCTAGGGCCGCTCCAGCGCTGCTAGATTCACCGTCATTTGCCGCGCCGTTTCGTGCGGCGGCGGCCATCGGGCCGATGCCGCAACAAAGCGAGTGATCCGTGAAGCCTTGGGGAAACAAAGCCGCTGCAGCCGAACTGGCCAACAGACCCGAAATCCACATTACGGAAAGCGCGCTCATCTTCATAAGCAAAACCGTAGCGCTCCGACCCAGTTCGTCAATTTTTCGTACACGTATGCGCGCTCGTCGAGTCGGGGCACGGCGAAAGGCGCACGTTCGGCTCAGCGCTTGGCGTCGTCGAGAACGGCGTCATCCCAGCGGTTGATGTCCTTGGATTTTTCCGCGGCGGAGGCGTATTCGACCTCGGGAGCGTCAATACGCGGCAGATATTTCCGCAGGTCTATCATTACGGGGGCGAAGGCGGGATCTGACGCCAAATTTTTAAATTCATGGGGATCGACGCTGTGATCGTACAATTCTTCTTCGCCGTTGCGGTAACGCGTGTAGCGGTGGCGCTCGTCGCGCAAGGTGTGGCACCCACGGCCAAAGGTGGAGAGGACCGGCTTCTCGCGTTTCGTCGCGGTACCGCGAATCAACCCCGTGAGATCAAAGCCATCGAGGGCATGCGTTGGCGGAGCGGTTAGGCTGCATAAGCCCAGTAACGTAGGAAAAAGGTCGATCAAACCCACCGGCGTTTCGACTACGTTGGGTTTATTACCAGGCACGGAGACAGAAAACACCACGCGGCAACCGCGCTCTGAAAGATAAAATTTAGTCCAATGGTCTTTCTCGCCGGTGTGCCAGCCGTTGTCGGAGGCAAACACGACGATGGTGTTGTCGCGATTGGGGCCGGCTTCCAGGGCATCGAGCAGGCGCCCGACCTGTTCGTCCGCATAACTGATCGCGGCGTAATAGCCTTGGAGACAGCGCTTCCAAAGATCGCGCTGCGTGATCCATTCATGCTCGCCGCGGTGCGTCGAAAGCCAGCGCGCCGCCGCGGGCACGTCGTCCAAATCGCCGGGTTTAAAACCTTCAGGCAGCTCGATTTTATCAAGTGGATAGCGATCGAAAAAACGCTTCGGGACGTTCCAGGTCAGGTGCGGCCGCCAAAACCCGCAGGCTAGAAAAAACGGCTGATCGTGACGCTGCCGCAGCATCGCGGCGGCGCGCACCGCTTGTTCGGTGTCCTGTTGATATTTTTCCGGGTCGTTGCGGTCCCAGTCATCGGGCAGCACGCCCCAGGTCCACGCATCCGACCACATTTTTGTCACGCTACCGGGCAGCGCGTAGCGGAGCAGATCATTTTCGGTGTGGCGGACATGTTGCGGGTTATCAAACCAGCGGTAATAGCCGGGAGTGTAATCCTTCTCATCGTCTTCGAGATATTTGTTGTGCGCGATTTTTCCGAAACCCGCCGTGAGATAGCCCTGTTGCTTGAAGGTCCCGGGTAAGGTCTGGACCTGGGAAATCCAGCTCGTGGTACGGCGGTAGGCCTGACTGTTGTAATAAACTCCGCTGCGTGTCGTGTTCACTCCAGTCAGCAAGGCCGTCCGCGAGGGACAACACGCGGGCGAATCGGCGTAAGCGTGAGTAAACCAAGTGCCGCGAGCAGCGATGCGCTCGAAATTGGGCGTGGAGACCCGGCCATTGCCACCGAGAGCGCTGTGGAGTTGCGCCGCATGATCGTCGATCATGACCAGCAGCACATTGGGGCGCGCGGGGGCCTTAGTGCCGATCTGCGCCCGGACCGATATCGGTAAGAACAGCCCCAGCAGGGTCATGACGAGCCCTAAAGCACGTACGTAATCCCGCCGGGGCTGGAACGATCTCATGTTAGAAAGCTGAACCACGATGGTTGATCGTGTACGTGAAATAGACGGAACGTTTCTCGCCGAGGAACCGGGAGTTGGAACCGCCTGAGCCAGCGCGCAAATAGTCCTCGTTGAGAATATTGTTCACGTTGAGGGCCAAGGTGTGACTTAGGCTCGCGTTA
>CANFSZ010000145.1 GCA_947449835.1 Opitutia bacterium
GTGCGCCAGACGCGATTGGGCGGGAGCCGGAGAAGCTGAGCGGGTGGAACCATCGAAGGGAAAACGGGAAAAAAGTATTGGGTTTAGCGGCGTGATTGGGCGAGTTGGAGCCGCTCGCGGGCGAGAGCGAGATCGGGGCGGAGACGCAGTACGGCTTCGAATTCGCGGGCGGCTTCGTCGTGGCGGCCGATGAGCAAGTAAGCGTTACCGAGGCCGAAGTGAGCCTCGAAAGCATCGGGCTGCGCGCGGGCGGCAAACACGAGGTGCTCGACGGCGGCGGCGGGTTCGCCGAGTTCGAGCAGGACACCGCCGAGATTGTTGCGGGCCGCGAGGTCAGACGGATCGAGCGCGACGACGGCGCGGAAATGTTCGAGCGCGCCGGCCAAATCCCGGCGCTCAAGCAAGAGGTTGCCGAGGTTGAAGTGGGCTTTGGGGTAGCGAGGATTGAGGCGCAGCGCTGTGGTGAACGCGGCCTGGGCTTCGGCTGGGCGGGCGAGTGCGACGAAGGAATTGCCGAGATTAAATGGCACGGCGGACGCGGCGGGCAAGAGGCGGGCGGCGGCTTCGAATGCAGCGATGGCTTCGACGTGGCGGCCGGCTTCGGCGTAGGCTTGGCCGAGGTTGTAGCGGGCGAAACCGTTGGTGGGGCGCTGGGCGGCGGTGTCGCGGTAAAGGCTGATGGCGCTGGCGTAAACGGTGTTGCGCTGGATCGTGGCCGCGCCGAGGGCGGTCGCGGCGCAGAGTGGGGCCAGCCACCAGCGCCGGCCGAGCGTGCGTTGCGAGGCGAGGACGGCTAGGATTGTGAGTGCGGCGAGCGAGAGGTAGATGCGGTGCTCGGCGAGCATTTGACGCGTGCCGCCGACGAGGCTGGAGGTGGGCGCTAGAATGAGAAAATACCACGCGCCGAGAAATCCGAGGGCGGGCCGACGCCACAGCGCGTAGCCCGTGACGGCGATGAGCAGTAGATCAACCACGAGGTAAGGCGCGGCGGCGAAGAGTGAGATAAAATCTTGGCCGTAGTCGAAAATCAGCGGACTCGGCCAGAGCGCGAGCCGGGCGTAGTGGAGCACCGCACGGGATTGGCAGAGCGCGTAATCCCAAGTTGTGACACCCGCCGCGGAGCCGATGGTGCCGCCGCGGTTGCCCGCGCCGAGGACGAGAAAGGCGAGTAACAGCCACGTACTCGCGAGCGCGACGTAGAATTTACCATGACGTTCCCAGCCGGCGCGGAACGAGCCGGCCACAAACGTGCGGTCGTAGAGCACCACGAGGAGCGGCGCGACGACCATGACTTCCTTGGTCGCCATGCCGAGGGTGCAGGCGAGGAACGACCAGAAAAACTGTCGACGTTGGAAAAAATACAACGTCGCGAGCAACCAGAGCCCCATGAGCGACTCGGTGCGTTGCGCGAGGTAAGTGACGGATTCCGTTTGCAGCGGATGCACGGCCCACAGCAGCGCCGCGCTGAAGGCGACCAGCGGGGCTGAGGGCGTGCGGAGGGATTCAAGCGTGCGGCGCACGAGGCCAAACAGCGTCAGCGCGGCGAGAGCGTGAATCGCGACGTTGACGGCGTGGTAACTCCACGGCGCGGTGCCGCTGATCGCGTAGTTGAATGCGAATGACAGGTTCACGAGCGGCCGGCCCTCGACCGTGATGCCTTGGCCTGAGGGCGGGGACAGGACTTGGGTCAAAGGCCAGAGTTGGCGGATGGTGGGATTTTCGACGATGGATAACGCATCATCGAAGACGAACGGCCCGCCGAAACTGTTGGCGTAAACCGCGCCCACGGCGGCCACGAGCACTACGGCGAGCCCGCGAGAAACGTCCGGCGCAGAGAAACTTAGGGAAGTCGGCGACACGTGCGGGTGAGAAATTTTTTGATTTAAGCGCCGTCTTTGGGCGCGGTGCGGCTCGAGCGTACCAGTAGCGCACCGATGAGCAGCACGATCCCGCCGCAGCCGATGAAGGCGAGGCGGCCACTGAGCGGGTTGGGGATCAGCGCGAGTGCGAGCACGAAGCCGCCATAGGCCAGACACAGCCAGCCGACGGCGGAGGATTGGCGGGCGTCGTTGTCGGCGCCTTCCTCTTGGGTGAAATCAACGGGCCGGTTGAAGCGGGTGAAAAATTCGGCGACGTTGGCTTGGTGCTCCGTCGTCGAGCGGCGCCAAAAAAACGTACTGCTCAAAAACCAAGCGGAGCCTATCGTGATGTTGCCTAAAAGCTCGATGGCTTGGCGCCAGTATTCCTTGGTGTGGTCATCGAGTGGCGCGGTGTAACCGAAGACTGATGCGGCCCATTCCGGCGTGAGAAATCGACTGATCACGAGCGAACAAAAAAATCCCACTAGCACCGTGCTCCACGCGGACCAAGGCGGCGTCCGCCGCACGATCAAGCCGAGTACGAGCGGCACCAAAATCGGCGTGCCGATGAGGATGCCCAGACGCTGCGTCATGAGAAACAGGCTTACGCCCTTCAACTCGCTGAGTTCTAGGCCGACCAAAATCACGGCGAGGCCGAGTACCGCGGTCGTGCATTTGCCGGCGCGCAACAAATGGGCGTCGGAGGCCTGGGGCCGCAGGATCGGTTGGTAGAAATTCTTGATGAAGTAACCGGCGTTTTTGTTCAGCCCGGAGTCCATCGACGACATCGTGGCGGCGAAGATACCACTCACGAGCAGGCCCATCATGCCGACCGGCATCACGTCGCGCGCGATGGCGATGAAGGCCGCTTCCTCGGGATTTTTAAGGGTGGGAAACAATACGGCCAAATCAGGATGGACGATGCGCGCCACCATCGGCGGCAGAAACCAGATCACGATACCGATAACAAATAACCCTGCGCCGAGTAACGCCGCCCAACGCGCGTGGCGGCCGTCTTTGACGCAGAGATAGCGGTTCGCGTCGTTGAGGTTGTTGGTGGAGAAAACCTGTTTTAGAATCATCGCGAGGCACCACAGCCCGAGGAATTCTTTGGAGAAAATCTGACCAAGATCGAGGTGGCCCACGGGTGCTTGCGCGATGAAGCCGCCGATGCCGCCGACCTTGAGCAACGACAACACGGTGACCGCGAGACACACGGGCATGAGGATGAGCACTTGGATGAAATCACTCGCCAGCACGGCCCAACTGCCGCCGATCAACGCGATCACGAGGACTACGAGGCCGGTCGCCACAATGGTGAGGCTCAGATCGAGGCCGAACACCGCCGCGAAGAACACGCCGAGGGCGTTGAGCCAAATGCCGGCTTGCAGGAGACCGAAGGGCAACTGCAGCCACGTGAACACCTGTTCGCTCACGGGGCCGAAGCGCGTGCGGATGGCCTGAATGCTCGTCACCACGCGCAATTGCCGGAAACGCGGA
>CANFSZ010000146.1 GCA_947449835.1 Opitutia bacterium
GGCAATTGCGCGTGGTGACGAGCATTCAGGCCATCCGCACGCGCTTCGGCCCCGTGAGCGAACAGGTGTTCACGTGGCTGCAGTTGCCCTTCGGTCTCCTGCAAGCCGGTATCTGGCTCAACGCCCTCGGCGTGTTCTTCGCGGCGGTTTTCGGCCTCGATCTCAGCCTCACCATCGTGGCGACCGGCCTCGTCGTCCTCGTGATCGCGTTGATCGGCGGCAGTTGGGCCGTGCTCGCGAGTGATTTCATCCAAGTGCTCATCCTCATGCCCGTGTGTCTCGCGGTCACCGTGTTGTCGTTGCTCAAGGTCGGCGGCATCGGCGGCTTCATCGCGCAAGCGCCCGTGGGCCACCTCGATCTTGGTCAGATTTTCTCCAAAGAATTCCTCGGGTTATGGTGCCTCGCGATGATTCTCAAACAGGTTTTCTCCACCAACAACCTCAACGACGCGAACCGCTATCTCTGCGTCAAAGACGGCCGCAACGCGCGTTGGGCGGCGTTACTCGGCGCAGGGTTATTTGTTATCGGTATTGTGATCTGGTTTCTGCCGCCGATGGTGGCGCGCATCGTCCATCCTGATTTGGCGGTACTGTTTCCCACCCTCAAAAATCCCGAGGAAGCCGCTTTCATCGCCATCGCGCGCGACGTGATGCCGGTCGGCATGATGGGCCTACTCGTGAGTGGTATCTTCGCCGCCACGATGTCGTCGATGGACTCCGGGCTAAACAAAAACGCCGGTTACTTCATCAAGAATTTTTACCAACCGATCCTGCGACCCCAGGCCTCCGACGCCCATTTGCTGCGCGCCGGCAAATGCACGACCGCGGTACTCGGGCTCGCCGTGATTTTGGTCGGCCTAGAACTCAGCGAGTTGAAGGGCGTCAGCCTGTTTCTCATGACGCAGCGTCTGGGCATTCTCATCGGCACGCCGATTTTGGTGCCGCTCGTACTCGGCTTGATCGTGCGGCGGACGCCGCCTTGGTCCGCGTGGAGCACGGTGCTCGTGGGATTTTTTTGTTCGCTCGTGATCAGTCGCTTTCTCACGCCCGAATGGGCCGCATCCGTCTTCGGCTACACCGCGCCACTCGATGACCACACCAAGGAATACTGGCGCCAAGCCATCGAGCTTTTAGGCAACATCACGATCGGCTCCGCTTGGTTTTTGGGCAGTACGTTTTTTTGGCGCCGCTCGACGCGGGAGCACCAAGCCAACGTCGCCGAATTTTTCACCCGCCTCAACCGGCCCGTTGATTTCACCCAAGAAGAAGGCGCCGACAACGACGCCCGCCAATCCTCCGCCGTCGGCTGGCTGTGTCTGGCCTATGGCAGCTTCGTGCTCGCACTCGCGTTGATCCCCAACCCGCTTAGTGGCCGCCTCGCCTTCATTGGCTGCGGTGGGATCGTGCTGCTCGTCGGTGCGCTACTGGTGCACTCGAGCCGCACTGCGTCCAAAGACGGCGCTTAAATCAAAAAATTTCTCACCCGCACGTGTCACCGACTTCCCTGAGTTTCTCTGCGCCGAACGGTTCTCGTGGGCTCGCCGGGTTGCTCGTGGCCGCCGTGGGCGCGGTTTACGCCAACAGTTTCGGCGGGCCGTTTCTCTTCGATGATGCGTTGTCCATCGTCGAAAATCCCACCATCCGCCAACTCTGGCCTTTGACCCAAGTCCTGTCGCCGCCCTCGGGCCAAGGCATCACGGTCGAGGGCCGGCCGCTGGTAAATCTGTCATTTGCGTTCAACTACGCGATTAGCGGCACCGCGCCGTGGAGTTACCACGCCGTCAACGTCGCGATTCACGCTCTCGCCGCGCTGATGCTGTTTGGCCTCGTGCGCCGCACACTTGAATCTCTCCGCACACCCTCGGCCCCGATGCTCGCTTTCAGCGTGGCGCTGCTATGGGCCGTGCATCCGCTGCAAACGGAATCCGTCACTTACCTCGCGCAACGCGCCGAGTCACTCATGGGGCTCTGGTTGCTCGCGACGTTGTATTTTTTCCAACGTCGACAGTTTTTCTGGTCGTTCCTCGCCTGCTCCCTCGGCATGGCGACCAAGGAAGTGATGGTCGTCGCGCCGCTCCTCGTGGTGCTCTACGACCGCACGTTTGTGGCCGGCTCGTTCCGCGCCGGCTGGGAACGTCATGGTAAATTCTACGTCGCGCTCGCGAGCACGTGGCTGTTGCTCGCGTTTCTCGTCCTCGGCGCGGGCAATCGCGGCGGCACCATCGGCTCCGCGGCGGGTGTCACACCTTGGGATTACGCGCTCTGCCAATCCCGCGCGGTGCTCCACTACGCCCGGCTCGCGCTCTGGCCGAGCCCGCTGATTTTCGACTACGGCCAAGATTTTATCTCGCTCGCCACCGCCGCGCCTTACCTCGTGGTCGATCTGCTACTCCTCGCCGTCACGGGCTACGCGCTGTGGCGTCGGCCCGCCCTCGGATTTCTCGGCGCGTGGTATTTTCTCATTCTCGCGCCCACCTCCAGCTTCGTCGGCGGCACGCGCCAAATGCTCGCCGAGCACCGCATCTACCTCTCGCTCGCCGCGCTCACAATCCTAGCCGTCCTCGCGGCGCAACGCACGCTCGGCCGGCGCTGGTGGCTGGTCCTGCTCTTCGCCGCGACCGCCCTCGGCGCGGCCACGATCCAGCGCAACACCGTTTACGCCAGCGCCATCAGCCTTTACCGCGACACCGCCGCCCAGCGCCCCACCAACGGTTTCGCCCGGTACAACCTCGGCCAAGCCTACGCCGAAGCCGGCCGCCACGTCGAAGCTATCGCTGAATTCGAAGCCGCCGCCCGCCTCTTGCCCGCCGCGTCCGCCATAACGTTTAATCTCGGCAATTCCTTCGTCGCACTCGCCCGCCCCGCCGAGGCCCAAGCCGCTTTCACCACCGCGCTGCGCCTCAATCCTCGCTACCCCAAAGCCCACTTCAACCTAGGCAACCTCTTGCTTGAGCGCCGCGATTTGGCCGGCGCGCTCGAACATTTCCGCGCCGTCGTCGCGCTCGACCCGTCTGACCTCGCGGCCCGCAACAATCTTGGCGGCGTCCTGCTCGAGCTCGGCGAACCCGCCGCCGCCGTCGAGCACCTCGTGTTTGCCGCCCGCGCACAGCCCTACACTTTCGAGGCTCACTTCGGCCTCGGCAACGCTTACTTGCTCCTCGGCCGCCACGACGAAGCCGCCCGCGAGTTCGAAGCCGTCCTGCGTCTCCGCCCCGATCTCGCTCTCGCCCGCGAGCGGCTCCAACTCGCCCAATCACGCCGCTAAACCCAATACTTTTTTCCCGTTTTCCCTTCGATGGTTCCACCCGCTCAGCTTCTCCGGCTCCCGCCCAATCGCGTCTGGCGCAC
>CANFSZ010000147.1 GCA_947449835.1 Opitutia bacterium
CCTGGCACGCCCGCCGCTGCCCGCATCCCCATGCGCGGCACGATCTGGCGTTATCATCCGCAACGCAAAGTCGTCGAGGTCCTCGGCTCCGGCACCACCAACCCTTGGGGCCACGACTGGGACGCGCACGGCGAATTGTTTTTCATCAACACCGTCAACGGCCACCTCTGGCACCACACGACCGGCGAGCACTACGTGCGCTCCCATACGCTCGATCCCAACCCCTATACGTACCGTCTCATCGATCTGCACGCCGACCACTGGCACTTCGACACCAACCAGAATTGGAAAAAGTCCGGCGACGGTGCCGCCAACGCTTACGGCGGGGGTCATGCGCATGTGGGCATGATGATCTACCTCGGCGACAACTGGCCCGCGGCGTTTCGCGATCAACTTTACACGCTCAACTTCCACGGCCGCCGCGCCAATGCCGAGATCCTCGAGCGCCAAGGATCCGGCTACGTCGCCCGTCATGGCCCAGACTTATTCATCTCGAGCGATCCGTGGTTTCGCGGCCAAGAAATCTCCTACGGACCTGACGGGGGTGTATTTGTCCTCGATTGGAGCGACACCGGAGAATGTCACAACGCCACCGGGGTGAACCGCCTGAGCGGTCGCATCTACAAGATCACCTACGGCCAACCACCGACCGCGCCCGCGATCGATCTCACCCAAGCCAGTGTCGCGCAACTGGTCGCCCTGCACACGCACGCCAACGAGTGGTGGGTCCGCCAAGCGCGCCTGCAACTCTCAGCACGCGCCGCCGGTTCACTCGTCGCGGCCACACAACTCCGCGCGTTGTTCGACAGTGACGCGGCGGCCGCGCAACCGGTTCTCAAGCTCCGCGCGCTGTGGTCGCTCTTCGGTATCGGCGCAGCCGATGAGGTATTTTTACGAACCTGCCTGCGCGATGCCGACGAACACGTCCGCACGTGGGCCATTCGTCTCCTCAGTGACGCGTGGCCGCTCGACACGGTGTTGAGCCAACGTCCGCTCCTCGCCCACTCCGAGCTACCCGCGCCCTCGCCCGCCGTGCTTGCGCAGTTTCATCGCCTCGCCGCCGACGATCCTTCGGCGCTTGTTCGTCTCGCTCTCGCCTCGGTGCTGCAACGTCTCCCCACGCCGGCACGCGTCCCACTCGCCACGGCACTCGTACGCCACGCCGCCGATGCCGACGACCACAACCTCCCGCTGCTCATCTGGTACGGGCTCATCCCCGTCGCCGCGCCCGCCACGGCCGCCGAGTTGCCCAAAATCGCCGCCGCGTGTGAGTTACCGATTACCCGCCAGTTGATCGCGCGCCGTTTAAGCGAAGACCTCGATAAAAATCCCGCGCCCATCAACGCGCTCCTTGCCCTAGCCGCGCAACGGCCCGCCGCGTTCCAAGCCGACATCCTCAACGGCCTCGCCGACGGACTTCGGGGTTGGCGCCGCGCGGCCAAGCCCGCCGCCTGGGACGCTCTCGCCACCGTCGCGCTCTCCACGGCCGCGCCCGCCCTCGCCGCCCGCATCCGCGAGCTCAATGTCGTCTTCGGCGACGGCCGCGCCCTCGACGAAATCAAACGCCTTGTCCTCGACCCCAAGGCCGAGCTCGACGCGCGCCAAGCTGCCTTGCGCACGTTGATCGAGAATCGTCCGCCCGACCTGCGCGCGATCTGCGAACAGGTGTTGAATGAGCGTTTCCTCAATACCGTGGCTTTGCGCGGACTCACGCAATTCGACGACCCGGCGCTCGGCGAAAAAATCACCAAGAGTTACCTCACGTTTCACCACTCGGAGCGCGCGGCCGTCATCGCGGCGCTGGTCTCACGACCGAGCTTCGCCTCAGCGTTGCTGGCCGCGATCAACGCCGGTCGCATCCCGCGCGCCGACCTCACGCCCTTTCACGCGCGCCAAATCCGCAGCTTTAAGTCCGCTACGCTCGATGCCGCCCTCACCCGAGCCTGGGGCGAACTCCGCGAACCGGCCGCCGATAAACATGCGCTCATCACCCGCCTCGAAACTCAACTCACGCCCGCCGCCCTCGCCGCCGCCGACAAAGGCCGCGGTCGCGCCGTCTTTAATAATCTGTGCGCCGCGTGCCACCAATTATATGGCCAAGGTGGCAACCTCGGGCCCGATCTCACCGGCGCGGGCCGCGACAGCCTCGCGTATCTATTAGAGAACATCGCCGACCCGAGCGCCGTCGTGACGGCGGATTACCGGATGAACATCGTGAAGCTCAAAGACGGTCGCACGCTGAATGGTTTCATCGCCGCCAAGACCGCGCGCACGCTCAGCCTGCGTTCGTTGACGGAAACCACTGTCGTAGAGCGCACCGAGATTGCTTCGATCGAAGAATCCGCGCAATCCGTGATGCCCGAAGGTTTGCTCGAAGCGCTGCAACCCACCGAAGTCGCCGATCTCATCGCGTACCTGATGCACCCCACGCAAGTGCCCTTGCCCTGAGCGGGTGCAGACGGGGGTGCGGGTGAGGACACGGGGGCGACATGAGGGCGGGTGCGGTTGGCCGGCGGTTAGGTCGCGAATATTCGGAAAAATCGCTGCGTATTTTTTGTGGCCAGCGGCCATCTATGCTATGGGATAAGTGCGTGCTTTCGTTTGGTCCCCTCGTTCGTCTCCTCGCGCTCGGCGCGTTATCCGCTGCGGCTCATGCTGCCGCGCCCACGGCTGCGTTGCCGCCGATCGATTTCAGCCGCGAGGTGCGCCCGATCCTTTCGGACAAGTGTTACCACTGCCACGGACCCGATGAGCAAGGCCGCAAGGCTCAGTTGCGCTTCGACACGAAAGAGGGCGCCTTTCGCATCAAAGATGGCTCCGCGGTGATCGTCCCAGGCCACAGCGCCGAGAGCGAATTGATGTTCCGTATCAAGAGCACCGACGAGGAGGAAATCATGCCCCCGCCTGAGGCCAAGCTAGGCCGTCTCACGCCCGCCGAAGTCGCCACCCTCCAACGCTGGATCGACGAGGGTGCGAAGTACCAGACGCATTGGTCGTTCGAGCCGCTCGCACCCGTGACGCCGCCCGCCACGACGATTTTGGCCGCACGCGCGCCCACGATTTCGCCGATTGATCGTTTCATCTTCGCCGGTCTGGCCCGTCACCAGCTCACGCCTCAACCCGAAGCCGATCGCGTCACGCTCATCCGTCGCCTCGCCTTTGATCTCACCGGTCTACCGCCCGCGCTCGCCGACATCGATGCCTTCGTCGCGGATCGCGCGCCCGATGCGTTGCCGCGACTCGTGGATCGCTTACTCGCCTCGCCGCGCTACGGCGAACGCATGGCCGCGGATTGGCTCGATGTCGCCCGCTACGCCGACAGCTACGGTTTCCAAGTCGACCGCGA
>CANFSZ010000148.1 GCA_947449835.1 Opitutia bacterium
CCTGGCACGCCCGCCGCTGCCCGCATCCCCATGCGCGGCACGATCTGGCGTTATCATCCGCAACGCAAAGTCGTCGAGGTCCTCGGCTCCGGCACCACCAACCCTTGGGGCCACGACTGGGACGCGCACGGCGAATTGTTTTTCATCAATACCGTCAACGGCCACCTCTGGCACCACACAACCGGCGAGCACTACGTGCGCTCCCATACGCTCGATCCCAACTCCTACACGTACCGTCTCATCGATCTGCACGCCGACCACTGGCACTTCGACACGAATCAGAATTGGAAAAAGTCCGGCGATGGTGCCGCCAACGCTTACGGCGGGGGTCACGCCCATGTGGGCATGATGATCTATCTCGGCGACAACTGGCCCGCGGCGTTTCGCGATCAACTTTACACGCTCAACTTCCACGGCCGCCGCGCCAACACCGAGATCCTCGAGCGCCAAGGCTCCGGCTACGTCGCCCATCACGGCCCAGACTTCTTCATCTCGAGCGACCCGTGGTTTCGCGGCCAAGAACTCGCCTACGGGCCTGACGGGGGCGTGTTTGTCCTCGATTGGAGCGACACCGGAGAATGTCACAACGCCACCGGCGTGAACCGCCTGAGCGGTCGCATCTACAAGATCACCTACGGTAAACCACCGACCGCGCCCGCAGTCGATCTCACCCAAGCCAGTATAGCTCAACTCGTCGCCCTGCACACGCACGCCAACGAGTGGTGGGTCCGCCAAGCGCGCCTGCAACTCACAGCCCGCGCCGCCGGTTCACCCGTCGCGGCCACGCAACTCCGTGCGTTGTTCGACCGTGACGCCGCGGCTGCGCAACCGGTCCTCAGGCTCCGCGCGCTCTGGTCGCTCTTCAGTATCGGTGCAACCGATGAGGCGTTTCTCCGCAGCTGTCTGCGCGACGCCGACGAACACGTCCGCACGTGGGCCATTCGTCTCCTCAGCGACGCTTGGCCGCTCGACACGGTGTTGAGCCAACGTCCGCTCTCCGCCAACTCCGAGCCACCCGCACCCTCGCCCGCCGTGCTCGCGGAGTTTCATCGCCTCGCCGCCGACGATCCTTCGGCGCTCGTGCGGCTCGCCCTCGCCTCGGTGCTGCAACGTCTCCCAGCGCCCGCACGTGTCCCGCTCGCCACCGCGCTCGTCCGCCATGCCGCCGATGCCGACGACCACAACCTCCCGCTGCTCATCTGGTACGGGCTCATCCCTGTCGCCGCGCCCGCGACGGCCGCGGAGTTACCCGGGATCGCTGCCGCCTGCGCGTTGCCGATCACGCGCCAGTTGATCGCGCGCCGCTTGAGCGAAGACCTCGAGAAAAATCCCGCACCCATCAACGCGCTCCTTGCCCTCGCCGCGCAACATCCTCCTGCGTTTCAAGCCGACATCCTCAACGGCCTCGCTGATGGTCTGCGCGGTTGGCGCCGCGCCCCCAAGCCCGCCGCGTGGGACGCTCTCGCCAGCGCCGCGCTCCCCTCGGCTGCGCCCGCCCTCGCGGCGCGTATCCGCGAGCTCAATGTCGTCTTCGGCGACGGACGCGCCCTCGACGAAATCAAGCGCCTCGTCCTCGACCCCAAGGCCGAACTCGACGCGCGCCAAGCTGCCTTGCGCACGTTGATTGAGAATCGTCCGCCCGACCTGCGCGCGATCTGCGAACAGGTATTGAGCGAACGCTTCCTCAATACCGTGGCCTTGCGCGGACTCACGCAATTCGACGACCCGGCGCTCGGCGAAAAGATCACCAAGAGTTACCTCACGTTTCACCACTCGGAGCGCGCGGCCGTCATTGCGGCGCTGGTCTCGCGACCGAGCTTCGCCTCGGCGTTGCTGGCCGCGATCAACGCTGGTCGCATCCCGCGCGCCGACCTTACGCCCTTTCACGCGCGCCAGATCCGCAGCTTTAAGTCCGCTACGCTCGATGCCGCCCTCACCCGAGCCTGGGGCGAACTCCGCGAACCGGCCGCCGATAAACGTGCGCTCATCACCCGCCTCGAAACTCAACTCACGCCCGCCGCCCTCGCCGCCGCCGACAAAGGCCGCGGGCGCGCCGTCTTTAATAATCTGTGCGCCGCGTGCCACCAGTTATATGGCCAAGGTGGCAACCTCGGGCCCGATCTCACCGGCGCGGGCCGCGACAGCCTCGCGTATCTCTTAGAGAACATCGCCGACCCGAGCGCCGTCGTGACGGCGGATTACCGGATGAACATCGTGAAGCTCAAAGACGGTCGCACGCTGAATGGTTTCATCGCCGCCAAGACCGCGCGTACGCTCAGCCTACGTTCGTTAACGGAAACCACTGTCGTGGAGCGCACCGAGATTTCTTCGATGGAAGAATCCGCGCAATCCGTGATGCCCGAGGGTTTGCTCGAAGCGCTTCAACCCACCGAAATCGCCGATCTCATCGCGTACCTGATGCACCCCACGCAAGTGCCCTTGCCCTGAGCGGGCGCAGACGGGGGTGCAGGTGAGGACACGGGTGCGACATGAGTGCGGGTGCGGTTGGCCGGCAGTTAGGTCGCGAATATTCGGGAAAATCCCTGCGTATTTTTTGTGGCCAGCGGCGATCTATGCTATGGGATGAGCGCGTGCTTTCGTTTGGTCCCCTCGTTCGTCTCCTCGCGCTCGGTGCGTTATGCGCTGCGGCTCGTGCCGCCGCGCCGGCGGCGTCGTTGCCGCCCGTCGATTTCAGTCGCGAGGTGCGCCCGATCCTTTCGGACAAGTGTTACCATTGCCACGGCCCCGATGAGCAAGGCCGCAAGGCGAAGTTGCGCTTTGACACGAAGGAAGGCGCCTTCCGCATCAAAGACGGTTCCGCCGTAATCGTACCCGGCCACAGTGCGGAGAGTGAATTGATGTTTCGCATCAAGAGCACCGACGACGAGGAAATCATGCCCCCGCCTGAGGCGAAGCTCGGTCGCCTCACGCCCGCCGAAGTCGCCACGCTGCAACGCTGGATCGACGAGGGCGCGAAGTACCAGACGCATTGGTCGTTCGAGCCGCTCGCACCCGTGACGCCGCCCGCCGCGACACCTTTGGCCGCACGCGCGCCCGCGGTTTCGCCGATTGATCGTTTCACTTTTGCTGGTCTGGCCCGTCGCCAACTCACACCTCAACCCGAGGCCGATCGCGTTACGCTCATTCGTCGCCTCGCCTTTGATCTCACCGGTCTCCCGCCCGCGCTCGCCGACATTGATGCCTTCGTCGCGGATCGCGCGCCCGATGCGTTGCCGCGACTCGTGGATCGCTTACTCGCCTCGCCGCGCTACGGCGAACGCATGGCCGCGGATTGGCTCGATGTCGCCCGCTACGCCGACAGCTACGGTTTCCAAGTCGACCGCGA
>CANFSZ010000149.1 GCA_947449835.1 Opitutia bacterium
AAACGCGGCATCGCCCACGAAGACGCCGAGATCAAGTGGATCGACTGCAACATCGGCAGCCGCCTCACCATGAAATACCCCGGCGTCGTCCTCAAAGGCGAACGCGCCCGCGGCGAAGTCATCTCCATCGCGCTCGCCAACGACGGCCAGCACCAAGACACCGGCGCCAAGATGATCCACGCCGCCAACAACACGACGTCCAATATCGTCGCCAAATCCATCTCCGTCGGCCAGGGCCGCAGCACCTACCGCGGCGTCGTCCACATCCCCAAACACCTGAAGGGTTGCAAAAACAACACCGAGTGCGACGCGCTCCTCATCAACACCAACAGCCGCACCGACACTTACCCGGCCATCAGCGTGCGCGGTGATAAAAATTCCACGCAACACGAAGCCTCCGTATCCAAAGTTTCGGAAGACATGATCTTTTACATGCAGCAGCGCGGCCTCACCGAGGGCCAGGCGATGAGCCTCGCCGTCAACGGCTTCATCAACGACCTCGCCCGCCAATTCCCCATGGAATACTCGGTCGAACTCAAACGCCTCATCGACCTCGAAATGGAAGGCAGCGTCGGCTAAGCCCCCGCTCCTCCTCGCACCACCGCCATGTCCGCCTCTTCTCTTTCCGTTGCCGAGCCTATCGTCGGCAGTTTCACCGCTGAAGCCTTCGCCGCGCACCTCGCCAGCCTTCCGCCAACGCTACCCGCTTGGTGGATTGCCCGCAAACGCGCCGCCTACGAAAAATACGCCGCGCTCCCGCTCCCCGCACGCACCGACGAATCTTGGCGCTTTAGCTCGATCAGTACGCTCACGCTCGACGGCTTTACGTTGCCATCCGCTGCTGCGACCCAGGTCCCCGAAGCGCCGATCGGCATCAAAGAAGCCGCCAAACTCGTCTTCGCCAACGGCCGCCTTTGCTCACACGAGCCGTTGTCCGCCGAACTTACCGCGCGCGGCGTCATCGTCACCACGCTGCAAAATGCCCTCGTGCAACACGAGGCCTTAGTCCGCGAACATCTCCTCGCCCAACCGCCCAAGCTTGGTTCCGCCAAGTTCATGGCACTGCACGAAGCCTTCCTCGTTGATGGCGCGTTCATCCACATCCCGCGCGGCGTCACGGTCGAACAGCCCATCGGCGTTTTCTCGTACGCCCTTGGTGCCAACGCCGCGGTATTCCCGCACACACTCGTCGTCGCCGGAGAAAATTCCCACGCTACGATCGTCGAATACTTCGGCTCGGGCCACGACACCGAGGTCCAATTCGCAGCCGGCGCCAACGACCTCTACGCCAGCCACGGCGCGCACCTCACCTACATCGGTAAACAGGACTGGAGCCACCGCGCCCTTTCCTTCCAGTCCAACAGCACCGTCGTCCGTCGCGACGCCCGCGTCCAATCCCTCAACGTCCACCTCGGCGCCCGCCAGGCCCGTCACGAATCGCTCTCGCAGCTGCAAGCCCCAGGCGCGTTCTCCGAGATGCTCGCGCTGACCGTAGCCAAGAGCGGCCAGGAGTTCGACCAGCGCACACTCCAAATTCACCAAGCGCCCAACACCAAGTCCGATCTCCTCTACAAAAACGCCCTCCGCGGCACCGCGAAGACGATCTTCTCCGGCCTGATTGTCGTCGATCCCGACGCGCAAAAAACCGACGCCTACCAGAGTAACCGCAACCTCATGTTAAGCGACGAAGCCGAGGCCAACTCTCTCCCCGGCCTCGAGATTCAAGCCAACGACGTCCGTTGCACGCACGGCGCCACGTCCTCGCGCATCGACCCAGAGCAGGAGTTTTACCTCCAGGCCCGCGGTATCGCCAAAGCCGCTGCCGACGAACTCCTCACCTTCGGTTTCTTCGAAGAGGTCCTGAATCGTCTCAGCGCCGACGACCTCCACGAAGCCCTCCGCGTTCTCATCCAGACCAAGTTTAAAAAGTAAGTCCCCGCGCCCGCGCACATCCCATGGCCAACACCGACCGCATCCTCGCCCGCGACGTCACCGGCACGCAGATCCCCAGCGGCGACCGCCAGACGCTCGTCGCCGGCACCAAGCTCTTCATCCACCAGACGCTCGGCGGCAGCTTCACCGTCCAGACCGATTTCGGCCTCTTCCGCATCGACGGCAAAGACGGCGACGCGGTGGGCGAAAAAACCGCCGATCACACCGTCACCGCCGCCACCCTCGCCGACGGCGCGCCCGACCCCGTCGCCATCTGGGACCAACTCAAACGCGTCTACGACCCCGAGATCCCCGTCAACATCGTCGACCTCGGCCTCGTCTACTCGATGGACGTCGAACAAACCCCCGACGTCACGCCCGCCGCCTACAAGGTCAACGTCGCCATGACCCTCACCGCGCCCGGCTGCGGCATGGGCCCCGCCATCGCCGAAGACGCGAAAACTAAAATCCTGCTCGTCCCCGGCGTCAGCGCCGCCGATGTCCGCATCACGTGGGAGCCCGCTTGGAATCAATCGATGATCAGCGAAGAAGGCAAAATGCAGCTCGGCCTGATCTGAGCCACGCTGCGTCCGCCCTCACGCCAACAGCGTGCGCGCCACGAGCCAATAAAGCCCGGCGAGCGCCACGAGCGCCGAAATCGCCGGCACGCCCCGCCGCAGAAACCATTCCTGTTTCCGCAGCTGCCAGAGCAACGGTAACACGACCGCCGCGATGGCGATCTGTCCCAACTCAACGCCGAGGTTGAAACTGAACAACGGCAGAGCGAGTCCGCTGCCATTTACGCCGACCCCGAGTTCGCGCAGCACGCTCGCAAAGCCGAAACCGTGAATGAGCCCGAACCCAAACGTCAGCGCCCCGCGCCCGCGCGGCTCCGCGCCGCGCCGCAGGAGATTTTCCACGCCCACGTAGACGATTGACGCCGCGATCAACGGCTCCGTGAGGCGCGCGGGCACGTTCACCCAATCCAGCGTCGCCAACGCGAGCGTGAGCGAATGCCCGAGCGTGAAACACGAAATCACGCGCACGCTCGCGCGGAAACTCGCGCACACCGCCAACAGCGCGAGTAGAAACAACAGATGATCATAACCTGTCCCAATGTGCTCCACCCCGAGCCGCACAAACGGCGCCACCACGGAATCCTGAACCACGCCAGCCGCGAACAGCGAAGCAGAGGCTATCCTTTGAAACAGAAACTCAGCCGAGAGAAACATCTCAGGACAGATGCAACCGCTCTAGGCTAACAGGACGATCCTTTTTTCAACACTCCGCGAAATTATGCGACGGTTTAGCTGTGTGCAGCGACTTCCTACGATTAAGTCTAAACTAAGCGAGACCGCCCGAACGCACTGCTCGTAGAATTTCTACAAAACGAGCCAGTTCCTCT
>CANFSZ010000150.1 GCA_947449835.1 Opitutia bacterium
AGTAACGTCACCGCATCGGCTCCGTTCACGTCGAGGGTTTGCCCATCGCAGGAGATCTTGCCGCCCGTCGCCAGCGCGCGCACGCGCACATCGAAGGTCATGCCTTCCGCGTCTGGGCCTTCCCCATAAACGATCGGCTCCTTCGCCGTTTTCACGTAACTCGGATCGGAGTGCGCGGGCGCCTTACCGTGCAACGCGAGCGTATCCGCGCCCGCCGCCGCGCTCGCGCTGCGCACGAGACTCGACAACGCCGCGCGCAACGAAATCCGACCAGGCTGATCGCACGTCAGCCGCACGACGATCACCTGATCAGGAAAACTCGAAAATATTTCTCGCCGAAACACCGCGCCGCCCTCGCAAAACGTCACCGTCGCTACCGCTCGTTCCATGTTCAACGTGCGCCGATAATTTGTTGGCGCCGCGAGGCCGCCAAACTCCAGCTTCAAATCGCCAAGCGGCAGATAATTCTGGGTATAGGGGCCCTGCATTTTTTTGCAGAGCCGTTCCGCTTCGACGTAGTGGCCGGCGTTTACGGCAGCGCGCACTTGCGGCAAAATTTCCCGAGCCCCCGGATTATTCCAATCCTTCGGCCCGCCCGACCACAGCGTAGCGTCGTTTAACGCCAGTCGCTCACTCGCGACGCCGCCAAAGACCATCGCCCCAAGCCACCCATTACCGACGGGTAACGCCTCGACCCATTGCTCGGCGGGTTGCGTGTAGCTGAGTTCACGCGCGTGCACGAAACTGAACGCCCCCGAAACGAGGATCAGTAAAAATAATTTTCTCATCTTAAAAATTTTCGCGCTGCGATTATTTTACCCAAGCCGTGAGCGGCAGCCCGAGCCGCAGCCATTCTTGCACGGCCAACGCCGCCACGCGGGCTGCTCCGTATTCGGAAAAATGCGTGTCGTCTTTCACTTCTTGCGGCCAACGCGCGTACACGCCGCCGGCGTAATGAAGGTGCAAACGCTTCGAACCTTCGACGCCGTGGCCGCGCTCGAGCTCGGCCGTGAGGCTTTTTAATTCTAAGATGGGAACATTTTCTGCCGCCGCCACGGCGCGCAATGCCGCGGGATAATCGCCGTGCGTGTCGACGAGTTCGCCGCGCTCGTTCCATTTCCGGCGCGCGACCGGCGTGGCGAGCAGCGGCGTCGCCCCGTGGGCGCGGGCCTCGCGCACGAAGCGCCGGAGATTTTCCTGATAAGCGCCGCGCGGGGCCGCGTACACGGCGGGTTTGTCCACCTTCTCGTCGTTGTGGCCAAATTGGATGATCACAAAATCACCGGATTGCAGCGCAGAGACGACCTTGGTCCAACGTCCTTCGTCGATGAAGCTCTTCGTACTGCGGCCGTTCATCGCGTAATTCACAACGCGGCCCGCCTCGGGTTTCAGTAACGCCGGCAACGCCTGACCCCAGCCGGTTTCGGGATTCGCTAGTTCTTTTGGTTTATCCGCCATCGTCGAGTCTCCGATCAGGTGCAACGTGGGCGCGGCGAGTGCCGCAACAGCCATCGAAAACAGGAAAGTAATGGCACGAAAAAAAACGCTCATAGAATTTTGTAGGGTGGATCGACTCTTCCGCGTCCGGCCCTCGCGCGCAATCCTGCACACTTATAGGACAGTCTCGTCAATCGGGCACAGCTGCTGACTTACCTTGATGCACAAAAAGTCACGGCAACGTCACCGCAAAGCCGTCGGCTTGTGACACGCCAACTTTAGTTTCAGCGGCTCATGCATTAATGCACCGCCCTCGCCCTGAACCTTCGTCGCCATCCCGCGTTCTCCGTGTGGATCACCCGTGCTTTCATGGTAGTATTAAGCTGCAGCGCCTTTACCTCTGCGCGCGCCGCCGAAGCCGTCGCCAAAACGACCGAGGAAGTCATCTCACTGCAGAATTTCATAGTCACCGGCTCGAACATTAAGCGCACGGACTTGGAAAAAGTGGTTCCCATTACCGTCCTCGATCAGGACGCGATGAGCGTGCGCAACGCGCTTCTGCCCGTCGATATGCTGACGACGCTGCCATCCGTGGTCAATTTACCCGAGAATGAGACGCGCCTAGGTTCGTCCGGTGCCCGCGGCGACAACGCCAACATCAACCTGCGCAACCTCGGCTCCACTGCCACGCTCATCCTTGTCAACGGCCGCCGTATGTCCATCAACCCGATGACCGCCGGCCTCTCCCAAGCCGTAAACGTCAACCAACTGCCCACGCAAGGCATCGAGCGCATCGAAATCCTCCGCGACGGTGCCTCGGCTATTTACGGCTCCGATGCCGTCGCCGGCGTCATCAACTACGTCCTCAAGCGCGAATTCAAAGGCGCCGAGATCAACGTGCGCCAAGGCTTCACCGAAGACGGCGGCGGTCAAAGCACCCAAGTCGCGCTCACCTTCGGTTCCAGCTTCGCCGGTGGGCGCGGCCGGTTTTTCGGCACCGTGGAATCGCTCTACAAAGAAGCCATTTTCCTCCGTGACCGTGATTTCAGCGTAACCTCCAATCTCACCGCCGTCGCGCCCGCACCGTTTAATAATCTCGGCGGCGCCTTCGACGCGCGCACCGCTCGCGGTCGTTACCCGATTTTCCGCCTCGGCACCGCCACCGCCAGCAACTACTTCCGCCCAGTCAACGGCACGCCGACTCTCACCACAGTGGCCCCCACCCAAGCAGCTAATCCCGAATTCTACCTCGATCTGAACGAATTCGGTATGGCCTCGCCGCG
This sequence comes from Opitutia bacterium, assembly GCA_947449835.1. Classification (GTDB taxonomy): domain Bacteria; phylum Verrucomicrobiota; class Verrucomicrobiia; order Opitutales; family Opitutaceae; genus Tous-C4FEB. The sequence goes on from CANFSZ010000150.1 coordinate 2,721, forward strand.
TATGGCCCGCGCCAACTCTTTCTTCTCCGCCGAATACGATCTCACGAAACGCATCACCGCCTTCGCCGATTTCTCGTACTACACGGCCGATTCTACGATGGTGCGCCAGCCGCTCGCCCTCAACGCCCCCACCACGGACAAGCTCGCTACGCTCTCCATCGACAATCCCTACAACCCCTACGGCTCGCGCTTCTATTCCGCCACGGGCGCCGCCAACACCGATGGCTCCCTCCGTCTCACCGGCGCCCCGCGCACCGTCAGTCTCGTCTCCGTCACCTTGCCCGATCTCGGCGTCGAAAAAATCACCACCACGGCCGATGTTATCCGCTTCGCCAGCGGCCTACGCGGCAAACTCGGCGACACTTGGACTTGGGAAACCTCCGGTTTCTACAATCGCGTCAACGGCGAGGACAAAGCTTACCCCGACGTTCGCGAGAGCCTGCTCCTCCAAGCCCTCCAACGCACCGACGCCAACGCCTACAATCCCTTTGGCTACACCTTTAAAGTGCAAAACGGCGCCGTCGTCGCCGACAAACCTTACACGAATCCCGCCGCCGTCGTGGACTCCTTCTCCGCCATCTTCGCCCGCCA
>CANFSZ010000151.1 GCA_947449835.1 Opitutia bacterium
CGGCCGCGCTTGCCGCTGTCGCTTACGGCGCAGATGGCCTTTGCATCGAGGCGCACGTCGAACCGACGAAGGGAATCGGCGATGATCCCAAACAAGCGCTTACGCCAGAGGTGCTCAAGAAGACGATTACCCAGGCTAAACAACTCTGGGCCCTCCGCCGCTGTTAAATTCCCGTTCACAGTAAGCTCAGTTGCGAGTCGTCCGTCGGCGTGATGGTGATTTTCCGTTTGGGTTTCGCCGTCAGCGTCGGCGCGGGCAAAGCCACGGTGGCGTCGTCGCTTTCGAGTTTGGCGAGGATGGTTTTCGCGCGGTCGATCACGCTCAAGGGCAAGCCCGCGAGTCGGGCGACTTGGATGCCGTAGCTGCGATCGGCGGCGCCGGGGACGACGCGACGCATGAAGACAATGTCGTCATTCCATTCCTTCACCGCGACGGAGAAGTTGCGCAGGCGCGGGAGGTGTTTGTCGAGTTGCGTGAGCTCTTGGTAATGCGTCGCGAAGAGCGTGCGCGGGCCGCGCTCGGGCTCGCGGTGGAGGTGTTCGACTACCGCCCAGGCGATGCTGAGGCCGTCGTAGGTCGAGGTGCCGCGGCCGATTTCGTCGAGGATGATCAGCGAGCGCGCGGTGGCGTTGTTAAGGATGTTGGCGGTCTCGTTCATCTCGACCATGAAGGTCGAGTTGCCCCGCGCGAGATCGTCGCTGGCGCCGACGCGGGAGAAAATGCGATCTACGAGGCCGACGCGGCAAGTTTTCGCGGGCGCCCAACAGCCGACTTGGGCCATGAGCGTGATGAGTGCGACTTGGCGAATGTAGGTTGATTTGCCCGCCATGTTGGGGCCGGTGAGCAACGCGATCTGCGCTTCGTCGCAGGCGAGCACGGTGTCGTTGGGCACAAAGGCCGAGGTGGCGCCGCGCGCGAGGGCGACGTCGGCGGACTTGAGCATTTGTTCGACGACCGGGTGGCGGCCTTCGGTGATTTCCAAGACATCACCTTCATCGAGGACGGGGCGGCAATAATCCCATTCGCGGGCGAGCAACGCCCAGCCGGCGAGCACATCGAGCTCGGCGAGAGCGTCGGCGGTCTGGGCCAGCGCGATAGAGTCATCAAGAATCGCGGTGATGAGGGTCGCGAAGAGCGCGTGTTCGCGGGCGAGGGCGTTTTCTTCGGCGTGGAAGATTTCCTTTTCCTTTAGCTTGAGCGCCTCGGTGACGTAGCGCTCGCCGCCGACGGTGGTCTGACGGCGAATGTAGTCAGCGGGGACGAGGTGGAGGTTGGCCTTGGTGACTTCGATGTAGTAACCAAAATTATTCGTGAAGCGGACTTTTAGGCTGCGGATGCCGGTGCGTTCTTGCTCGGCGCGCTCGAGATCGGAGAGCCAGGCTTTGCTGTCGGTCGTGAGCGCGCGCAGGCGGTCGAGCTCGACGTCGTAACCGGCGCGGATGAAATTGCCATCGGTGAAGTCGGCCGGCAATTCGTCGGCGAGAGCGGAGACGAGCAGCTGGCGGAGCGGCGGGAGTTCTTGGAGTTGTGCGCTGATCGTGGTCAACGCGGCCGACGGGCCGAAGGCTGCGAGCGTCGCGCGGAGCTCGGGCAATTGCAGGAGCGTGTCGCGGATGCCGCCTAGTTCGCGGGGATTGCGGAGACGATTTTGCAGCCGGCCGAGGATGCGCGGGATGTCGCGGACGTGGCCGAGGCGTTCGCGCAAGGTCGCGAGCGGAGTGGGTTGATCGAGGAGTTCACCGACGAGTTGTTGGCGGCGATGGATCTCCGCGAGCTCCAACGTAGGTGCGGCGAGCCAACGCTCAAGCAGACGCGCGCCGGTCGCGGTCGCGGTGCGGTTAATTGCGGTGAGGAGTGAACCGTCGCGGGTGCCGCGCGAAGAGGTGAAGATCTCGAGATTGCGGAGCGTTGCGGGGTCGAGCAGGAGCGTGCGGGCGCTGCGGTATTCTTGGAGGCCGCGAAGGTTTTCCGGTTTGGCGCAGAGATTTTCGGTCGCGTAGTAGACGAGCGCGCCGGCGGGTCCGAGAGCGGGGTGCGTGTGCGCGAAGCCGAAGCCCTGGAGGTTGAGCACGCCAAGCGTATCCATGACCGTCTTGGCGCCGGTCGCGGTTTCAAAATGGTAGCCGGCGAGCTCGGTCGTGAGGCGGCCGAGGCAAAAAGCATGGAGCGCGTGCGTGGCTGCTTGATCGTGCGGCGCGGCGGCCCAGCGGGCGAGGGCGCCGTCGGGCACGAGCAACTCGGCCGGATCGAGGGCGGTCAGGACGGGGAGGAGATCAGCGATCGTGGCATCGGTCGCGACGCGGAACTCGCCGGTGGATAAATCCAGCCAAGCGGCGTGCAAGCCGGCGTTGTCGTGAGCGAGGGCGCAGAGGTAGTGGTTGCGCGCCGCGTCGAGTTGCGCGGCGTTGAGCGTGGTGCCGGGACTGAGAATGCGGGTGAGTTGACGACGGACGAGTTTGCCTGCTTGGGCGGGCTCGGCTTGGTCGCAGATGGCGACTTTCTTGCCGGCGGCGAGGAGCTTGGTGACGTAGTTGTCGAGGGAGACGGACGGGAGTCCGGCCATCGCGTGGTCCTGGCGCTTGGTGAGCGTGAGGCCGAGAATCTTGGAGGCGACCACGGCGTCCTCGAAGAAGAGCTCAAAGAAGTCGCCAAGGCGGAAGAGCAACAACGTGTCTTTGGCCAGCCCGCGCTTCACCTCAAAGTACTGCTGCATCATCGGGGTGAGCTTGGGGACGTCGGACATGGAGCGAGGATTGGAAACCACGAACGCAGCGAAATACACGAAAAAATGAGCCGAACCTTGCCGGCGGGAACGATTCCCGTCTTTGGTTTCGGGTGTGGTGCCACTCTTTCATCGTGATCTCGGCGGGGCGGGGAAACCGCCCTTGGTGATTCTGCACGGCCTCTTGGGTTCCTCGCGGAATTGGCAAACGGCGGGGCGCGAACTCACGAACATGTATCACGTGCTAGCCCTCGATCTGCGGAACCACGGCGGTTCACCGCATCATGATGAGATGACCTACGCCGCGATGGTCGGCGACGTCATCGCGTGGCTCGATGCGCAAGGCCTGGCGCGGGTCTCGCTCCTCGGGCACAGCATGGGCGGGAAGGTCGCGATGCTCCTCGCGTGTCGGCAGCCCGAGCGCGTGGCGCGACTGATCGTCGTCGATATCGCGCCGAAAGATTATTTCTGGGTGGCGCATCGGGCGGAGTTTGCCGCGATGAACGAACTCGATCTCACGAGCCTGCAATCGCGCGCCGAAGCCGAACTCCGCTTCGAGGCGCGCGTGGA
>CANFSZ010000152.1 GCA_947449835.1 Opitutia bacterium
CCGCCGGGAAAACGCTCCACCAAGGAATAATTAGGATAAAGCGACGTCGGCGCGTTTTGATAAATCGAACGCTTAAACGCCGCGTTGGTGTCAGGATTGCGCCAGTTGAAATCGTCCAATCCATCACCCGAGCCGAAGATCATAAAACCATAGGCCTTGATCGAGGTAGTCACAGGCAACGCTCCATTCAGCATCAGGCGCTGGGATTCACGTTCGGGCTGGCCCCAACGCTGAACCGGCTTTCGCACGGCGGCCGCGCGCTCAGGATGAGCTGCGATGTAGGCCAACGCATCGGTGCGCTGGATCGAGCGCGAGGTACGATCAGCCTTAAGGTATTCCAAAGCGACGTTGAGAAACCCGCCGGCCGGCAATTTGAAACCCGCATCGAAGCCGACCTGGCGATTAAATCCGTCGCCGCCGAAATATTGGCTCACTTGGCCAAACCCTTCGTAACCGATTCGATCTTTGAGCACGAGGTTGATCACGCCGGCGATGGCGTCGGAGCCATATTGCGCTGAGGCACCATCCCGCAATACTTCCACCCGCTGCAAACCAAAGGCCGGAATCTGACCCAAATCAGCGGCTTGCGAAAAACCACCGGTAATCAAGGCGGAGCGATGCTGCCGTTTACCGTTAATCAAAACCAGGGTGTGATCCGGCGAGAGACCGCGCAAGCGCGCTGGACGCACAAACGCTGCACCTTCTCCGATCGTGAGGCGCTGTACATTAAATGACGGCACCGCTTGAACTAGCTTGTCGGTGAGTTCCCCCGAGACCGAAGATTGCAACGTCTCGGGACTCACCACATCGACCGGCACCATGGATTCCACCAGAGTACGATCCAAACGCCGCGTGCCCGTCACGGTGAGCGCTTCGAGCTTCAAGGGCTCCGCAGCCGCATTCGGCGCCACCGGCGCGTTTTGGCCGTAACCAGATTGCACGGAGACCAGCGTGAGTGCGGTGCTCAGTGCACAAAAATAAAAACGAGCAGAAATGAACAAACGATTCATAGGTTTCAAGAGTTGGAAGTTAAATCGCGGCCAGTTGGTCCACGTCTCTTCACCGAACAAAGCCTTAATCATTCGCGTAACGCTAATATGACATCCGCGCTGAAATCGGCATGAAACCGTGACACGAATGCAGCAATCCTTGCCCGCCCAACGCACCGGCCGCAACGGGTGATCAAGTCTCCAAGCCAAACACCGCGCGCGCGTAGTTCTCCACGCTGTACGGCTGCAAATCTTCCTTCTGCTCGCCGAGGCCCACGAAGTAGATCGGCAGTTTTAATTCGCGCCAGATCCCGACGATCGCGCCGCCGCGCGACGTGCCGTCGAGCTTCGTAATCACAAGGCCGGTGAGGCCGAAAGTTTTGTGAAACGCTTTCGCCTGTTCGATGGAGTTGCTCCCGAGCGAGCCATCGACGACGAGCCACGATTCATGCGGCGCCGTCGGATCGACCTTGGCGAGCACGCGTTTAATTTTCGCGAGCTCTTCCATGAGGTTACTTTTGTTGTGCAGGCGACCGGCCGTGTCGACGATGAGGTAATCCCGACCGCGGCTCTTCGCCGCCTGCAACGCATCGAACGCGACCGCCGCCGAATCCGCGCCGGTGTGGCTCGCGACGATTTCCAAATCGAGTCGCTGCGCCCAGGTTTTAAGTTGTTCGACGGCGGCCGCGCGGAAGGTGTCGCAAGCGGCGACGACGACGGTTTTCCCCTCTTGTTTTAACTTCCACGCGAGCTTCGCGGTGGTCGTGGTCTTGCCCGAGCCGTTCACGCCGAGCAGCACGATCACCGTAGGCGCCTGGGCGGCGGGTTTGATCGCGCGCTCGCTGCCGGCGAGCACGCGTTGCAGCACGGCGGAGCCGATGGCGGCGGCTTGTTGGCCGGCGAGGGTCGCGTCTTTTTGATGCGCGAGTTTGATTTCATGAAGAATCTCCTCGGTTGTCGCCACGCCAAAATCCGCATTGTAAAGCGCTTCTTCGAGCTCGCCGAGTGAAGCGGCGTCGATCTTGCGGCCACCGAAAAGTCCGCGGGTTTTTTCTCCGATCGCGGTAAACGTTTTCGCGAAGCCGTCTTTGAATTTTTTAAAGAGACCAAACATCGGCAATGAAACTCAGAGGAAAAAACCCGCGCGGACCGCAGCGAAAATCCCGCGCTTAAGCGATCTCGACCTTGCGCGCGTCACGGCCGATCTGACCTTTGTAGCGGTCGAGGATGCCGTTGATGAAGCGCTTGGCGTCGAGGTTGGAAAATTGTTTCGAGAGATCGATCGCCTCGTTAATGGAAACGACGGGCGGGATGTCCTTGCGGTGTTTCATCTCGTAAATCGCGAGCCGCAGAATCGCCAAATCGATCTTGGCGATGCGTTCAAATTCCCAGTTCTGAGCGAGCGTCTTAATCGTGGCGTCGATGTCCGCCTGATTCAGGATAAATCCTTGGATGAGCTCCTCGGCGTAAGCGTAATGCGGACGCGGTTGCTCGAGGTTTTCGAAAAACGTCACGAGATCCTCGGCGAGATTTTTGGGCTCGTTAAGGCTCCAAGCGTAGAGGTATTGCAGGGCGGCGACGCGACCGTCGCGACGCTGGGTGAAAAGGGCTTTGCTCATCGAGAGTAGGAAGATTTTAGCGCGGCCATGGTGAGGGCCGCTTGGGCGAATTCGGCGCCGCGATTGATCGCACCGAGGCAACGCGCCTCGGCTTGAGCGCGCGTATTGGCCACGATCACGCCGTTAATCACGGGGAGGCGCGCAGCGAGGCTAACGTGTTGCAAGGCGTGCGAGACGCTGTTGCCCACCATCTCGTGGTGGTTGGTGTCGCCGCCGATCAAGACCCCGAGCGCGACCAAGCAATCATGCCGACCGCTCTCCGCGAGCAAGTGGATCGCGTAGGGCACCTCGTGCGAGCCGGGAACGCGCACGACTTCGATGCGCTCGGCGCGCACGCCCTGGGCGTTGAGCGTCGCGCGGAAACTCTGCAAAAGACCCTCAACCAGCTCCGCGTTAAAGCACGCCGCGGCCACCCCGAAAGAAAACGGGGCACCGTTCACCAGACTAAGTGCAGGTGCGTCGAGGCTCATGGAGGGGTCAGTGAACGTGCCGCGCTTGCCCACCGCAACCTGAAATCTA
>CANFSZ010000153.1 GCA_947449835.1 Opitutia bacterium
ATCCGCTACTACCCCGACATCACCCACACGCGCAGTTGCCAATACCCGATCGCCGATTGGGACCGCGCCTTTGTCCTCACTGAAACCCGCGAGCCTATCACCACCCGGCCGCACGACATGGCGAACATCATCCGCCTACTCCAACCCCACACCATTGGCGCGGTCACCTACTCTGAAGGCTGCACCGATGATATTAATAAAACCGTCTGGTCCCGCCTAAGCTGGGATCCCGATGCCTCGCTCCAAGAGGTTCTGCGCGACTATGGGCGCTACTTCATTAGCGAACGACTCGCCGATGATTTCGCCCAAGGTATTTTTGCCCTCGAGCGCAACTGGCAAGGGCCACTCCTGCCTCACGAAGAGGTGTACACCACCCTCACTCAATTCCAAGCGATGGAACGCGCCGCCACCCCGCGCGATCTCCAAAATTGGCGCTTTCAGATGGCGCTCTACCGCGCGTATTTCGACGCCACCGTGCGCGCTCGCTTGATCCATGAAACGGCGCTAGAGGCCAGCGCGATGGAGACCCTCCGCACCGCGCCTTCCCTTGGGGCCGCCCAAGCGATGAGCCGAGCCGAAGACATCCTCAACCAAGCCATCACGCAACCTACCGCCCAGGCCTGGCGCACCCGCACCTACCAACTCGCCGAAGCTCTGTTTCAAAGTATTAAAATGAAACTCAGCGTCCCGCTTTACCGTGCGATTGCCCAAGGCCGCGGCGCCAGCTTGGACACCCTTGATTACCCGCTCAACAACCGCGCGTGGCTCACCGCCCGCTTCGCCGCCATCCGTCAACTCGACAAAGAATCCGCCCGCCTCGCCCAGCTCCACGAAATCACGACCTGGACCAATCCCGGCCCCGGCGGTTTTTACGACGACCTCGGCAACGCCTCCGCCTCACCGCACCTCGATCGCGGTCTTGGCCACGAACGCGATCCTGCCTTCCTGCGCACCCCTCTTGACGGTCATATCGCGGCCGGCGTCGGCTCGCCCCTGCCGCTGCGCACTTCGTGGGTCGATTTCGCCTGGGGCCTCAACGACAACAGCGTCACCCTCCATTACACTCAACTCGATCCCACCGCCGAATACCGCGTGCGCGTCGTCTACCCTGACATCCGCTCCAAAGCTAAAATCCGCCTGGTCGCCAACGGCACGATCGAAGTCCACCCCTACATCACGCGCGCCAATCCCATCGCGCCTGTCGCCTTTGATATCCCGCGCACCGCCACCGCCTCCGGCAAACTCTCCTTAAACTGGACCCGTGAGCCCGGACTCGGTGGTAACGGTACCGGCTGCAGCATCAGCGAAGTCTGGCTCGAGAAAAAGACCGCCGCCCCAGCCGCCCACTAAACCGATTCCCCCTCGGGTGCGGCCCCGCGCCTCACCCGAGCGAGGACGTTTCCCGGTGGCCCGAAGACGCCCGCAGCGCCTCCACCAATGGTACCGCCACCGTGCGCCCGGGCTCGGCCCCGCGTGCGAGTTGCTGCAACAACAACGCACTCGCCTGCTCCGCTAATTCCCGATGCGACACGCCCACACACGAAAGCGGCGGATCAAAAAACGGCGCGATATCGTAGTCACCCACCCCCATCACCGCCATATCGGCTGGGATCGTTAGCCCGCGCTCTTTAATCGCGCGATAAGCCCCCAGCGCCAACGCATCCGATACCGCGTACAACCCGTCGCATTTCCCCCCGCGTTCAAGAAAAGCCTGCAGCGCCTCATAGCCCGCCGCTTCCGAGAGATTCTCCGCGACGATCTCCGCCGGAGCGCTGCCTGTGAGTTGGGTCGAACGCTGCATAAACGTATCCACCCGCGCGCGCGTGCTCTGCGTCAACGGACTGCCGTGCAACACCGCCAAACGCTGCCGCTTACTGCGAAAAAGAATCTCCGCCGGCCGCGCACCGGTCGTGACCGCTTCGACCACGGAAGCGTATCCCGGAATCGCGCGATTCACTAAAACCGATGGATAGGGCAGATGCACCCGCGTGAGAAAGGCATCATCCGCCGCCGTAGTATTCATGATCAACGCCGCGTTAAAATGATCACCCGTGAGCAAACCCGGCATCTCGCGCAGATGCCCCGCCGGAAACATCTCGATCAACAACGAAAACGAATGATCGCTCCCTGCCGCCACCGCCCGCTGCAACGCCGCGATGAAATGCTTCACCAACGGAATCGGCGCCTCGAAACTGGTGATCAACGCCAACACGACCGTGTTTTTACTCGATCCGCCGCTCCGCAACCGCCGCGCACTGATATTCGGCAAATAACCCAACTCCGCCGCCGCCGCGCGGATTTTTTCCACCGTCGCCGGAGAAATCCGCCGCTCGACGTGACGATTGTTTAACACCGAGGAAACCGAGCCGATCGACACGCCCGCCGCATCGGCAATACCACGCACGGTCGCGCGCACCGGAGACTTGGATCGGGATTTAGGCATAGAAGAAAGCTCACACAGACACCTTGGACCCGATTATGCAAAAATGTTTTTGCAGAAACCCCCGAACCTGAAAACGCGCCTTTCTCTCCCTCACCAACCCACGCCGTAATTGAGCGCGAACTCGCGGCCGGCGCCGACGCGGGCGACTTGAGCGAGCAGGTCGCGGTCGAGCGCATTGCGCACACTCACCGTGACGCCGTGGTTGTAGTTACCTAGTTTCATCCGGTAACTCAGACTAAGACTCGCCAACGTGTAACTCGGGTACTGTTGATACGCGTGCGTGGCCGTCTCGTAACTCGCCACCGTGCTGCTCACGTGCGTGAGCGCACCACCCATACTCAGGCCCGCTTTCCTGCCTTCCGTGCCAAACGCGTAGCGCCCACTCAGGCTGCCGGTGAGTCGAGGGAAACGCGTCAGCGCCCGGCCGATCTCCTCGGGCAAATCCGGCGAACGCGTCGTGAGCGCCTGGTTATAGGTGAGGCGTCCGCTGAAGGAGCAGACTTCAGAAACTTTAAAACGACCTTCCAGCGCGCCCCCCATGAAACGTTCTTCACCCGCGGCGACGAGCTGCGGCTGGGTCTGATTGGCGTCAAAGATCGGATCGTCGTAACGGGGATTACGCCGCGAGATATTTTGGTTAAAATACGCGAAACCCATGCCGATGAGC
>CANFSZ010000154.1 GCA_947449835.1 Opitutia bacterium
ACCACGGGCACGCGTTACAACACGCCCGTCAAAGACCTCCCGATGAACATCGAGGTGCTCACCCCGGCGTTCATGCGCGACATCGGCGCCCTCGATATCCGCGATGCGCTCGAATACGTTTCCGGCATCCAGCTCGACACCACCGCCGGCGGCGTCGGCGGCACCAAGGACAACCCCGAAAACACCACGCTCCTAATCCGCGGCATCTCCGCCGGCATGAAGAAAGACGGTTTCGCCCGCTTCGTGCCGATGGACCCGATCACCATGAGCCGCGTGGACATCATCAAAGGCCCGGGCGGCGCGCTTTACGGGCAAAACGGCACCGGCGGCGTCGTCAACGTCAGCAGCATCCAAGCGAGCAACCGCCCCGTCGTGCGCCTAGGCACCACGATTGGTTCCTTTGATTTCCGCCGCGCCGAGCTCCTGGTCTCCGCGCCCTTCGGCAAAAACAAACAATTAGGCGTCGCGCTGCCCATGTCCTACCAGACGACCAAGAGTAACGCGATGTACTACCAGATGGATACGTTCGTCATGAACCCGACCGTCACCCTCGCGCTCGGGCCCAAGACCAAGGTCCTCGCTTCCATCGAATCCCGCTTCAACACCCGCGACAACATCCGCAACTTTTTTCTCACCGACAACACCCTCGCGCCCGACGGCACGCCTTACGGCACCTTGATCGACGGCCGCCCCGGCACTTCCCGCGTCCTCACCACGCCCAACCAGCGCGACTTTCGCTTCGAAGGCCCAGACACATTCCGCAAAGAGCGCACCTACGTCACCACCTACCGCCTCGACCACAGCTTCACCGAAAACATCCAATGGTGGGGCGGTTTCAGCTCCGAAGACATCAACGTCCGCAGCCGCAGCTTCGGCGTCGCCCTGCGCAACGCCAACGACAGCTCCATCCCGCTCGTCATTCGCAACGACCCGCGCTTCCTCGCGATGTTGCGTCCGTCGTCCGGCACCAACCAGCCGCAGATCCTCGATATCCGGCCCGACAATATCACCAATTCCGCCCGCACCGTCCGCCCTACCTGGAAAAGCGAACTCTACTTCGCCTTCAAAACCGGCTCCGTGCAGCACCGCATGATCACGGGCATCAGCTACGGCCCGCTTCGCTCCGGCAATAACGCCCCGAATCAAAACTTCTACTACGGCAACACCGGCACCCCCACCAACGTCGTCACCCAAGCCTGGGAAAACATGTCGGCCGACGCCATCCTTTCACGCTTCCGCAATCCCCGCGATTACACCTCGGTCAAGCGCTGGGATTACACCGCCATCAACCAATACCCCCAAGGCCCCGAGACAGCCCCGGGCATCAAGTCTTCCTACCTCACCTCGCTCTTCTGGGACCGCAACCTCTACGCCAATCTCCAGAGCAGTTTCTTCAAAGACCGTTTTCAAACGATCGTTGGCCTCTTTGATTCCCGCAACGACCGCGCCGGCAACGTCTACGACACCGCCGGCAACTTCCTCTGGAACGGCGCCGCGCCCGCCAGCAGCGGTTCCACGCTCAACGGCGTCCGCCGCCCAAAGCCCGTGCGTAACACCGCCCCGAGCGTGACTGCCATCTGGCTACCCGTGGACTGGATTCGTCTCTACGCCAACTCGATGAGTGCCGTGGACCCCGGCCCCGCTTACTCCGCCTACGACGGCAACGGCGTGCCCCTCGACGGTGCCACCGTGAAAAACGCCGAAGCCGGCATCCGCTTCGACCTCTTTAAGAGCAAGCTGCTCGTCAACCTCGCCACTTTCGCCATGAGCGACAAAGACCGCCCCGTGAACTTCGGCGCGGCCATTCAAAATCTCCTCATCGCCCCCACCGGCACGGTCAACGGCTCCGGCTTCGGCGCCTTCGTTAAAACCTCCACCGATTCCAAGGGCTTCGACCTGAAGGTGGACTATATCCCGCTGCGCAATCTGCGCTTTAATTTCGGCGTCTCCCAAAACGACGTTCAAATCAAAGAGATCGCGCCCTTCGCCACCCCCGCCAATCCCGACGCGTTGCGCCTCCTCGCCCAGCAAAACTTCGTCGCCGCCGGCGGCAGTTCGAGCCGCTACCTCGGTAAACCTTCCACCGACATTTCCAAATACACCGGCACCGCCTTCGTGCGCTACGAGTTCAACCAAGGTCTGCTGAAAAACACCTGGCTCATGTTCGCCACCAAATATCTCGGCCAACGCGAAGCCGAACTGATCAGCGTGGCGACGGCCACCGGCGCAATCACGGTCGATCGCCGCCTCGTTCCAGCGCACTATCTGTACGACTTGAACATGGGCTACCGCTACAAACTCGGCCGCTACAACACCTCGGTCCAGCTGAACCTCGCTAACCTAGCCAACGACGATAAATTCTACGGCGCGGTCTGGCAGACCGGTCGCACCTACCGTCTCAGCGCCACGCTCAACTTCTAAAAACCGGCGCGCTCCGCGCCCCCACTCAATCAAGGCGAGGCCCAAAAAGCCTCGCCTTTTTTGCGCCCAAGCGCCTGCAAAACGTTTTACAAATCTCCGCCGCTCATTCGCTCTAAAGTCCTCCCCATGTTCACCCCACGTCTCCTCCTTGTTGCCTGCTTGCTCGCGTTCACCGCCTCAATGCACGCTGCGCCCGCCAAAATCAAAGTCCTCATTTTGGACGGCCAAAACAATCATAGCTGGGCCACCACCACCCCGCTGCTTAAACGCATCCTCGAAGATACCGGCCGCTTCACCGTCGAGGTCTCCACCTCGCCCGCCGCCGCACCCAGCGCGCCGCGTCTGCCCAAAGACGCCACTCCCGCGCAAAAAACCGCACACGCCGAAGCCCTTCAAAAACACGCCGCCGCCCTCGCCGCCCACCAAGCCAACGCACCGGCGCTCTGGGCAAAATGGCGCCCCGCCTTCGCCAGCTACGATGTGGTCGTTTCAAACTACAACGGCGAGCGTTGGCCCGCCGTGGTCGATGCTGCTTTCCTCGACTACGTCAAAAACGGTGGCGGCTTCGTTTCCTATCACGCCGCCAATAATGCTTTCGCCGACTGGCCCGAATACAACGCGATCATCGGCCTTGGCGGCTGGGGCGGTCGCAACGAAAAATCCGGCCCCTAC
>CANFSZ010000155.1 GCA_947449835.1 Opitutia bacterium
CACGATGTTCACGAATTTCCACGTCGCCCAACCCGTTTGCTCCGCCTCTCGCGCCGCCTTGCTCACGGGCGCCTATTCCAACCGCATCGGCATTCACGGCGCACTCGGGCCCAACGCCACCCACGGACTCAACGCCAGCGAGACGACCTTACCCGAGATTTTTAAAGCGCGCGGTTACGCCACTGGCATGGCGGGCAAATGGCACCTCGGCCACAACGCGCCGTTTCAGCCTAATCGCCACGGCTTCGACGAATCCTTCGGCCTGCCCTATTCCAACGATATGTGGCCGCATCACCCGGAGGCCAAACCCGGCACGTACCCGCCGCTTCCGCTCTACGAAGACGGTCGCATCATCGACCCCAACGTCTCGCCCGCCACGATGGCCGACTTTACGCAACGCTTCACCGCGCGCGCCGTTTCCTTCATCAACCGCCACCACGACCAACCGTTTTTCTTTTACCTCGCGCACCCAATGCCGCATGTCCCGCTCGCCGTAAGCGCTGCGTTTAAAGGCCGCTCCGGCGCCGGACTCTACGGCGATGTCATGATGGAGCTCGATTGGTCGGCAGGTGAAATCCTCCGCACGCTCGAACACCACGATCTCACGCGCGATACGCTTATCATATTTACCAGTGATAACGGCCCTTGGCTCAGCTACGGCAACCACGCGGGCAGCGCCGGCCCGCTCCGCGAAGGCAAAGGTACAGCTTGGGAAGGCGGCACCCGCGTGCCTTGCCTCATGCGTTGGCCCGGACACATTCCTGCTCACACCCGCAGCGACGCCTATGTGATGACCATCGATTTATTGCCCACGCTCGCGCGCCTCATCGACGCGCCGCTCCCCGCGCTTCCCATCGACGGCCTCGACGTTTGGCCGCTCCTCACCAGCCAAGCCGGCGCTACCAACCCCCACGCCGGCTACGCCACGTGGTACAACCAAAATGAACTTCAATCAGTCACGAGCGCCGACGGCCATTGGAAGCTCATACTCGCGCACACGTACCGCACGCTCGCCGGACGACCCGGCGGGCGCGACGGCCTCCCCGCCAAATACGAAAATCACGCGCTCAAAAAACCCGTTCTCTTTGACCTCGTAAACGATCGCAGCGAAACCACCGATGTCGCCACCGCTCACCCCGACGTCGTCCAACGCCTCCTCGCCTTCGTCGAAATCTGCCGCGCCGATCTCGGCGACTCACTCACCCAACGCACCGGCGCCGGCATCCGCGCCCCAGGACGTATCACGCCTTAATCTAACCTGTGGCCCTCGCGTCGCCGGCACCATTTACGCTTTCCCGATGAATTTCCCGCGCGCCTGCCGTCACTTATTTTTAACGCTCTGGTGCGCCGTGCCCGCGCTCGCGTTTGCAGCCGCACCGGCGCCGCGCCCCAACATCATCGTGCTGCTCTGCGACGACCTCGGCTACGGTGACCTTAGTTGCTTCGCACATCCCGAGATCCGCACGCCGCACCTCGATCAACTCGCCCGCGAAGGCACCCGCTTCACCGATTGTTATTCCGCCTCGCCCGTGTGTTCGCCCTCCCGCGCTGGGCTCATGACGGGCCGCACCCCCAACCGCCTCGGCATCCGCGATTGGATTCCCCCGCAGAGCGGCATCTTTCTGCGCCCCACCGAAATCACCGTCGCCCAGCTTATGAAAAAAGCCGGCTACCACACGTTTCACGCCGGCAAGTGGCACCTCAACAGCCGCACCGACGGTTCCGAACCCACGCCCGGCGACGCCGGCTTCGACCACTGGCTCTACACCCAAAACAACGCCGCTCCCAGCCACCTCAATCCCCGCAATTTCATCCGCAACGGCCAACCCGCCGGCCCGCTCGCCGGTCCATCTTCACATATCGTCGTCGCCGAAGCCACGCGTTGGCTCGACGCAACCCAGCGCGCCGCCGACGCACCGTTTTTCTTAAACCTCTGGTTTCACGAAACCCATGAGCCCGTCGCTGCCACTGAAGAATTTCTCGCCCTCTATCCGGACGAGAAAAACCCCGACCGCCGCCACTACCTCGGCACCGCTTCGCAGATGGACGCCGCCGTCGGCCAGCTCCTTCGCTACCTCGATGATCACGGACTCCGTGACAACACCTTCATCTACTTTTCCAGCGACAACGGACCCGAAACGCTCAAGCGCTACAAAGGCGCTGAGCGTAGCTACGGTTCTCCCGGCCCGCTGCGCGGCATGAAACTCCACGTCACCGAAGCCGGCTACCGCGTCCCAGGCATCATCCGTTGGCCCGGTCACGTCGCCGCCGGCGCCATCAGCGCCGAACCGATCTGCAACCTCGATTTCCTACCCACCGCCTGTGCGCTCGCCGGCATTGCGCCCCCGCACGACCGCGCACTCGACGGCACGAACCTACTCCCGCTGTTCGTTGGCCAACCTCTCAGACGCCCTCACCCGCTTTATTGGCAGTACGATTTCTCCATCGGCAAACCGTGGACCATCGCGCTCCGAGACGACCAGTGGAAACTCATCGCCGACGCGACGCTCACCCACGTCGAACTCTACGACCTCAAGGCCGACCTAGGCGAAAAACAAAACCTCGCCGCGCAACACCCCGAGCGCGTCCGCGCCATGACCGCCACGCTCCGCCAACTCCGCGCCGAGATCGCCGCCGAAGGCGCTCAATCCGGCAATCCCGCCGCCCGCTCCACGCCCACCAAAAAAGGCGACTGAGCCCGCCTAAGCCCCGTTTCAAAATGCCCCGCCGTACCACCTCGTTTCAGCGCGTCCTCACGCTGCTGGTTTTCACTTGGGCATTTCGACTCACCGCCGCGGCCGCCGCTCCGGCCAACGTGCTGTTCATTTTCGCTGACGACCAACGAGCCGATACCATCGCCGCCCTCGGCAACGCTCACATCCACACGCCCAACCTCGACCGCCTCGCGCGCCGCGGCGTCGCCTTCAATCACGCCTACATGCAAGGCGGCATGAACGGCGCGACCTGCGTCCCCTCGCGCGCGATGCTTCTCTCCGGGCGCTCTTTGTTTCACATCGACGAAAAACTCACGCGCGACGAAACGTGGCCCGCCGCCTTCGG
>CANFSZ010000156.1 GCA_947449835.1 Opitutia bacterium
ACGCCGATGGGCGAGAACCGCGACACCACGGGCCGCAATCACCACATCGACGCGTTCACGATGTGGTTCGCCGGCGGCGGCACCAAGGCCGGCACCATCATCGGCGAGACCGACGAACTCGGTTTCAATTCCGTCACCGATCGCGCCCATGTCCACGATCTGCACGCGACGATTCTGCACTTGCTCGGTCTCGATCACAAAAAACTCACCTTCCGTTTCCAAGGCCGAGACTTCCGCCTCACCGACGTCCACGGCAACGTCATCCAAAAACTCCTCGCGTAGCCCGTTCGCCTCGCCTCGCCACCCTCGCGCTTCGGCCATGTTCACTCGCCGTCATTTTCTAAAAACCGCCGGTGCGGTCGCCGCTGGCGCTTTCGTCTCCGCCAGAGGCCAAGCACCGGCCATCGTCTCCTCCGCGCCCGTCTTGGGCCAAGGCGAGTTCCGCTACCGCGTCGTTCCCGGCTGGGGCGTCCTCGATGCCGCCACGCCCGTCAACGACTGCCATGGCCTCGCCCGCGACCGCGCCGGCCACATCATTCTTCTCACCAATCACCCGGCCAACAACGTCATCATCTACGACCGTGCTGGCCGCCTGGTCCATAAATGGGGCACTTCGTTCCCCGGCGCGCACGGACTCTCACTCGTCACCGAAGGCGACCGCGAAGTCCTTTTCATCACCGATCTCACCACGCACCGCGTCGCCAAAACCACGCTCGACGGTCAACTCCTCAATGAA
Source organism: Opitutia bacterium (assembly GCA_947449835.1). Lineage (GTDB taxonomy): Bacteria > Verrucomicrobiota > Verrucomicrobiia > Opitutales > Opitutaceae > Tous-C4FEB. Next base: position 737 of record CANFSZ010000156.1, read on the forward strand.
TGGCGCTGGCCGGCCCACACCGGCAAGTACGAGAAGGAAGACCAATACCGCCCGTCTTGGACGCTCCATTTGCCTACCGGCGAATTCTACGTCCTCGATGGGTACGGCCGCGATTACATCCTGCACTACGGTGCCGACGGAAAATTCCGCCGCATCTTCGGCGGCGCCGAGGGCGGCATCGTTCACTGGGGCCCACACGCCGGCATGATCGACCTCCGCGCGCCCGATGCGGCGCCCTCGCTCTTGATCGCCATGAGCGACCAACAGTATCTCCTCCGCCTCGATCTCGACGGTCGCCCGCTCGCACGCACGCCTCTGCCCGGCGGCAACCCCCGCCAAATCCGCCGCCACCGCGACCACTATTTCGTCGCCCACCTCGCCGACAACTGGCCCCAAGATCGCAACAGCCGCGGCTTCCTCTCCGTCCTCGACGCCGAGCTCCGCGTCGTCTCCAACATCGCCGGCACCCCACCCCTCTACGACGCCACGGGCAAACTCCAACCCATGCGGCACCGCGAAGACACGTTTCTGCACCCGCACGATCTGCTCGTCGACACCGACGAGAGCCTCTACGTCGCCCAATTCGCTTCGGGCAAAACGTATCCGCTCAAGCTCGAACGCATCTAATTTTTCAATCAACCACCCGCCCATCAACCGCCACCTTTAACCGCACCTTTTTCTTTCATGTCGCCCCAACACCTCCTCGCCCTCGTCGTACTCGCCTTCACCGTACCCGCCGCCTCCGCCGCCCTCTCGCCCGCCGAGCAAAAAATCGTCGACGCCGTGAACGCCCAAGTCGGCACGTTCAGCCGCGACCTCGAGCAAGCCGTCCAGATCAACAGCCCGAGCGAAAACCTCCCCGGCGTGCGCCAAGTCGCTGATCTCTTCGGCGCGCAACTCTCCGCCCTCGGTCTTGAGTACCGTTTCGCCGCCCTCCCCGCCGCCAGCGGCCGCGCCGGCCACCTCGTCGCCGAACACCGCGGCACCCAGGGCAAGCGTCTCCTCCTGATCGGCCACCTCGACACCGTCTTGCCCGGCGGCAACTTCCGCCGCGAGGGCGACAAAGCCATCGGCTCCGGCACTAACGACATCAAGGGCGGCGATCTTATTCTCATTTACGCCCTCCGCGCACTCCACGCCGCCGGTGCCCTCGCCAACACCCAGATCCTCGTCGTCATGACCGGCGACGAAGAATCCGTTGGCCGTCCGGTCGAGGTCGCCCGCGCCGAGCTCTTCGCCGCCGCGCGCCGCAGCGATATCGCTTTGTCCTTCGAGGGCGCTATCGGCCACACCGCCACCGTCGCCCGCCGCGGCAGCGCCTCGTGGTCGGTCGAGGTGCAAGGCGCCACGGGCCACTCCTCCGCCATTTTCTCCACCGCCATGGGCGCCGGCTCCGTCTACGAAGCCGCCCGCATCCTCTCCGAATTTTATCAAGAGCTACGCAAACTCGACGGCCTCACCCTCAACCCCGCCCTCATCGTCGGGGGCACCGAGACGACCCTCGACCGCACCGGCGGCCATGTCACCGGCAAGACCAACATCACCGCCCAAAGCACGCTCATCCGCGGCGACCTCCGTACCGTCAGCGCCGAACAATTCGCCGAAGCCCAAGCCAAGATGCGCGCCATCGTCGCCAAAAATCTCCCGCGCACCTCCGCGACGATCACGTTTAGTGAGGGCTACCCCGCTATGCCCGATTCCGCCGCCAACCGTACCGTCCTGGCGCAGCTCGATGCCGTGAGTCGCGATCTCGGTTTTCCTGCCATCACGGCCTACGACCCGCGCTCCCGCGGAGCCGGCGACGTCGCATTTGTTTCCCCGCCTTTGCCCGCGATTGATGGCCTCGGCATCCGCGGCGGCGGCGCCCACGCGCCCAACGAATGGGCCGATCTCAGCACCGTACCCGAGCTCGTCCAACGCACCGCTTTGCTCATCTACCGCCTCACCCGCTGAGTCCCGCCCTTTCTCGTTTCGTCTAAAAAACCCCACCCCATGAAAACCGGTCTCGTTGTCCTCCTGAGCCTCTTCGCCGGCGTCGTATCGCTTGCCCTCGCCGCCGACACCACCCCCGCCGCTGCGGCGAAACCCCTCCGCGCCTTGCTCATCACCGGCGGTTGCTGCCACGACTACGACTTCCAATCCAAAATGCTCACCGAGGGCCTCAAACCCTACGGCCCCATCACCTGGACCATCGTCAACGAAGGCGGCAAAACCACCAAGGGCCAGATCAAGCTCTACGAAGACCCCCAATGGGCCAAACCCTACGACG